>CANNRR010000147.1 GCA_947508055.1 Burkholderiales bacterium
GCGCCGTGGCCAGCACCTGGCCGTGGTCTTTATTGACCTGGATGGCTTCAAAGCGGTCAACGACAACCACGGCCACGAGGCGGGCGACCATCTGCTGATCACGCTGGCCGAACGCATGAAGGGGGCGCTGCGCGATGGCGACATCCTGGCGCGCCTGGGTGGCGACGAGTTTGTTGCCGTACTGCCCGATCTGGCCAATGTGGACGCCAGCGCACCCATGCTCAACCGCTTGCTCGACGCGGCAGCCAGACCGTTTCGGTATGGACAAGCACAACTGCAGGTTTCCGCTAGCCTGGGCGTTACCTTCTACCCACAGGCGCAGGATCAGGAACTCGAACCCGATCAACTAATGCGCCAGGCCGATCAGGCCATGTACCAGGCCAAGCAAGCCGGCAAGAACCGCTTTCACGTCTTTGATGCCGAACAGGACCGCAACGTGCGGGCGCGTCATGAAAGCATGCAAAGTATCGAACGCGCCCTGAGTGAAGGCGAGTTCCTGCTTCAGTACCAGCCCAAGGTGAACCTGCGAACCGGGGCTGTGATCGGCGTCGAAGCCCTGATCCGTTGGCGGCACCCCCAAAGAGGACTACTGCCACCAGCGGACTTTCTGCCGATGATCGAGGACCACCCTCTGGCCGTCAAGTTAGGGCAATGGGTAATCGAGAGCGCTTTGGCGCAGATGGAACGCTGGCAAGAAGTGGGACTGAACATCGCGGTCAGCGTCAATATCGGTAGGCGCCATTTAATGCAGGCTGACTTCGTCCATCAACTGCGCAAAGCGCTGGCGGCCCACCCCGGGTTACAGCCAAACTGCCTTGAACTTGAATTACTGGAAGCCAACGCTGTCAACGATCTGGACCATGTGCCCCAAGTCATCCGGGAGTGTCGCAGCATTGGCGTTGAATGCGCACTCGACGACTTTGGCAGCGGCCGCTCTTCCTTGACGGGGCTGAAGAAACTGCCGGTGAAGTACCTCAAGATCGACCAGAACTTTATCCGCGACATGCTTGACAGCAGCGACAGCCTCTTGATTCTGATCGGTGTGCTCAAACTGGCCAGCGCCTTTGACCTGAAAGTGATTGCCGAAGGGGTGGAGACCGCGCAGCATGGTTCCATGTTGCTTGAACTCGGCTGCGAGCTGGCGCAGGGCTACGGCATTGCACGCCCGATGCCCGCTGACAAATTGCCGGATTGGATCAAACAATGGAAGCCTGACCCGACATGGAACGATGTACCGAGGGTGAAAAATTGAGGATTGAATGACCGGCCTGGAGCGGGCAGATCGAAAAGTTGACCGTCGCCTGAGTCTCTTCTGATGCCAGCCAACATTCTCGGAAGCCGAGTTTCGAGTTTCTGTGTCAGCTTTGGACTTCTGGAGCCAGTCGCCTGGGTGTTGGGGACTTTTCTCTCGGACGGCGACATAAAGAGACATTGCGGGTCTACGCCAGAGTCTGCTATCTGGCGCTCCATTTCAACGCCATTAAGAAGCTGTTCGTGGCCTTCGGCAACGTACCATCGCTGACCATCACAAGTAGTCAAAGCGGTCGCTCAAGTTGAGCCGTGAAAACGGAAGTGAAGCACCGGTCAACCAGTGATCGCAGTCGCCCCTTCGGCCCGTCACTTCCATGTTAACGATACAGGCTTCATATTTGGCGAATGGCAGCGTATGCGAGCGTGATTGAACGGTACGACGGATGGGACGCTGCTTCAAGCAAACTCTTGGAGTTGGTTGTTCCCCTACACAACATTGGCAAGATCAGAATTCCTGTGACGAAATTGCGAAAACCCGCCAACCATACTGACTACGCGTGACAGCAAGTTGTCATGGAGCCAATCCATGAGCAAGCGCGGACTCAATGGCGACCCTCTGGACTTCATCGGCGCGAAGCAAAGCAACAAGCAGTTGCTGCAAATGGTCACTGGTGCTCAAGAGCGCTTGCATGCAGTCCTGCGAAGCAGCGGGTTGTGCAGACCGTGCAAGTTCCAGCGCCTGCACGCTAATTGCGTGGCAGCGCTCATGCAATTCACCGATGGGCTGGTAGTTGATCGACTTTCCATACCGAGTAACAGCGCTTCCTTCAAACCACCTTCCAAAGCTGCAGTTGTGGGAGTCGGCCAAAGACTGAATTTCCTCGGATGGATGATCTACGTGCCAGCGCACCTTTTCAACCCACACCCGGTGACTTTCTGCTGCTACAAGTAATGTCACATCTTGCCCAGGCTTCGGATGCACAAGGGTGCGCCAGCACGCACTTACATTCCAGTGTTGAATCCACGCTGGTAGTTGGTTTGCCGGCATAGGTTTGGCAATGCCATAGCCTTGTGCCTGCCGACACCCAAAGTGCAGCAGCATGGCGCCATGGTCCAATGTCTCCACGCCTTCTGCAATAACGGGTCGGTTGAAAGCCTGCGCCATACGCACCACATTTTCAACAATACCGAGCCCACCCGGGTCTTCCAGCATGACACGCACAAAGCTCTGGTCTATCTTCAATAGTTGCACGGGAAGGTTGAGAAAATACGTGAGTGATGAATAACCAGTGCCAAAATCGTCCAATGCAAATTGCACTCCGAGCTTTCTGCACTCAGTGATGGTGCGCACGGCTTTTTTCATATCGGTCAGAGCTGCGGTTTCCAGAATTTCAAGTTCCAGACTTGAAGGCCTCACGTCGGGATGGTCGAGAAGAAGCTGACGCAACTTGTTGGAAAACTTGTTACTCAAAAGGTGGTCCGCGCTGATATTGGCACTGACGGTAAAGGTGAGGCCCAGTCGGTTCCAGGCAGAGATCTGCTGCAGCACTGAGTCGATTACCCACTCACCAACTTCGATTTCGAGATCGCTGCCTTCGAGGAAGTGCAGGAACGCAGCGGGCGCAAGCAAGCCCTGCTCAGGATGTTGCCAGCGTATCAGTGCTTCCGCCCCGATGACGTCCCCAGATATTAGATCGACTTTGGGTTGGTAGAACAGCGCAAATTCATGGTGTTCTAGTGCCTCGCGCAACCGCTGCAGGTTGAGGCGTTGGGTTTGTACCTGATGGTCGTGTGCCTGATCAAAAAAGCGGTAACTGTTCTTGCCCCGTTCCTTGGCCTTGTACATCGCCTGATCGGCATGTCGCAGCAGCGTATCGGCGTCGGCATTGTCTTCGGGGTAAATGGTGACGCCGATGCTGGCAGATACTTCAAAAATCACGCCATCAATTTCCAATGGCTCTTTGACGATGGCCAATATTCGCTCAAGCGCCATTTGACACTCATGTGCATGTGTCAGTTCTGTCAGCAACAAAACAAATTCATCGCCACCCAACCGTGCCAGCGTGTCATCGGCGCGCAGCACACTTTGGAGTCGCTGCGAAATTGCAACCAGCAATTTGTCTCCAACTGCATGGCCAAACCGATCGTTGACGGCTTTGAATCCATCGAGGTCGAGGTAACAGACTGCCGCCGAACGCTGCGTACGGCGGGTTCGGGTCAGCGCCTGCGTCAATCGGTCAGAGAGCAGCCGGCGGTTGGGAACGCCGGTGAGCATATCAAAGTGCGCTATGCGGTGCAACTCCTCCTCGTGCGCCTTGAGCAAACTGATGTCTGAAAAGACACCGATGTAATTTTGCAGCGTGCCGCTGCCGTCCCTGATCACAGAAAGCGAAAGAATTTCGGTAAACAACTCACCCGATTTCCGTCGGTTGCAGATCTCTCCCTGCCAGAAATCGTGTTCGTTGATGGACTCCCACATAGCCCTGTAAAAGGCGGTATCGTGCCGCCCGGACGCCAATACTTTTGGAGTACGTCCCAAAACTTCTTCGCTGGCATAGCCGGTGATGCGAGTGAAAGCCGGGTTGACATCAATGATCTTCTTGTCGGCTGTGGAAATAATGATGCCCTCGTAACTGTTGGCATAGACACTGGCAGCCAGACGGAGCCGTCCCTCACTTTCGCGTAAGTCTACGGTGAGAGCTTCTAGTTCGCGTCGTTGCTGCTCCAAATCTCTCAGGGCGCGATAGGTACGCAAAGCGGCGTACACCGACACAAAGATTTTGTCAGCGGTCAGTTCCGATTTCAACCGGTAACCATCAATTTCGTAGTCGGTGACCACTTGACGCTGAGGCGCGTAGCCAGGTTGCCCCGTGACCAGCACGATCTGCACCATTTGGTTGCAGATCGTGCGGCGAATGTGTTGCACCAATGCCAACCCAGCAAGCTCAGATTCCATCACAACGTCCAGCAGGATCAGCGCCATGTCCGGATGCTGAGCCAACAGAGATTTCGCCTCAGCCGCCGACCGGGCATCAAACAGTCTTAGCGAACGTTTCTCGACAAATATGTCTTTCAGTGCCATGTGCAGAACGACATGAATGTCCTCTTCATCGTCCACCAGCAAGACTTTCCAGGTCGGCGTCCCATGCAGCGATGCTGCCGATTGGACTGGTGGCTCAGCAGCAAACAGGCTCGTAAAGTTGTCAATGTTAGTCATGCTGTTTCGAGCCCTCTCTGCACGGGATCTCAATATGGAATAGGGCTCCTCGTTCAACCGGCGAGTTACAGGTAATGGTGCCATGCAGGCGTTGCGTGACCAGGTTGTAAACAAGGTGCATCCCCAGACCCATGCCATTTTGCAAGTCCGTTGTGAAGAATGGATCAAAAACGCGCATGCGCACTTCCGGCGTCAGTCCACCGCCATCGTCGGCATAAGAAATTAGCAATTTGGAGGGACTCTCTTGTACCGATATTTCGATCTCGCCATGCTTTCTGTCTCTAAAGCCATGTTGCAACGAGTTGGAGATCAAGTTGGTAAAAATACTGATCCAGTCGCCCGAATGGCTATCAATCTCCAATGCATCGTTGCAGTCGACATGCAGCGAAACGTCTTCGTTCGCGAGGCGATCACCCATGCTCGCGATCACGTCGCGAATTAGGCGTGCAAGACGCACTGGAGACGTTTCCGGCGATCCATGCACGGCAACTTGTCGGAACGTATCTACCAACTTGCCGACGCGCTCCAGGTTGGACAGAATCAATCCAACTTGTGACTGGGCATCGGTGAAGTAGGACTGCAGCGAAGTCTGCGTCATGCTGCGCTCTGCGAAGCTATTTGATAGCTCAACGGTCTTACTTTGCAAAGTCGAGGCCGCTAGTACGCTTACGCCCACCGGCGTGTTGATTTCGTGGGCAACGCCGGCTACCAGCACACCCAGTGATGCCATTTTCTCGACCTCCAACAGTCGCCTGCGAGTGCGTGCACTGTCCAAAGCAAGGGCGCATATACCAGTCAGTGCCAGGGCCAAGTTCAGGTATCGGTCCAAGTATTGCGAAAATGCCAACTGACTCAGGATGATGCTGCCAAATTCCTTTCCGTCATGGCTGAATAACAACGCGAATCCCTGGCCATCTGGCGTCCGTGCATATGGTGTCGCCAAGGAAAGTTGCAGTTCCTGTAACTCCAGGGGAGCTGCAGGTGTAGAGCCACGCCTTGAGTGGTCTACACTTTGGAAGTGCAATGCCTTTGGCGCAAACAGCATACGAAAAGTGTCTTCAATGGCGGCAATCACTTCCGCTTCTTGTCGTAGCTCGGAGAGTCGCCCGAGTAGATCCAGAGCGCAGACATGGTCCGCCAACTCGGCACTCTGTGCGCGCTGGCTTTGCCGGGTGTCGGCCAGCAACTGCTCCAGTCGCCACTGAAGTACGGACTTGCCAAGCATCAAGCGCATGGTGTCGAGGCCAACGGCGACGTGATTCAACGGCAGCCCGATCGCCTCTGAAAATTGTTCCGCGTAGCTCGATATATCCGAATCTACACCGGTATCGAGTAAAACCAGCTTATTAGCGAAGTCTCGGTAAAACTCCCCTGCGGTTTTCGGCGTGAAGCCCTGATCGGCGATGTGTCTGTGCCAGTGGCGTACCCAACCGGGAGACATTAGGTAGGCACCGTCGGAGATGGCGGTATCCACCAGTGTCTGACCTGCGATCAGGTGAAAACACTGTTCCTTGGCAATCAACTGTAAGGGCGGAAAGCTGTCCGGCGCTTGGCCCAGAGCGCCAATACACGCTCGTCCGAAAATAATGACTTTGGTGCATTGCGCCGGCAAATATGTTTGCAGCTCTTCCCAGGTTATGGGTGGTCGACCACAACGCGATGGAAATTCGGAGGTCACGACATCGGTCCAGCCTTCCAACTTGACGCTGGCTTGAACTTCCGCGTGGAAATTGTGGCAGCTGAAGATGCATAGGCGTGGTGTCATGCTGAAAAGCCGTCAGGCTGTGAGTGCCATGGCGAAGTCTTCGATCCAGTTGAGCGGGTAGCGCCCCCATTGGTCCACAGCGTCTGCAATCGCCAGGAGCACTTGGTCTGGGACTTGCCACGGAATTTCGCCATGGTTATCGCTCAAAATAAAGCCGCCGCTACGCCCTGCCTTGGCGATGGCACGTTTGACTTCGAATTGCGCCTGCTCAGCTGTCCACCGGCGCATTTCGATGCCATTGAGGTTTCCCAAAAGCGACACACGTCCGTGTGCGGCAAATTTGAGTTCGGCAAGGTCTTCCATTGCGCTGACGCCAACCACGGCGGTTCCCGTATCTGCAATGTCCGACAGAATGGACAGGCTGCGACCAGATGCCATATGTGTAGCAGTGGGCCCGTTGATTCGACCGATGGTGCGCTTGGCCACTTGCTGACCAGTGCGCAAGTACAGGTCGCGCGGTATGTTGGTAGGTGAAGACATCGGATCAAAGTAACAGATGGCGGTAGCACCGGCGGCCAATTGCGCATTGGCCCATGAAACAGTAAAGGCTTCGTTCAACGCCATCAGACGTTCAAAGCGCTCGGGTTGTTCGTACAGCAGCTCGATATAGGCATGAAACCCCATTTGCATTATTGGAAGAGAAAATGGTGAGATGGCCACTCCAATGATGGGCACGGTGTCACCAACCATGGCCTTCAGGGCTTCAATTGTTTCGAGGACTCTGACGAGGCCCGCAGACTCCAGGACAGATGGCGACGCCAAATGGTCGATATCGTCCGCTTTTCGAACAATGGGAGCCCCGCACAGGGGCGGACCGTCTGGCAGGAAAAGAGTTGTTCCTCCCCAGGCTTCGGTTTCTATGGATGCATAGAAAAAGGGATATAGACAATCGCTGCGGTATTTCTTCAGCAAGCGAACCTGACCTTCAATCACATTTTCGGAGCGTGAAAAGTAGTCCTCAATGGACAAATTCATTTCTCTAGCACCGTGCAGTGTGGTGAGCAGAAAAAGCGGCACGCGGTCGGGCTCCTGATGTCCCAGTGCGGTGAGCGTGCGTTGCATAGAGGTCATGTTGCTAGCGGTCATTGCATCGCTCCCATCAGACGTTTCACGATCGCAACGGCTTCAGAGGCACTGTTGCCCATGGCGTCCGCACCGACCTCTTGCCAGAGTTGTGCATCAAATAGGAACGGCGCGCCACCGACCACCACTTTGACATCAGACCCACTCTGTTTCAGGCCACGGCACACCTGCTTCACCTTTAGCGCAGATGGCAGTATCAGCACCGAAATCATCAAAATGCGGATGTGATCGGAAATGGTCTTTTCAATCAATTGATCTACATCAAGCCGTCCATAGTCAAACAACTCAAACCCACTGGCCCGCATGACGGAGTAAACAATGCGTTTACCCAGGTCATGGTAATCGCTCAATACAACGATTGCGGATCGAGGTTGATGCTTTCGGTCTGGATCGCTTGGAGGTAGTACGCCGTCCACCAGCGATTCGCAGAAGCGCCCGCTCATGTATACCTGCGACATTGCAATGTCGCCGCTGTGCCATGCAGCACCGATCTGCTCCAGAGCGGGAACTACGAGTTGTTCCACCGCCTGGATAGGCGTCCGTGTTGCGAGTGCTTCGCTAAAAAGTGCATTCGCCTTGACGCGGTCTAGCGCCGCCAATGCCTGCTGAAATTGCACAATGAGTTGCTTCACCGAATCCTCCCATCACAGAATTGACCTTTAATTCATAGCCTCTGACGGGTCGATGCAAATGTTGCCTATCTGTATAGGCAGTCAAGGGCAACAGAGATCTCGGGTCAATACCCAAACTGAGCTGCTTTGTTCTTGTCCCCCTTCCCTCCCAGGAAGGTCAATTGACCGACTTGTCGCCAAGCTGGGGATCCGTGTCGCGCAGAGGACCCCTTGCCAGTGTGTGTCATTACGACCAATCTGCGACAAACTTGAATCTGTCGTCAGGATCCTGATTGCGGAAAAAGCATTGTCGGGACGGCGCGATGAAAATAATTGGGAGCGTTACCACACAGCCTCCAGCGTTACCTGTCTTCCACCAATACCCGCTTACCGGCAAGCCACTTGTGTAAGTTTGGTTACGACGGCGCCGCCGCCCAAGGCAACAAAATAAACATTTGTCCGCCCTGTTTTGTCACGCTCATTGCCTTTACGCTTTCTTTGCGGGCTGGAATCAATCACGCCGGGTCGTTTGCAACCCGCGATGAGTCTGAGATGATCTTAATAAAACTTAACATAGCCGAGGGTCGATTCGGGTATACCCTGTCAAGGCACACCATCCTGGTGTCGAGGATCCGCATGACACCCCGGAA
>CANNRR010000148.1 GCA_947508055.1 Burkholderiales bacterium
AACCACCATGGCCACTACCCCATCCGACTTCGCTCTGTATTGCTGTGAAATTTTGTCCAGCGCCGGGACATGCACGGCCAAACGCATGTTTGGTGGCTGGGGCATCAGCACCGACGGACTGACGATCGCCATCATTGCCGACTTGGGGCGTGGCGAAAAGCTCTGGCTCAAGGCCAATGACGAGAGCCGTCAGGCGTGGGAGACTGCGGGTTGCGAGCGCTTTACCTACGCCTCCAGCAAAGGTGGCGAACCCGTATCACGCGGCATGAACTACTACAGCGCCCCCGAAGTCGCCATGGACTCAGCCCACGCCATGGCAGCCTGGGCACGCATGGCACTGCAGGCTGCTTTGATTGCAAAGAACGCCAAGAAGACTCCCAAGAAGGCAGCCAAAAATGCGCCCGGCGCGAGAAAACCTCGGACTGCGGGTTGATCGGTAATAGAGCAACCCGCATGTCAAAGCACCGTTTACGTGTTTGGATTGACCCGATTTACGCCCAACCCCTCACAAAATTGCGTTCGGGTTCTCGCCCCGCTCGTACACCACATGGGCGCGCCCCACAATCAGCGGGTCGAGCTTGCCGACCTGTGCGATGTCCTTGTTGTTGTACGGCAACTTATGCAGCACATAGCGCATGGCATTCAGGCGGGCGCGCTTCTTGCAGTCGCTCTTGATCACGGTCCAGGGCGAATCTGCCGTATCCGTATCAAAAAACATGCCCTCTTTGGCACGCGTGTAGTCTTCCCATTTGTCCAGCGAGGCCAAGTCGACCGAGCTCAGCTTCCATTGCTTGAGTGGGTGGTTCTCGCGCTCCTTGAACCGCCGCAGTTGCTCCTTTCGGCTGACACTGAACCAGAACTTGATCAGGTGCACGCCGCTGCGCACCAGATGGCGCTCGAACTCCGGGGTCTGGCGCATGAACTCGGCGTACTCTTCGTTGGAGCAAAAGCCCATCACCCGCTCGACACCGGCGCGGTTGTACCAACTGCGGTCCAGCAACACAATTTCGCCGCGCGTGGGCAGGTGCTGCACATAGCGCTGAAAGTACCACTGGCCGCGCTCCATTTCGCTGGGTTTTTCCAGCGCCACCACGCGTGCTCCGCGCGGGTTCAGGTGCTCCATGAAACGCTTGATGGCACCGCCCTTGCCGGCCGCATCGCGCCCTTCAAACAAAATCACGACGCGCTGCCCGGTTTCTTTAACCCAGGCCTGCAATTTGAGCAACTCCACCTGCAGATGAAACTTGGTTTCTTCGTAGGTGCTGCGGCGCATCAGGTGGCGGTAGGGGTAGCCCCCGTCACGCCAGTCATCTGCCAGCAGGTCGTCCGGGTTCAGCCCCTTCTTGCCCGACTCGCCCTTGATGCGACCCATCAACGCCTCTCGCAGCACCCGAGCATCGTCGGGCGACGCGCCTTCGAGCATGGCACGCAGACCCTTGGCCCGCTCCTGTGCTGTGCCCGTGGCACCTGGACGAGCCAGGTTCAGCGCGGCGGCTATGGCCTTGCCCTGTGCCGCATCAACCGCTTCGCTGGCGATGAATTTGCCAAGTGCGCGCGCCTTGGTGGTCGGAGCAATATCACCCTGCACGGCCTTGCGCGCCACCGACCGGATGGTCTTTTTGGCGGCGGTGGTTTTAGTGGTTTTGGCAGTCTTGTCGGAGGCATCGGGCATGTTGCAAATCCTGTATCGATTCAATAAAAAAAGTGGCCAATGAAATAGGGAATTCTCCTGCTAAACCGGCCACACCACCCCATGGTTGTTGAGGATGGCGTCCAGCGGCAGGTCATGCGGCTCGGGCTCAAAGTCTTCGACGAAGCCGACCCCAAAGCCCAAACCCACGGTGAACGGCCTGGGTTGCAACGCGGCCATCATGCGGTCGTAAAATCCGCCACCATAGCCCAGGCGGTAGCCGCCCGGCCCATAGCCCACACAGGGCGCAAACAGCAGGGTGGGCACGATGACCTCGGTGTCCTTGGGCTTTGGGATGCCATACGCATCGTCTTCCATGGGGCAGCCGGGATACCAGGCATGAAAGGTCATGGTCTTGTGCTCTTTATTGACCACTGGCAGGCCAATGCGGCGACGCTGCGGCTGGTCGAGCAATTCACCGTCTTCCTTCCAGCGGTGCAGCGCTGGCAAGGGGTCAAACTCGCCCTTGATGGGCCAGTAGGCACCGATGATGGTGTCGGGGCGGCCCACCAGCCAGATGCGCATGACCTGCTGCAACAGATCGGCCTGTTGTAGCCGATCCGGCAGGTTCAGCCGTTGTTCAAGGAGGTGCCGGCGCAAGGCTTTCTTGGCTGCCGTTTTTGATGCGTCTGAGTTGTCCATAATCTCCACATGCAGTTTTCAGCCATTTTGACATCGATAGTGCTCACGGGCGCCGCCCTGGTGCTGACACCCTCCCCTGTTTGCGCAGAAAGCCGGGACGTCGCGCGTGTCGACGCCACCGTGCTGGACATGGCACAAGCCTACAAACAACGCGACCGCAAACGCTTGAGCTCGCTACTCAGCCAGGTTCGCGGCCATCCGCTGGAGCCGTGGGCAGCCTATTGGGACCTATCGGCCCGACTGGACGAAGCCAGCAACACCGAGATTCAGAACTTTTTCACCCGCTACAGCGGCACCTACCAGGAAGACCGCCTGCGAACTGAACTGCTGCTACAACATGGCCGCAACCGCGACTGGGTCGCCTTCAACCGCGAGTTTCCGCTCTACCGCATGAACGACGATCGTTCGGTGCGCTGCTACGCCCTGCTGGCCGAGCACTTAAGCAGCGGCGTAGACAACACCGCGCAGGTCAAAGACCTCTGGCTGGGACTAAAAGAGGCTGATGAAGGCTGCTCTGCCGCTGCCGAGCAACTGCGCAAAGACCACACCACGTCCAGCACCATGGTGTGGCAACGGGCCCGCCTGGGCATGGAAAACGACCGCCTGCGGGTGGTGGCACAGGCAGTGGGAATCGTCAGCCCCGGCTCGGTCCAGACCGTCAACAGCTTCTACCTCAACCCCAGAAAGTACCTGAACGACAAGCTCACCGCGCTGCAACCGAAAACGCGCGAGCTGGTGTCGTTGGCGCTCATTCGCCTGGCCTATCTGGACCCGGCAGAGGCGGCGGCTGAAATCGACAAATTGCGCTGGAAGGCCCAATTGACTGCCGAGGAGCGCAGTTGGGTGTGGGGCGTGATTGGCAAGCGCGCCGCCATGAAACTCTCCAGCGATGCGACCGACTATTTTTCCCGCGGTCAAGCCACTGCCATGCACGACGACCACCTGGCTTGGGCAGTGCGCGCTGCCTTGCGCGTCGGGCGTTGGCCGCAGGTGCTGACCGCCATTGGCGCCATGAGCGATGCACAACGCGTCGATCCAACCTGGGTCTACTGGCGCGCCCGTGGACTGCTGCAGGTTGCCACTGAAGGCGCACGTGCCCAGGCGCTGCTGCTGCTGGAGAGCATTGCCAGCGCACGCGGGTTTTACGAGCAACTGGCGCTCGAAGAACTGGGCCAGCGCACCACCGTGTCCGAAAGACCTGCACCCCTAACGGTGGAGGAAAAAGAAGCCGCCCGGCTGAACCCCGGCCTGAACCGAGCGCTGTATGCCATCAATATCGGTTTGCGCGCCGAGGGCGTGCGCGAATGGAACTACAGCACCAACCTGCATGTGCGCGGCGGCATGGACGACCGCGGTTTGCTGGCCGCGGCCGACATGGCCTGCCACCACGAGGTGTGGGACCGCTGCATCAACACCAGCGACCGCACCAAAGCCGTCATCGATTTCGAACAGCGCTTTCCCATGCCATTCAAGGCATCGGTGGTGGCACGCACCAGTCAGATCGGACTGGACCCGGCCTATGTGTATGGCCTGATCCGGCAAGAAAGCCGCTTCATCATGGACGCCAAATCAGGCGTTGGCGCCGCTGGCCTGATGCAGGTGATGCCCGCCACGGCGCGCTGGACGGCCAAGAAAATCGGGCTGTACGGCTTTCAGCCGCACCACATTACCGATCGCGACACCAACATCGCCATCGGCACCGGCTACCTGAAACTGGTGCTCGACAGCTTTGACGGCTCGATGCCGATGGCGGCTGCGGCCTACAACGCAGGCCCGAGTCGTCCGCGCACCTGGCGCGGCCAGACCGGTGGCCCGGTGATGGAAGCCGCCATCTGGGCCGAAAACGTGCCTTTTAACGAGACGCGCGACTACGTCAAGAAGGTGCTCTCCAACACCACCAACTATGCCGCGCTGATCACCGGTCAACCCCAGTCGCTCAAGGCACGCCTGGGCAGCGTGGGGCCAAAGGACGCAGCGGCCCCCGATATTGGGGCCGATCTGCCCTGAGCAACAAGGAGACCATATGTTGAAACTCTACATTGGCAACAAAAATTATTCCTCCTGGTCCATGCGGCCCTGGGTGCTGCTTAAACAGGCGGGCATTGCGTTTGAGGAGGTCATGGTCCGCTTCGATTCGTTCGAGGCCGACTCGGCTTTCAAAAGCACACTGGCGGGCATCAGTCCTACCGGCAAGGTGCCCCTGCTGGTCGACGGTGATCTGGCCATCTGGGACACGCTGGCCATTGCCGAGTATGTAGCCGAGCAGTTTCCCGACAAACAGCTGTGGCCCGCAGACAAGGCAGCACGGGCCCGCGCACGCAGCATCGGCGCCGAAATGCACAGTGGTTTCACCGGCCTGCGCGGCAATTGCCCCATGAACATCGAAGCCAACCTGGCAGACGCCGGCGCCCTGATCTGGCGCGACAAGGCCGGCGTGCGCGCCGATGTGCAGCGTCTGGTCGAGATGTGGAGCGCCCTGTTGCAGCAACACGGTGGCCCGCTGTTGTTTAGCCATTTCACCGTGGCCGACGCCTACTTTGCGCCCATCTGCACCCGCATCAAGACCTACGGCCTGCCGGTGCCAGCGCACATTGCAGCCTACGTCGAGCGCGTCTGCGCACTGCCCGGCGTGCAGGCCTGGATCACGCAGGCGAAGGCTGAAAAAGACTTCCTGGACTTTGAAGAGCCTTACAGGATTGCCCCCCACGCTCCATGAAAACCTACCTGGTTGGCGGTGCGGTGCGCGATGCCCTGATGGGCTTGCCGGTGCAGGACCGAGACTGGGTGGTGGTGGGCGCCACGCCGCAGGAACTGCTCGACCAGGGCTACCTGCCGGTAGGGCGTGACTTCCCCGTGTTTTTGCACCCGATCTCCAAAGAGGAATACGCCCTGGCCCGCACCGAGCGCAACACCGCGCCGGGCTACCGTGGCTTTTCGGTGCACGCCGCGCCCGATGTGACGCTGGAAGACGACCTGGCCCGGCGTGACCTTACTATTAATTCAATAGCTGTTCACGCAGATTCCACGCTGCCTGGAGGCCAATTTTGCTTCAAAAATGACGGTCTGATCGACCCCTACGGGGGCCGACAGGACATTGCCAACAAGATTCTGCGCCACGTTACCCCGGCCTTCCGTGAAGACCCGGTGCGCATTCTGCGCCTGGCACGCTTTGCGGCCCGCTTCACCGACTTCACCGTCGCCCCCGAAACCCTGGCGCTAATGTGCCAGATGGTGCTGGATGGTGAAGTAGACCACCTGGTCGCCGAGCGCGTATGGCAAGAGTTCTCGCGCGGGTTGATGGAAGCCCAACCTTCACGCATGTTCGCCGTGCTGCGCGACTGCGGTGCATTGGCACGCCTGTTACCCGAACTGGACCGCCTGTGGGGTGTGCCGCAAAGTGCCGAGCACCGCCCCGAGGTGGACAGCGGCGTGCATGTGATGATGGTGCTGGACCTGGCCGCCCGCATGAATGTCGGCCTGCCCGTGCGCTTTGCCTGCATGGCACACGACCTGGGCAAGGGTCTGTGCCAGCGCCTGCGCGTACCCGTGGAATGCAAGGAACTGGCCGACGTGGTGGCACGGGAACACAGCAACATCCACCGCAGCGACAGTTTGAACGCAGTCGCCGTGGTGCGGCTGCTGGAGCGCTGCGACGCGTTTCGCAAGCCGGCCCGTTTTACAGACATCCTGCTGGCCTGCGAATGCGACGCCCGCGGACGCCTGGACTTTCACGACGCGCCCTACCCGCAGGCTCCACGGCTGGCACTGGCGCTTCGCAACGCCTTGTCGGTTGCTACGGATTTAATAGCTGCTGACGCACAGTTGGCGGGGGCTACAGGGCCAAAAATAGGTGAATGGATTCACAAAGCCCGCGTCCGGGCGGTGGAAGTTGGCTAGCGCACCAAATGCGACTGCGTCCAGCGCACGATGTCAGCCGCCCCCATGGCACCTGCTTGGCGTGCCACCTCGCGCCCTCCCACAAACAGTGCCAGCGTCGGGATGCTGCGGATGTTGAACCGCGCGCCGAGCGACTGCACGGCTTCGGTATCGACCTTGGCCACCCGCACGTTCGGCTCCAGTTGGGCGGTGGCCTGCTCCAGACCCGGCGCCATCTGGCGGCACGGGCCGCACCAGGGTGCCCAAAAGTCCACCAGCACGGGGATCTGGTTGCGCGCAATGTGCTTGTCAAACGCGACTTCGTCCAACGCTGTGGTGTGGGCGGTGAAAAGCGGCTGGTGGCAACTGCCACAGTCTGGCGCCTTGACCTGGTCAACCATTTTGAGGCGGTTGGTAGTGTGGCAGTGGGGGCAAACGATGTGTCTGGATTCAGTCATGGGGTGGCCTTTCTGACATTTCAGTTGGGCACGGCAAGCGCGGTTTCAAGACAGCCGCCTCAGAGCCGGTGCGTTCGGTCCCCGTGGCTGAAGCCCATGGCGTCCCAATAGGCGCCGGCGGTCAGACCGATGACCTTGAAGAATTCACCCATCTCATGCTCCAGAATGAGCTTTTGCGCGGCGATGCGGTCCGCCTGCGAGCCGGCCTGCATGGCGTCTGCGATGCCGCAATTGATCAGAAAGTGCGCCTGAGTGGTGTAGCCCAACACCTCCAGCCCGGCATCCTGTGCAGCCACGGCCACGCCGGTGAAATTGACGTGGGCGGTGACGTCCTTGCTGCCCACATGGACCAGCGGGTTGTCGTCAACCAAATGGGCACGGTGGCACATGACGGTGCCCATGTGGCGCTGCTCGTGGTAGTACTCGCTCTCCGGAAAGCCATAGTCCAGCAGGAACACGGCGCCGGCCTGCAACCGGTCACCCAGCGTGCGCACAAAGGCTTCGCCCTGGATGTGAATTTCGGTCAGGTAGTCGTGCACACCGGGCACTTCGGTTGGAGGCCGCAACGCAGTGGGACGGTCTTGCCAGGCGAAAGTCTGCTCCGGCGCGCCATCGGCCCAGATCACACCGCGTTCATGCCACACGCCACCCACCCGCGCCAGCAGTTTGACGGGCATCGCGTCCAGCACCTCGTTCCCAACCACCACGCCACGCATGACATCGGGTAAGGCATCGGCCCACTGAACGGTGTCGCCGTGGGCGCGCAGCGTGGCTTGCTGGCGCTCCTTCAGCGGCTGCGACAAATCCACAATGGTGTAGCGACGCAGCGTCACGCCCAGGGCGGCCAATGCGTCCAGAATGTGCAGCGCCAACGCGCCGGTACCAGCACCAAACTCCCACACTTCGTCGGTGCCGGTGGCCTGCAGGGCCTGCGCCACCTGTCGTGCCAATGCCTGACCAAACAGCGGCGTGATCTCGGGAGCGGTCACAAAGTCACTGCCCGCGCCAACCACGGTGCCGTCTGGCGTGCGCAGACCTTGCGGCATGGCCCCAAACACCATGGCGCCGCGGCTGTAGTAGCCCAGTCCGGGGGCGTACAAGGCCTGGACCATAAAGTCGTCAAACCCGATCCAGCCGCCGTTGGACTGAATTTGGCGCTGCAGGTGCGCCAGCATGGGCTCGGCTGCGGGACTGTTCAGTTGCATGGTGGGTGTAAAAGTCGGGGGATTCGTCATGGCAGGCTGAATTGTCTCCCAAGCCTGGAATTGCAAGCCCCGGCCCGTCGCCAACGCAGCAGCAAAGTGCGAGGTGCGAGGTGCGAGGTGCGTCTCTAGCGCATCAGAATCGGCGCCTGAACCCCAAAACGAAAAAGTCCTCGCCATTGGCACCGTAGTCGTTCAACTTGTCATAAATAGCGCAGCGGTGGTGCAGTCGCATGAAGAATTCGTTGGACTTGTCGCTAGGACGCGATAACGCCACCTCGAGAAAGAGCGTGCTGAGCGTTCGGCTTCCCTTGCCTTCCTTGCCCAACTCCAGAGGGCTCACCGAGGTGGTGTACGAGATACCCAGCGGAGCCACACTGAAGCTGGTGTGGACCGTGTCGTTCCACGGAAACCCGCTCCAGCGAAGCGCGGGAGCGAAAGCCACTTCGCCTAGCGAAACAACGCCACTTTGAAATCCCAACATGCCGTCGATTTCCAACGATAGGGGCATGGTGTCAGAGCGCCACACCGTCTTGCTCGCGGTGAACGCAACTAGGTAATGCTCCAAAAAATTCGCCCGACCCTGCGTGAACCCGGCGGGCTCGGAGTCATAGTATTTGCCTGCATACCCTCCCATGCTCCAGTCGCCGCTTTGGGCACACACACTGAAAGGAAGCAG
>CANNRR010000149.1 GCA_947508055.1 Burkholderiales bacterium
GCGTTTGGGGCTTCGCTGTATATGCGGGCCTTGCTGACCGAAGAGGCTGCCATCCAGTTTGAACCAAGCTACGTCAAGACCCACTCCAACGTCTATCGGCATGTGATTCGCAAAGAGGCCGCCGCCGGGGGCTCCGTGAACGCCGCGCTGAATGACGAGTTGCCCGAGGTGCGCGAGCATCTGCAAATTTTGTACCAGACACCGCCAGTGGCCTCGCACCCGGTGGTGGCGCACCCGCGCCTGCCAGTCGCTGCACAAAAAGCACTGGCGCAGGCCTTTTTGGCGCTAACGCAAGATGCCGAGGGCCGTGCGCTGCTCAAAGAGATCCGCACACCGACCCCGGTCGCGTCGAACTACCAGTCTGACTACCTGGCGCTTGAAAAGTTGAATATCCAGAAATATCTGGTAATCGAATAGTCACGCAACAGCTACGCAGCTGCATCAGCAACCAGTCATGGCACTTCAAAATCCGCAGGCACCGCCAGCGCACCCCGCACCGCGCGTTTGGCGTGACTTGCTGCCGCACAGCTTTCGCTGGCGGTTGATGGCGCTGATGACGATTAGCCTGGTGCTGTCGATCTTTGGGTTTGGTACCTATATGGCCCAAGAGCAGGCCGATCTGGTGCGCCAGGATGCGGCGCAGGAGGCGGCCGTGATGGCGCAGAATTTGGCTGCTATCAGCGCTCACTTTATGGCCACCGAGGACTTGGCAGGGCTGGAGAGCGCTGCGTCAAAATTTGCCGCAACACGCAACATTGTCTCCCTGTCGGTGACCGATGCCAGGGGCAAACTGGTCGCCGAACTGGTCAACAAAAACGGACAGTGGTCGCCCAATTATTCCCTCGAGGTGGTGGCGGTGCCACAGGGAAACAGGCCTGTTTTGCAAAGCACCCTGGCGCCACTTCAGGGCAATACCGATGCCGCATGGAGTCCCGTTGCAGCGGGTGTCTTGTTGGGCTGGGCGCGGGTGAGTTTTGCGCCGCCAGAGTTTGGTGAGCTGGTCTATCGCATATGGATACAGGCGCTGTGGGTGGTTGCATTGGCGTGCGTACTGGCGCTGGCCCTGCTGGCTGCCATGCTGAGACCGTCTTTGCGGGCTTTGTCTGAGGCGACACGTTTTGCGAACGCACTGGATCAGGATCTGGGGCAAAGGTTGACGCCCTACACCGATGTTGCCGAATTCGGGGCGCTGGGGACTGCACTGAATGCTGCCTCAGACCGGCTGTACCGCAGCGTGCGTGAGCTCAAGGAGAGACAGATTGCCCTTGAGCTTGCGACCGAGGGGGCGCAGGCTGCCAACATTGCCAAGAGTCGCTTCCTGGCCACCATGAGCCACGAAATCCGTACCCCCATGAATGGGGTTTTGGGTATGGCGCAGATGCTGCTCATGCCCAATCTGGCGGAGGACGAACGCCGCGACTACGCCCGCACCATTCTCAGCAGCGGGCAAGTGTTGCTTGCACTGCTCAACGACATTCTGGATTTGAGCAAAATTGAATCCGGCAAATTTGAGCTGGAAGCCTCGGTGTTTGAGCCAGCTGCGGTGCTGGTCGAGACGTGCGCGCTGTTCTCGGGTGCCGCCCAGACCAAGGGGCTGTATCTGGAACACCATTGGCAAGGGCCGGCTGGGCAACGCTACCAGTGCGATGCTCACCGATTGCGCCAAATGCTCTCCAACCTGGTGGGCAACGCCATCAAATTCACACCGAGTGGCAGTGTGCGCATCGAGGTAACAGAAGTGGAGCGCGAGGGTGATTCGGCACTGCTGGAGTTCTCCGTCACAGACTCCGGCATTGGTATTGCACCAGACAAGCAGGGGTTGTTGTTCAAGCCGTTCTCGCAAGCGGACAGTTCCACCACGCGTGAATTCGGCGGCTCTGGTCTGGGCTTGTCCATTGTCAGCCGCCTGGCCAGCGCCATGGGGGGTGATGTGGGGGTGGAAAGCGAAGCAGGCAAGGGAGCCAGATTTTGGTTCACAGTGCGGGTGCAGGCCGTTGCGCAGGGGCAAGACAGTCGCAGCACAGAACGCGCCGCGCCAGCCACGAATCAACCAAACGCCCGAGCCGAGCAGTTTTCAGCCCACCTGCTGGTGGCTGAAGACGACATGGTGAACGGCCGCCTGATCGAAGTGGTTCTGGGTGCGCTGGGTGTGACGATGACGCTGGTGAAAAACGGCCAGCTAGCGGTCGACGCCATCGTGCACGGCGGGAGCGGCAAAATTCCGGACCTGATTCTGATGGATGTACGGATGCCGGTGATGAACGGGCGCGAGGCAACGCAACACATCCGCCAATGGGAGATAGACCATGCGAAGCCCCGCATACCGATCATCGCCCTGACGGCAGAAGCCTTTGAAGAGGACCGCCGGCAATGCCTGGCCGCGGGCATGGATGAGGTCTTGACCAAACCGGTTTTGGTGGACGCCTTGAGGCTGGTGCTCTCCAGGTGGTTGACGCCGGCGCCATCAACGCACGTGCTGCCGTCCGCGGTCAATCCAGTCAAGCCGGCTGACGTGCCAGCGCTTGTCGCACTGGTCAATGAGTTGATCCCCCTTCTTGAGAAAAACAAGTTTGCGGCCATTGGTCGTTTTAAGATGCTGCAAACCTTGACTGCAGGTACCGCCCTGGCCGTTGAAATGAATGCATTGGCTGCGCAGATGCAGGAAATGCGTTTCGCGTCGGTGTTAGAGCGCCTGCGGCACATCCGCAACACCCTGGTCGATTCGGCCACCCAAGCCACGAAAGAGTGAACCATGAGTATCAAACACCCACGTATTTTGGCTATCGACGACACGCCCGCCAACCTGATCGCGCTCGGGGTTGCGCTGGACGGGGAGTTCGACTTGCAGTGTGCGTCCTCGTGTGCGATCGGACTGTTACAGGCGCTGGAGGACCCGCCGGACTTGATCTTGCTCGACGTGATGATGCCCGAGGTGGATGGCTACGAGACCCTCCAACGCATCAAGGCACAGTTCACGCTAAAAGATATCCCCATCATCTTTGTCACCGCATTGAATGATTTTGACTCTGAGGTGAAAGGCTTGTCGCTGGGCGCGGCAGACTACGTTTCCAAGCCGATCAACGTGGAGATTGTGCGGCGCAGAATCCGCAACCTGATTGAGCGTGAGAACTTGCGCAAAGAGGTTGAGGCGCACCGCGACCATCTGGAGGACCATGTGCTTGAGCGCACCATGGCTCTGGCCGACGCCAACAAAGCGGCCGTGGCCGCCCACCAGGCCAAGACCCAGTTTTTGGGCACGATGGCCCACGACTTGCGCACGCCTCTGAATGTCATCGTCGGCATGACCGAAATGGCGCAAATGCTCGCCACAGACCCCCGGCAAGTAGCGCAGCTCGACAAGGTGCAGCGGGCGTCTGATGAATTGCTGGAATTGATTACCAGGCTGATCAGCAGCACCGCAGACAAGTCCGGCGACGGACCCTAATAAAATGCCGGGCGAGAGCATGGGTTTGTCGGTGATCGCGCAAAGCATCGAGCGGTTTGCGCTGGAGTTGTTTGCGAAGGATGGTTGAATGTCAGTGGAGAGTGGTTTTACCTATTGGGTGATGGTGGGCGCGCTGGGTGTCGCCGGGTTGCTGCTGGCCGTGCTTGTGCTGCCCTTGCTGTTGCGGCTCAGGAGGCGGGCACGCAATGCCGAAAAGGCCATCGACAGTACCAATGACGGTTACTGGGTGTTCAATGCCGACGGACGGTTCATTGATGTCAACCCGGGCTACTGTCGCATGATCGGCTACCGTCGTGATGAAATAATGGCCATGAACATTGCCGATTTCGAGGCTGTGGCCGTCATGCCACAAATTCAGGCGCAGATTGCTCGCATCATTGAGCGCGGGCATGAACGCTTCGAGACCCGGCACCGGCACCGTGACGGGAATTGGATTGACCTGGAGATCACCGTGACCGGCGTTGATCAGCGCTACCTGGTTGCATTTTTGCGTGACATCTCGGATCGCAAGGCGGCCGACCTGGCATTGCGCGAGCTGACCCGCTCAGCCGAGGCGGCCAACCAGGCCAAGAGTGATTTTGTGGCCAACATGGGCCACGAATTGCGCACGCCCATGAACGGTGTCATTGGTTTGACCGATATTCTTCTGGAAACGCCGCTTGAGGCCGAGCAGCGTGAGTACCTTACTCTGGTCAAAAGCTCGGCCGAATCGCTAATGGCGATCCTGAACGACATACTCGATTTTTCCAAAATGGAGGCCGGCCGGCTGAGCATTGAGTCAGCCGAGTTCTCGCCGGCCGAGATGATTGCCGAGTTGGTCAGTGCAATCTCCGCGCGGGCCGAAAAGAAAGGCCTGGCGCTGGTGTGCCACATCGATCCAGACACGCCAGCACGGGTGCGCGGCGACCCCGGGCGGTTGCGTCAAATTCTGCTCAACTTGTGCGACAACGCCATCAAGTTCACCAGTAGCGGCGGCGTCACGGTGCGCGCGCGGGTGACGGCAGTGGAAGGGGGTGCGCATGAGTTGCACCTGTCGGTCAATGACACGGGGATGGGTATTGCGCCAGACAAGCAGGAAAACATATTTCAGGCCTTCAGCCAGGTCGACAGTTCCAGCACACGCCAGTTTGGCGGCACCGGTCTGGGTCTGGCGATTTGTGAAAAATTGGTTGCCCTCATGGGCGGGCGCATCTGGGTTGCAAGTGAACCCGGTCAAGGCAGCACGTTTTACTTTACGGTACGCGTCAAGTCGGCATCCGTTGCCGCACACCCTGGGCAATCAGCAACAGCCGGGCAAACGGAATAGGTTTGGACAGCACTTCTACGCCGGGCGGCACGCCACCGCGGGCGTTGACCTCCTCAGCGTCCAGCCCGGTCACGACCACCACCTTGGTGTAGGCCGTTTCCGGCGCCTTGTGGAGCACTTTGAGCATAGCAAAACCATCCATGCCGGGCATGTGCAGATCGGAAATGAGTAGGTCTGGTCCGCCGCGGCCCATGTGCAGCAGCGCCGAAATGGCGTTGTCTATCAGCGTGAGGTCGCACTGCATGGGCCAGTTGGCGATCTGGGTTTGGTACAGGCGCAGCAGGTTGGGGTCATCCTCCACCACCAGTATGCTCATGCGCCGGGGGCCCGTCGCCGTCTGGGCCGTAGGGCCTGAAGGCACCGACTGGGCAGGTTTTTTGTGCAGCAAACCTTCGACTGAGTCTCGCAGTACACGGCGGTGGCCGCCAGCTGTCTTCCAGGCCTGAAGCAGGCCGTTTTCGACCCATAGTTGTACGGTGCCGACCGAGACGCCGAGCAGGGATGCCGCCTCGCGGGTGGTGCAGAAAGACTTTTCAACGGTGGGCGATGACATGGTCGGCAATTACCTTAGGGTGACTAATTGGTGTCAATGATAATCATATTTCGATATATCAGCCCCGCAGCGTGCGCAAACGCAGGCCAATCTGCGCGCTGCGGTGGGTATACGTTCGAGCAAGGCAGGTTCAAACACGGCCGTGGTACACCAGCAAGGGGGCTGTTTTACGCCGGTTTCTCGCTCCACTTCGTTGGCGCACTGGTTTGGCTGTCCGCACAAGGGGCACAGGCGGGGGTCGATGGCGGGTGGGGTTTGGGTTGGCATTTTTTCGGACTTGGCGTGCTGTCAGATGTCGCAGTTTAGACTGCGGGGGTCTCCCATTGCCGTTGGCTAACTTTGCGCCCCACATTGTCATTTTTTGCCGCTCCCTGGAATATCCGGATCCTGCTGGTGCTGGCCTGCGCCCTGCATGCTGTGTTGAGCGCAAGTCTGGGGCTGTCGGTCGACGAGGCGCACTACGCGCTGTATGCCGCCCACCCTGACTGGAGTTATTTTGATCACCCGCCACTCGTGGGTTGGGCGCAGTGGCCCCTGGTGGCACTGGAGGCTCCCACCTGGGTGCTGCGACTGGTGCCCGAATTGTTGTGGTTGTGCACGGCGCTACTGGTCTACCGGCTGGCGGAGCGTCTTGAGCCCCGTCACACCGGGCGGGCCGGCTTCTGGGCGGTGCTGTCCTTGTCTTTTGCGCCACTGCTGCATGTGCTGGGCATTGGCCTGCTGCCCGACACCCTGCTGGTGTTTTTTACGGTCTTGCTGATGGGGCTCACGCTGGACTTGATGGACGCGTCTGCGGTGCAGCGCCCCTGGCCCTGGCTGTTGCTCGGGCTGACCCTGGGGCTGGCGGGGCTGAGCAAATACACGGCCATTCTTGCCGTCCCTGCCGTGGCGGTGTGCCTATTTCGGACCCATGGTTGGCGCCTGCTGGGCAACCGTTGGGTGTGGTTAGCACTGGCAGTGGCCCTGCTGCTGGTCATGCCAGTGGCCTACTGGAATCATGCCAACCACTGGATATCGTTCACCTACCAGGCCAAGCACGGTGCGGGTGGTGGTTGGCAGACCGCGCATGTGGTGCGGTTTTTGATGCTGCAGGCGCTGGTGTTTGGGCCCTTGATGCTGTGGGGTCTGGCGGCCGTACACCGGGACGCGGCAGGCCCATCCCGCGCGTTATTGCTGTTTTTTGCGGTGCCCTTTGCGGTGCTGGCGGTGCTGGCAGGCGGTGGCACCAGTTTGCCGCACTGGACGGCGCCGGCCTGGGCTGCGATTGCGCCGTTTGCCGGCATCGGGTTGGCGCGTGCCTGGCACCAGGGGCGGCGCCGGCTTGTTGCGTCAATTGCGGTGGTGCAAGGCTTGGTGTGTGCAGTGGTGCTGGGCCTGATGCTCACGGGTGGCTACCCTGTGATGACCAACGTCACAGGCCAGGGCAACAGCACCGCGCCGTCCAACCCGTTTGCCGATCTGCATGGCTGGCGTGAGGCGGGCGAGCGCGCCCGCGCAATGGCTGCGCAACAGGGCCTGCACAGCGTGGCAGTGCAAAACTGGACCTTGGCCAGCCGCCTGGGTTGGTATGCGCGGCCGCTGCCCGTACATGTGCTGGAAGACCGGTTTGACCAGTTTGACCTGTGGGCGGGTGACCTGAGCGCGGGTGGTGACGCGCTGCTGGTGGACTGGTCCCAGTTGGGATACGCCGTGCCGCTGGGCGCGCACGGTTTTTCTGATTGCACGCAGCTCGACACGCAGGACGTGCGGCGTCTGGGCCGGGTCATTGCCACGTTCCGCTTTTATGCCTGCCACAACTGGTCGGGGCAGCCGCAGCCCCGCCTCGAAGGAGCTTTGTGATACCGGTTGGCCCTATCGCGCTGCGCTGGTGGCTGTTGCCCTTGGTGCTGTTCGCCGTCAGCGCGCCGTTGTGGTTGCACCGTTTTGAGCCGTCTGCCTTTGTCTACCTCAACGCTCTGTGCGCATCCGTGGCCGCGCCGGTGTGGACCGGCTTGTCGTTGCTGGGCAATGCCTGGGGCTTATTGGGTGTAACGGCGCCGCTGCTGGTGTTGGCACCGCGGCTGATGTGGGCCTGGCTGTGTGCGGCACCGTTTGCCATTGTGTTTGCGCGCCTGGGCAAGGGCCTGATTGTGAGTCCGCGCCCGGCCGCTGAGGTGGACAACGCACAGATGCGCATCGTGGGCGAGACGCTGCATAACGTGTCCATGCCATCGGGTCATACGTTGACCGCGTTTGCCGTGGCGTCGGCGATCTATTTCGCTTTGCCTGAAAAGGGGCGTGCCCGGCACCTGTGGTTGTTTGTGCTGGCAGCGGGCACGGGTTTGTCGCGCATAGCGGTCGGTGCGCACTGGCCGGGCGACGTGGCCGTGGGCGCCAGCTTGGGTCTGTTGGCTGGCATGTTGGGTACGCGGTTGCTAGCACGCATGGGCGCCCAGCACTTGCGGCCCACCGCCTGGAGCCTGCGGCTGGTGGCGCTGCTGCTGGCGGTAACCGCCTACACCCTGCTCACAGAAGTGCAGGACTTTGACGAAAACCGGCCGGTGCAAGTTTTGCTGGCTGCGGTGGTGTTGGTTTCGCTCTTCTTCTTTGTCAGGCAGAACCGCACACGTAGAAATCGGTGACTTTGAGGCCGGACTTTACAGTTGCCAAACGTTCGTGAAGCGTACACAAATCGACGCCTGAGTCGTGCAGGCGTACCTGGAAAATGCCAAAACTCGTGTAGAGACTGCTGGCGCCCAGCAAGTCTTTGAGTGTGCTACCGCCGCTCGCACCAGTGCAGTCGGCGATGCATCGAACTGCATTCGTTCTGGGAACTGCGGTTTCGTGATATTCGGATTCATGATGAATGGCCACTTCTCGACTCCACATCTTTGGGGTTGGAACCGGATCTGACTGGCGCCGAAATTTGGAAACTGGTGGATCGAAATAGAGATCGAATCCAGCGCGCACGCCGTGCTGTTCGCCGAACTGATAGAGTTACGGGCTTGCGGCCACTCACCGCAGCGTGATCAGCCAGAGCGACTGATCGCGGCGGCTACCCGAGTCATGCATAAATACAACCCAGGAGACAAACCATGAACCTACTTCGTACCAGTCTGATCGCGGCGTGCGTCATTGCAGCGCCGATGGCGATGGCCCAGAACACCGGCAAACTCAAAGTCGGCCTGATGCTGCCCTACACTGGCACCTACGCCGCGCTGGGCA
>CANNRR010000150.1 GCA_947508055.1 Burkholderiales bacterium
CGTGTGGCGACCGACGGCATCGCACAGGGGCAGACGATGATGAACCGCCGTGGCTATATCGACTACCCGCAAGCCGGTTGGGGCCAACACCTGCCCGTGGCCGATGTGTGCATGCAAGTCGATGCGCCGGGCTGCCTGGCGTTGTTGGAGCGGACGATGCTGTCCGACTGGTTGTCCAACTGAGACCAGTGCCGGGAGCCATGGCTCAGCACAACGACCTTTTGTATCCACACGGTGACCCAAGCAACACCTCTTATGCTGCCAAAGAATAAGAAAATAGCAAAAATGTAGTTTTCAATATATGCAAGGGCACCTAAAGTCGCCCCCATGCATGAATTAGCGTTTGTTTTTGCGGGTTTCTTTGTTGGCATCATCGTCGGCCTGACCGGTGTCGGCGGTGGCTCACTCATGACGCCCATCCTGATCTTCTTCTTCGGCGTCAAGCCTTACCTTGCCGTTGGAACCGACCTGCTGTTCGCCGCGTTCACCAAGATGGGCGGCACCATCAAATTGGCACGCTCCGGGGACATCGACTGGCCGGTAGTGATCAACCTCTCGGCCGGCAGCATTCCCGCATCGCTGATCACGCTCTACATCCTGCACAACGTGGGCGCGGCCAGCCAGCCAGTGCAAAAAATCATGACTACCGGCTTGGGCCTGGCCTTGCTGCTGACCGCTGCCGCCACGCTGTACAAGGTGATCCACGGCAAGGTGACCCCCACCACCATTGCCAAGGGCCAGGAAGCCGCAGCGGCCCGCCCCCGCCACTGGAGCCTGCCGCTGCTGTTTGGTGCAGTGATCGGCACGCTGGTCACGCTGACATCCGTCGGTGCGGGTGCCATTGGTGTCACCGTGTTGATGATTTTGTACCCCCTGCTGCCCCTGCCCCGCATCATCGCAGCAGACATCGCCTACGCCGTGCCCCTCACACTGGTCGCCGGTTTTGGCCATGCATCGCTGGGCTCGGTCGACTGGTCCATGCTGGCCAGCCTGCTGGCAGGGTCCCTGCCCGGCATCTGGGTGGGCTCGCACCTGATGTCCAAAACGCCTGAACGCGTGATTCGGTCCCTGCTTTCCGTCCTCCTCGCCTACGCTGGTTTCAAATTGATTGCATTGTGAAACCTTGCGGGACAGACCGAAGCGCAGCGTAGCTCTGTCCTCAACTGACTAAGAAACATGTACCAATATACCGACTTCGACCGCCAATTCATTCAAAGCCGCGCCGCCCAGCACCGCGACCAGTTGGAACGCAACCTGGCCGGAATGCTCAGCGACGAAGAGTTTCGCCCGCTGCGTCTGCAAAACGGCTGGTACATCCAGCGCTACGCGCCCATGCTGCGTGTCGCCGTGCCTTATGGAGAACTCTCCGCCAAACAGGTGCGCGTGCTGGCCAAAATCGCCCGTGAATACGACCACCCGACCAAAGACGTGTTTGACAAAGCCATTGGCACGCAAGCCACCTGGGGCACCACGCATTTGCCGGTGGGTTACGGGCACTTCAGCACCCGCCAGAACGTGCAGTTCAACTGGATTCCTCTGGCAAAAAGTGCGGACGTGATGGACCTGCTGGCCACCGTAGACATGCACGGCATTCAGACCAGCGGCAGCTGCATCCGCAACATCACCAGTGACGCCTTGGCTGGCATCGCCCCTGACGAGATCGCCGACCCACGCCCGTTTGCCGAAATCATCCGCCAATGGAGCACGCTGCACCCCGAGTTCTCCTTTCTGCCGCGCAAGTTCAAGATCGCCATAACCGGCGCGACGGAGGACCGTGCAGCCACCGCCTGGCATGACGTCGGTCTGCACTTGATCAAGAACGCTGAAGGCGAACTGGGCTTCAAGGTGCTGGTGGGCGGTGGCATGGGCCGCACGCCCATCATTGGCACCACCATCCGAGAGTTCCTGCCCTGGAACCAGATCATGAATTTCCTGGAAGCCGTGGTGCGGGTCTACAACCGCTGGGGCCGCCGCGACAACTTGTACAAAGCCCGCATCAAGATTTTGGTCAAGGCCGAGGGCCAGCGCTATATCGATGAGGTCGAGGCCGAGTACCAACAGATCATCACCACTGACGGCGCGCCCCACACCATTCTGGACGCCGAGCTGGCCCGGGTATCTGCATCATTTGTGCCTCCAGCCCTCGTGGAACGTGCGCAAGCAGCTATCAATAGCATAGCAAATGTAGTGCCCGTGGATCGCCGGAAAGACTTTGAGCGCTGGCTCAAGCAAAACGTGGCGGCCCACAAGAACCCCGCTTTGCGCGCAGTGACCCTGTCGTTCAAACGCCTGGGTCACGCCCCCGGAGACGCAGATGCCGACCAGCTCGACACCGCCGCCGCTCTGGCTGAGGAATTCAGCGCCGGCGAAGTGCGCGTCACGCACGAACAGAACCTGCTGCTGCCTTGGGTGCACGCAGAAGACCTGCCCGCTCTGTGGGTGGCGGCCAGCGGCGCCGGGCTGGCACGCTCCAATATCCGGCTGCTGACCGACATGATTGCCTGCCCGGGTGGCGATTTTTGTGCGCTGGCCAACGCCCGCTCCATCCCCATCGCCGCCTCGATCACCGAACGCTACCAGGACATGGACGAGTTACATGACCTGGGTGAGATCGACCTGCACATCAGCGGTTGCATCAACTCCTGCGGCCACCACCACAGCGGCCACATTGGCGTACTCGGCGTGGACAAGGACGGTAAAGAGTGGTACCAAGTCTCGCTAGGTGGCTCGGACGGCTCCAGCCTGAGCGGCGAAGCGGTTCCCGGCAGGGTCGTTGGCCCCGCCTTTGGTGCGCTGGAAGTGCCGGGCGTCATTGAAGCCGTGCTGGACACCTATCGCGTTTACCGCCAGACCCGCGAAAGCTTTATCGACTGCCTCAAGCGCATCGGGTTCGACACCTTCAAGGCCGCCGCCAACGCAGTCCGGTTGCCGGAAATACACGAAGAGCTGCACACCCTGCCCACGGTCAGCGGTTTTGCCAAAGACACGCAAGTTGCATGAAACCTTGTGGGTCAGACCACTTTGCGCAGCAAATGTGCTCTGACCCCAACTGATTGAAAGTACTATGAAAATAATAGCTGCACACGCACATTACACGCGGGCTACAGGCCTAATATCCTTGGAAGTAGCGAACACCGAAGACCCCCGCAGCCTGTCGCTTGCCGGCGTACAGCGCATCGACCTGGCGTTCCCAAAATTCACCGACGGTCGCGCTTTCAGTCAGGCCTTTCTGTTGCGCCGTCGCCTGGGTTTCAGCGGCGAAATTCGCGCCACCGGCGACGTGCTGATCGACCAGCTCGTCATGATGAAGCGCTCCGGTTTTGATGCCGCGGTGCTGCGTGCCGACCAGAATGTTGACTTTGCGCAAGCCCAGTTTGACCGGTACAACGGCTTCTACCAGGGCGACGCAGTCACCGTCCAGCCCGCATTTTCACTAAGAAAAGCAGCATGAACCAAGCCCACTCAGCCATCGACCTGCACGCACGTCCATCTGCCACCTATGCAGCCAAACTGGCCGAAACCCAAGCGCTTCTGGCCCACGCGGCCATTGACTATGCCGCAACCGTGGCAGGCGGCGCAGCCCAAATCACCCAGGCCTCCAGCCTGGGCGCCGAGGACGTGGTCATCAGCCACCTGATCAACAGCCAGCGGCTCGACATCGGCATCTTTGTGCTAGAAACCGGTCGCCTGCACCAGCAGACGCTGGACCTGCTCCAGACCTTCAAGGACAGTTCGCACGCCACCGTCACCGTCTACAGGCCGGTGACTGAATCAGTGGTGCAGTTTGTAACCCGCTCTGGCCAAGACGCGATGTACCACAGCATCGCCCTGCGCAAAGACTGCTGCAACATCCGCAAGATGGAGCCACTGGCGCGCGCGCTGGAAGGAAAGAAAGCCTGGATTACCGGACTGCGCCGCGAGCAAAGTGGCGCCCGTGCGGATGTGCCCCTGATCGACACATCCGAGCCACGCACCAAGCTCAACCCGCTGGCCAACTGGACCTGGGGCGACGTATGGCACTACATCGCTGAAAACCAGGTGGCTTACAACCCGCTGCACGACGCGTTCTTCCCCAGCATCGGCTGCGAGCCTTGCACCCGTGCCATCAGCCTGGGCGAAGACTTTCGCTCCGGTCGCTGGTGGTGGGAAGCTAACTTGGAAGGTGGGGCCACCAAGGAATGTGGCCTGCACGTCAAAACTGAATCAAAACTCTACCGCCTGCAACCGTCCCGCCTGAACACAACGCCATTGCCTGAAATGACATCCGTATGAATGCCCGAATCGACCACTCCCTGTTGACGCACCTGAGCAACCGCCACCTCGACGCGTTGGAAGAAGAAACCATCTTCGTCCTGCGTGAAGTGGCTGCCGCATTTGAGCGCCCTGCCCTGCTGTTCTCGGGCGGCAAAGACTCGTTGGTGATGCTGAAGTGCGCCGAAAAGGCCTTTGGTGTGGGCCGCATCCCCTACCCGCTCTTGATGATCGACACCGGCCACAACTTCCATGAGGTGACCGACTTCCGCGACCTGCGCGCCAAGGAGCTGGGTGCAGAACTGATCGTGCGCAACGTGGAAGACTCCATGGCGCGTGGCACGGTGCGTCTGGCACACCCGGGCGAGAGCCGCAATGTGCACCAGTCCGTCACGCTACTGGAAGCCATCGAAGAATTCCGCTTTGACGCACTGATTGGCGGTGCCCGCCGTGACGAGGAGAAAGCCCGCGCAAAGGAACGCATCTTTTCCCACCGCGACAACTTTGGCCAGTGGCAACCCAAAGCCCAGCGCCCCGAGCTGTGGACCCTGTTCAACACCCGCCTGCAACCGGGCGAACACTTCCGCGTCTTCCCCATCAGCAACTGGACCGAGCTGGACGTGTGGCAGTACATCGAGCGCGAGAACATCGCCCTGCCCAGCCTGTACTACACCCACAAGCGTGACGTGGTGCAACGCAATGGACTGCTAGTGCCAGCAACCGAGCTGACACCGCCCAAGGATGGCGAAACAGTTGAGAGTCGCAACGTGCGCTTTCGCACAGTAGGCGACATCACCTGCACCTGCCCGGTGGAAAGTCTGGCCGCTACCGCTGCCGACATCGTGATCGAGACGCTGGCCGCCGACGTGAGCGAACGAGGCGCAACGCGCATGGATGACAAAACGTCCGAAGCCTCCATGGAAAAACGCAAGAAAGACGGGTACTTTTAGGCACACCCCAGGCTGCGCGCACTTCGTGTCGCTTCGCCACCCCCTTGCAGGGGCGATATCAGCGGCCCGGCTAAGCCGGTTCCGCGGTATCCCTGATTTGAAGGCACTTCGCCGCGATCAAACGTTGGTTTACAAGGATTTTTGATATGACAACTGCTACAAAACAAATAGCTGCTCACGCTTACTTTACGGGGCCTAGAGGCCTGAAAGACTCAGGTGTTGATACCCAGAGTGCCTTGCGTTTCATCACCTGCGGTTCGGTGGACGACGGCAAGAGCACGCTGATTGGGCGTCTGCTGGTGGACAGCCGCTCGGTGCTGCAGGACCAATTGGCCAACGTATCAAAGAGCGGTGAGGCCGATCTGGCTTTGTTCACGGATGGTTTGAGTGCCGAACGTGAACAGGGCATCACCATTGACGTGGCCTACCGTTACTTTGCTACCCCGGCACGAAAGTTCATCATTGGCGACACGCCTGGCCATGTGCAATACACCCGCAACATGGTGACTGCTGCCAGCAGTGCCCACGCGGCAGTCGTGCTGGTGGATGCCACCAAGCTCAAATGGCAGGTCGATGGGCTGGTGGAATTGTTGCCCCAAACTCGGCGCCACTCACTGCTGGTGAATCTGCTGCGCGTACCGAGCATCGTGTTTGCGGTGAACAAGCTTGACGCGCTGGGTGACAACGCCACGGCGGCCTTCAACAAGATCAGCACAGCACTGCAAGCCTTTGCCGAGCACGCTGGCATCAGCGTGAGCGCCACCATCCCGATGTCCGCCCTCAAGGGCCACAACGTGGTGAGCGCCGCTGAAGGCTGGTGTGGCTACACCGGTCCAAGCCTGCTGAGCCTTTTAGAGCAACTGCCCGTGACCGCGGCTGAGACGGATGTACCTTTCTCCTTCCCAGTGCAGTGGGTAGAAAAATTCCACTCTTCCAGTGATACAAGCCAGGGCCGTCGCGTGTTCTGGGGCCGTGTGGCCACGGGCCATGTACAGCCTGGCGACACCATTTCCATTCTGCCCAGCGGTCAATCAGCCGTCGTGGCTCAGGTGCTGAACCACGCCCGCACGCCTATGAACGTGGCCGCCGGTCATGGAGCCGGCATCATGCTGGACCGCGAGGTTGACGTGTCCCGAGGCGACTGGATGATGGCACGCGTGCCTGTGTCCGCGGCCGCCGTCGACGAGTTTGGCGACATACCCAAGCCCAAGGCCTACTTAACAACCACACGAGACATCAGGGCCACTGTGGCCTGGATGGATGATGAGCCGCTGGTTGCTGGCCGCGTGTATTTGGCGCTGCATGGCCACCGCTGGATCAGGGCCAAGGTCAATCGCATCGTGCACAGCCTGGACATCAATACACTCGAAGAGCATGACGCCACCCAAATCGAGCCGAACGCTATCGGCCATATTGAACTGGCGTTGCAAGAACCCATTGCTGCGTTGCCTTACGCAGAGTCCCGGATTTTGGGTGCACTGATTTTGGTCGATACGGCCAGCCACAAAACATCAGGCGCATTGCTCATGAATTGACCTGCAACAAGTATTGGGGCGGTAATGACCCTACGCGGCTACCCCCGCGACAGGTTTGGTAAGCAAATGCCAATAAAATCAAGGGGTTGTTAATACTTTCCTGCCCTAGAAAACAAAATGACCCATACCGTCACCGAAGCCTGCATCAAGTGCAAATACACCGATTGCGTCGACGTTTGCCCCGTGGATTGCTTCCGCGAAGGCCCCAACTTTCTGACCATCGACCCCGATGAATGCATTGACTGCGCCGTCTGCATTCCCGAGTGCCCAGTGAACGCCATCTATGCCGAAGAAGACGTGCCATCCGACCAGCGCCACATGACCAAGCTCAACGCCGATCTGGCCAAGCTGCCCACCTGGAAGAGCATCACCAAGCGCAAAGCCGAATTGCCTGAGGCAGAAGAGTGGAAAGACAAGACCGGCAAGCTGCAGTTCCTGATCCGCTAAAGCCCCTCACAGTGACCATCGAAACCGATGCCGTAATCATCGGCGCAGGCCCCGTGGGCTTGTTTCAGGTGTTTGAGTTGGGCCTGCTTGAAGTCAAGGCTCATGTCATTGACTCGCTGCACCACCCCGGTGGCCAGTGCGTCGAGTTGTACCCCGACAAGCCGATTTACGACATCCCCGCAGTACCCGTTTGCACGGGCCAGGAGCTGACGGACAGTTTGCTCAAACAAATTGCACCCTTTGGCGCAACCTTCCACTATGGGCAGGAAGTCACCACGGTCGAAAAACAGCCAGACGGCCGTTTTTTGGTCGAAACCAGTCAAAACACCCGCTTCCTCACCAAAACCATTTTCATTGCAGCCGGCGTAGGCGCCTTTCAACCACGCACACTTAAAGTGGACGGACTGGAGAAATTTGAAGGCGACCAACTGTCGTACCACGTCAGGAACCCGGCCGACTACGCTGGCAAAAATCTTGTCATCGTGGGAGGCGGCGATTCGGCACTGGATTGGGCGCTGAACTTCTGCGCCGCCAACCAGGACGACAACCCGCACAAGGCCGAGAGCGTCATCCTGATCCACCGCCGCGACGGTTTCAAGGCCGCGCCGGCCAATGTCGCAAAAATGCGCGCGCTGTGCGAGGCCATGGAAATGCAATTTCTGGTGGGCCAAGTTACAGGTTTTGAAGAAGCCAATGGACGCCTAAGTGAGCTAAAAGTCACCGGCTCAGACGGCATTACACGCCTGGTTCCACTGGACGTGCTGCTGGTGTTCTTTGGCCTGTCGCCCAAACTGGGGCCCATCACCAATTGGGGGCTCGATATCGACCGAAAGCAACTGGCGGTAGACACCGAGAAATTTTCCACCAGCGTGGCGGGCATCTTTGCCGTTGGCGACATCAACATCTACCCCGGCAAGAAGAAGCTCATACTTTGCGGCTTTCACGAATGTGCATTGGCAGCTTTTGGCGCGATGCCCATCATCTTCCCCGAGAAAAAAGTTTTTCTACAGTACACCACTACGAGCCCAAAGCTGCACAAGGTACTGGGCGTGGAGTCGCCGGTTTTTGATTGATCCGCGTTTTTTCAAAAATCCGCTGGCACCTAGATAATCCGCAAATTTCGACGCTATAATTTAAGGCTTCATTCCTCGATAGCTCAGTTGGTAGAGCGCCGGACTGTTAATCCGTAGGTCCCTGGTTCGAGCCCAGGTCGAGGAGCCAAATTCCCC
>CANNRR010000151.1 GCA_947508055.1 Burkholderiales bacterium
CGGCGGCCCAAGCGCAGGTGTCTGGTGATGTCATTCGCATTGGCATCATCACCGACATGTCTGGCTTGTACTCCGACATTGACGGACCCGCAGGCGTTGAGGCCATCAAGATGGCGGTGGCGGATATGGGTGGCGCCGTTAATGGCAAGAAGATTGAAGTTGTGTCGGCCGACCACCAGAATAAGCCCGACGTGGCCGCCGCCAAGGCGCGTGAATGGTTCGACACGCAAGGGGTCGATATGCTTATCGGCGGTACCAATTCAGGTACCAGTCTGGCCATGGCCAAAGTGGCCTTGGAAAAGAAAAAGTTGTTCATTTCCATTGGTGCGGCATCTTCTGCCTTGACCAACGAGCAGTGCTCACCCTACACGGTGCACTATGCCTATGACACGGTAGCGCTGGCCAAGGGCACTGGCAACGCCGTGGTAAAGGCGGGTGGCAAGAGTTGGTACTTTCTGACTGCTGACTATGCCTTTGGCTCCCAGTTGCAGAACGATGCATCGACGGTAGTCAAGGCGGCCGGTGGCACCGTGGTGGGTTCCGTGAAGCACCCCTTGTCGGCCAGTGACTTCTCGTCATTTCTGCTGCAGGCACAAGGCAGCAAGGCCCAGATTCTGGGTCTGGCCAATGCGGGCGGAGACACCATCAATGCCATCAAGGCGGCCAACGAATTTGGCGTCACCAAGACCATGAAGCTGGCTGGCTTGCTGATGTTCATCAACGACGTTCACTCGCTGGGTCTGAATGCCACACAGGGCATGTACCTGACCGACAGCTGGTACTGGAACAAGGACGCTGAGGCCCGTGCCTGGAGCCGCAAGTTCTTCGAAAAGGTCAAACGGATGCCCTCCAGTATTCAGGCAGCAGACTACTCTGCGACCTTGCAGTACCTCACGGCTGTGAAAGCCACGGGCACGGACGATGCCGACAAGGTGCTGGTGCAGATGAAGAAGACCAAGATCAATGACGTGTTTGCCAAAGGCGGCTTCATCCGCGGCGACGGCCGCATGGTGCACGACATGTATCTGATGCAGGTGAAGACCCCGGCCCAGGCCACCGAGCCATGGGATTACTACAACGTGGTGCAAACTTTCAAGGGCGAGGAAGCCTGGACCACCAAAGCCGAGTCCAAGTGCGCACTCTGGAAATAATGCACACCCCCCGGCTTGCCCACTGCGTGTGGCCGCTTTCCCCCTTGCAGGGGGCAACACCAGCAGCCCGGCATAGCCGGTTCTGCGGTGTTTCTGGAAAAAGGAAGGCTTGAGGCATGGAGATTTTCGGCATTCCGCTGCAGGCGTTTCTGGGGCAATTGCTGCTGGGGTTGGTCAATGGCTCGTTCTACGCCATGCTCAGTCTTGGGCTGGCGGTGATCTTCGGGTTGCTGGGAATTGTCAATTTTGCCCACGGTGCGCTGTACATGATCGGGGCCTATGTGGCCTGGTTCAGTCTGGAAAAGTTTGGCCTGAACTACTGGGTCGCCCTGGTCCTGTCGCCGTTGGTGGTGGGCGCCCTGGGGGTGCTGATTGAGCGCCTGTTTCTGCGGCACCTCTACAAGCTCGATCCGCTGTACGGATTGCTGCTGACCTTTGGATTGGCGCTGATCGCCGAGGGCCTGTTTCGTGACCAGTTTGGTGTGTCTGGCCAGCAATATGCGGTGCCCGAATTGTTGCAGGGCGCTACCAATCTGGGCTTTATGGTGTTGCCCAACTACCGGGCCTGGGTGGTGGTCGCATCGCTGTCGGTCTGTCTGGGAACCTGGTTCCTGATCGAAAAAACCAGCCTGGGTGCCACGCTGAGAGCCAGTACCGAGAACCCCACACTGGTTCAGGCGTTTGGCATCAACGTTCCGATGATGGTGACGCTGACCTATGCCGGAGGTTCTGCACTGGCGGCGTTTGCCGGTGTGTTGGCGGCGCCGGTGATTCAGATCACGCCGCTGATGGGCTCCAACCTCATCATCGTGGTGTTTGCCGTGGTGGTGATTGGCGGTATGGGCTCAATCCTGGGCTCCATCCTGACCGGCGTGATGCTGGGCTTGCTGGAGGGGCTGACCAAAGTTTTTTACCCCGAGGCTTCCAGCATCGTGGTGTTTGTGGTGATGGTGATTGTGTTGATGGTGCGTCCGGTGGGACTGTTTGGCAAGGAAAAGTAAATTGAGCGCACTTTCATCTCCTTCCCCACACCGTGCGGGGCATCTGGCCTGGCTGGTCGTCATGGTCTTGTTGATGGCGGCACCATTTCTGGGTGTGTATCCAATCTTTCTGATGAATGCGCTGTGCTTTGCCATCTTTGCCTGCGCATTCAATTTGCTGTTGGGCTACACCGGCTTGCTGTCCTTTGGCCACGCGGCCTTCATGGGCTCGGCGGCCTATGCCACGGGTTGGCTGGTTCGTAGTGGAGGGCTTACACCCGAGTTGGGTGTGATTGCAGGCACCCTGGTGGCCGGCGTACTGGGCTTGCTGGTGGGGCTCGTGGCAATCAGACGCCAGGGCATTTACTTTGCGATGGTCACGCTTGCCATGGCGCAGATGATTTACTTCATTTGCCTGCAAGCGCCATTTACGGGCGGCGAGGATGGCTTGCAGGGCGTGCCGCGTGGCAAGCTATTGGGTGTTTTACCGCTGGACAATGATCTGGTGATGTACTTCGTAGTGCTGGCTGTTTTTGCGGCGGTATTTCTGGGCATCATGCGCATCGTGTACTCACCCTACGGGCAGGTGCTGAAGGCGATCCGTGAGAACGAACCACGTGCTGTGTCTCTGGGCTATGACGTGGACCGTTACAAGCTGCTGGCCTTCGTGCTTTCCACGACCCTGGCCGGATTGGCCGGGTCCCTGAAGACCCTGGTGCTGGGTTTTGCCACGCTGTCAGACGTGCACTGGTCACTCTCGGGCGAAGTGGTGCTGATGACCCTATTGGGTGGCATGGGCACCTTTGCCGGCCCGGTGATTGGCGCCTTCACCATCGTTGGCCTGCAGAATTTTCTGGCCGACCGGGTCGGCTCCTGGGTCACGGTCATCATCGGCGTTATCTTTGTGTTCTGCGTGATTGCCTTTCGTCGTGGCATTGTGGGTGAGTTGCTGGCGTGGCAGCAACGCCGTCGCTCCCACTGAGCCAGGTGCCGGCGGCGGTCCGGCCAAGGTGGCAGAATTGCTACAATTTTAGTAGCTGGCTACGCAATCTCTACGGGGGCTACAGGCCTGTTTGGCTTAAACCGTCGGGTTGCAAAACCGCTCAAACTCTGCCAATGGCAGGGGCCGGCTAAAGAAGTACCCCTGGTAGGCATGGCAGCCCTGGCGTGCCAGAAAGTCGCGTTGGGCTTCCATTTCGACCCCCTCGGCGATCACCGTCAGGCCCAAGCTCCCGGCCAGCACAATGACCATTTTGGCAATCGCGGCATCGTTGGGGTCGCTCAGAATGTTTCTTACAAAGCTTTGGTCGATCTTTAGTTGATCGAGCGGCAAACGCTTCAGATAGGAAAGTGAGGAATAGCCGGTGCCAAAATCATCCAGCGAGAAGCCGACGCCCCTTGATTTCAGTGCGGCCATCTTGGAGATGGTGTCTTCCACATCGGCTACCAGCAGGCTCTCGGTCAGCTCCAGCTTGAGGTTTTTCGGGTTGGCCCCGGTTCGGTCCAGCACCGCCAACACGGTGCTGACAAAATCCTTGTGGTGCAGCTGCCGGGCACTGACGTTCACCGCCACGCTGAGGTGTGCCATGGCCGGCAGCGTGGCCCACCGCGCGAGTTGTGCGCAGGCGGTTTCCATGACCCATTGACCCACCGGCAAGATCAGCCCGGTTTCCTCGGCCAAAGGAATGAACTCCAGTGGCGACACCAGACCGCGCCGGGGATGCTGCCAGCGCGCCAGCGCCTCCGCACCCGTCAGGCGGCCCTCGCCGACGACCTGCGCCTGGTAATGCAGAACCAGTTCGCCGCGGCCAACGGCTTCCCGCAAATCGGCTTCCAGCGTGGCGCGCGTGGTGACCTGATCCTGCATCTGCGGCTCGAAAAAGCAGACACCGTTGCGTCCGGCAGATTTGACCCGGTACATCGCCAGTTCAGAGCGCTTCAGCGGTTCCACCGCGGCTTCCTGCTTCTGGCCATCAAACAGCGTGATGCCGATGCTGGGAGTGACGTGGTAGCTGCTGGCACCGAGTTGATAAATCTGGCTCAGCGCAGCCAGTATTTTTTCTCCGACTGCCTCGGCTTGGGTCGCCGCTTCGAGATCGGTTTCGCTCAGGTCTTCCAGCATCACCACAAATTCGTCGCCCCCCAGCCGAGCCACCGTGTCACCCTCTCGGCTGCAACTGCTCAAGCGCTTGGCGGTTTGCTCCAGCAACAGATCTCCCTGCTGGTGCCCAAGGGTATCGTTGATCATCTTGAAGTTGTCGAGGTCGACGAACAGCAAGGCGCTTCTGCGCCGGTGGCGGGCACTGGCAGTCAAGGCCTGTTCCAGCCGGTCCATCAGCAAACGGCGGTTGGGCAAACCGGTCAATGAATCGTAGTACGCCAGATGCTGAATTTGGCTTGCCGCCGACTTGCGTTCGCTGATGTCGGCAAAAATGGCAACGTAGTGCGTTACCCGCCCGGCATCATCTTTGACGGCGCTGATGTTGAGCCATTCGGGATATACCTCGCCATCCTTGCGCCGGTTCCATATTTCCCCCTGCCAGGTGCCATTGCACGCCAGACTTTCGGTCATGGCTGCGTAAAAGGCGGCGTCATGGCGCCCCGAGGACAGCAGACGCGGATTTTGGCCCACCGCTTCATCGGCACTGTAGCCCGTGATGTCGGTGAAAGCCTTGTTGATCCGCAGAATGACCCGCTGCGCGTTGGTAATGGCCATGCCCTGCTGCGACTCGAACGCGGTGGCCGCAATGCGCTGGGCTTCCTCGGCCTGTTTTTGATCGGTGGTGTCGCCCATCGCGGTCACCCGCACCAGTCGACCTTTGTACTGCATCATCTTGCCGCGAATGATGGCCGGGAAGGTGCTTCCATCCTTGCGCAGGCCGGTCACTTCGTAGGGCAGCTCATAGCCGGAGATCATGTTTTGCATGACCCGCTCGCGGTCATCGACTGCAATCCATTCGGTGCCCATGCGGCCAACGGCTTCCGCCATGCTGTAGCCAAACATTTCTTCGGCGCGTGCATTCTGCTCCAGGCATTTCCCTTTTTCCGAAATGAAGATTGACTCGAACGCAGCTTCGCTCAAGGCACGGTACTTCTCGCGGTTCTCCTCCAGCGCCTCATCGATCTGTTTGCGCTCGCTGATGTCACGCACGCTGGCCTGCACCAGTGTTTGGCCGTCGATTTCCATGCGGCTCAGCAACACTTTTGCGAAGAACGCCGTGCCACTGTCCAGCCTGCGGTGAACCCACTCAAATGAAACACTGCCTTCGGCAATGGCCTGCCCGATGTAACGGTCTGCCGCGACTCTTGAATCTTCACCGCCGGGTTGCAGTTCGGGCGACAGTTCGCTGGGATGCTGGGCCAAGATCGCATCGCGGTTGTCGGCACCAAAAATCGATACCGCCGCCGGGTTGCAATCAATAAAACCCTCGCGGTCGAGGATCATGACGGCATCCGCCGTGGTCTCAAAAAGCGTGCGATAAAGTGCCTGCGACCTCAGGAGATCGGCACTAGGCGCAGGCGCTTCTGTTTGGAGATTCGGGTCGAGGGGCAATGACATCAACAAAGGCTTTCCACGTTCCCCGTCATTCTTGGACGGGCAGGCATTTCAACCAGAAGGCGTCAAGTATCGCCGCTTTGGCCTGTCATGGGTTGACGCGTGGTGCTCAGAACAAGCTTTTGAACCAGCCGATGGTGGCACCCAGCACGACCATGGTGCGCAGTTTGAACAGGGCCATCGTGTCGCCTGCCTCGGGCACGGCAGGTCCGCAGCGCGGGTCGGAGCGCTGCAAGGCGCCAGTCATGGTGTGGTCAATTGGAATAGGCTCGCAGCCGTGGTCGGATTCGCAGACGAAATCCCACGGTTCGCGCGCCGGGGCGTGGCAGGCAAAGCAGTTTTTGCCAAAGCGGTTGTTTACCTCGGCAAAGCCACGCTTGCCGATTTTTGTGCCTTGGGCATCAACGGCCAGCTCAAAAAACTCCCAGTCGCCCGTGGCCGGGCTGAAGCCCGCTTCGCGCTTGACCATGGCCTCTGTCGGAACGAGCTGCACGACCGATCCGGCCGGGTAGACGGCGCCCTGGGGCGCGTTGGCGGCGGCCAGGGTGGCGTTGATGTTGCCCAGCAGGTTGTCAACGTAAAAGTGGCGCACCGGCGACATCTGGCGCACGCACTTGAAGCTGGCGTCGTCAACTTTCAGTAAAGCTACAGCGGCATCGGCGGCCTGACTGACCGCAGCCACGCCCAAGCTCAGTGTAATGGCTGTGGCAAAAAGCTTGAGGGGCGTCATGGCGGCGCCGATGACTCCGCGCAGGCGAGGGGTAAGGTTAGACGGGTTCATGTTGTAAGCCTTTTCATCCATCTCATCAAGCTGCCGACAAAGGGCAGTTTTTCATATAGCTCTTCGGCCGCGTCCCAGTAGTCGCGGTGCAGGGTAATGCGCCCCTCGTCGTTGAGCAACAGGTGCGAACCACCCACAATGCACTGCGCCTGCCCCCGCTTGAAGCGTCTGAAGGCAAAGCGAAACTCCCAGGTCAAAAAGCACTGCGCATCTTGCACGATGCGCCCGGTGATGATGAAGCGCGGGTTATCCAGATTCACATACATATGGCGAAAAATGCGCTGAATCTCGGTCAAACCCCGTACATCGTTAAACGGGTCTTTAAAGCGTGCATCGGGGGAGTAAATGGCGTGCAGCGTTTCTACCCCCGCAGGGGTGAGTGTCTGGAAGGCTTCAACAATATGGTCCACAGCGGTGTTCATGGAGTTTTCAGGCTTGTAGTAGGCGGCGCGTGGCCGCAAAAAATGCGGGGTAGGGCAGAATTTGCAGGGCTTTCATCCAGCGGGTAAAGCGCTTGGGGAAGTGGATTTCAAAGTCTCCCCTCGCCCAGCCTTTCAGTATGTGCTGCGCCGCTTGCTCGGGCGTGATCAAGGCCGGCATTTTGAACTGGTTTTGGCGGGTCAGCGGTGTGTCCACAAAGCCGGGGTTGATCAGCGAAACGCTCACGCCTCGGGCATGCAGGTCCAGGTACAGAGTCTCGGCCAGGTTGATGAGCGCCGCCTTGGTCGGGCCATAGGCCAGGCTGTTGGGCAGGCCCCGGTAGCCTGCCACACTGCCCATCAGGCTGACGTGACCGCGCTGACCGGCGCGCTGGTTCAGTGGCTGCGCCAGCAGGCGGGGTACCACCGCATCCAGCAGGTAAAGCGCGCCCAGGTAGTTGACGGCGTTGTGGCGCAGCAAGTCTGGCATGTCCATACGAGTGGCGTCCATGGCGTGGTAGTGGCCTGCGCAGTACACCACGCAATCGAGCGGGCCCTGGGCCAACAAAGTTTGCGCTGCGGCCTGAACGGCAACCGGGTCCGTTACATCTAACGGCAGGGCAAGCGCGCCGGGGTGCGCGTCGACGAATGTGTGGAGCGCGTCTGCGCTGCGGGCCGACACCACCACCTTCGCCCCTCGCGCATGCAGGGCCGACGCAGTGGCGCGACCAATGCCCGTGGACGCACCCACCAGCCAGACGGTGCGGTCGCCCCAGTCGGCCATGCGCGGGTTCAGTGCCATGGGATTTACCTCTTGATAAAAGAAAGCGTCACTTCGCCCAGGCCCACGCCCCACTTGCGCATGGCGGCTTTGTTCAGCATGACCTTGTCGTTCATGAGGTACATCCAGTCGTCAAACTGCACCTCGATGACGCGGCCATCCACTGGCAAGGCCAGCGTGTAGGTCCAGTTGAATGCGTTGCCGCTTTGCTGACCCTCGGCGCTGCCCACCACGTCGTCTGCCTGGCCGGTGTAGCGGCCATTCGCGTGGCGCGTCAGGCGCCAGATGCGCCGCTGGGTGGTGCCGTCGGAATAGGTGAAGGCCTCGTCCAGCACGCCAGTGTCTGCGGTCCAGGTGCAGCGCATCACCACCGTGAAGCGCTTGACCACCTTGCCCGAGCGGTCGGTGAATATACCGTAGGCGTCTAGTGTGCCGTTGAAGTAGTCGCGCAGCTCCAGCACCGGGGTTTGGGTGGCGTAGTCTTGAATGTGCGGCGTGCCACACGCAGCCAGCAGCGCGGTGTAAACCACTGTAGCGAGGAGTAACGATCGGGTGAGGAAATTGCGTCGTTTCATGGCGATTGCGGCTGTGCCGTGGGTTGGATGATGTAGAAATGCAGCGCCATGGCTGCCAACGCCTTGAGGGCACAGGGCAACAGGCAGTAGGCAGTGGTGAGCAGTGCAGCCGCGTGCGCATCCCGTGCGCCGGGCACATAGCCGAGCCAACCCAGCAGCGGCA
>CANNRR010000152.1 GCA_947508055.1 Burkholderiales bacterium
CACGTCGTACCACTCGCTGTGCATCTGGTGTTCGGACAGGTTCTCGGTTTTGACTGGCTGGAAGGTGCCAGCACCCACGTGCAGCGTTACATGGGCCCGGTGTACGCCCATGGCATCGATGTGGTCCAGCAGCGCCTGGTCAAAGTGCAGCGCGGCGGTTGGCGCGGCGACTGCACCGGGATTTTTGGCAAATACGGTCTGGTAGCGCAGGGCGTCTTCTGGAGAGTCGGTATGCGTGATGTAGGGCGGCAGGGGCACATGACCGTGGCGCTTCATCAGCGCATAGGGGTCGTCACCAGCATCGTTGGACAGGACAAAGCGAAACAGTGGGCCACCCGCATCGGGCCATCGGCCCAGCATGGTGGCACTCAATCCATCGGCGTGACCGGCGGCGCACACCAGTTTGAGCGTGGCACCCACTTCGGGCTTTTTACTGACCCGCATGTGGGCCGCCACCTGATTGCCGCCCAGCACGCGTTCAACCAGCAATTCGACCTTGCCGCCGGTGGCTTTCTCACCGAACAGGCGGGCGTTGACGACCTTGGTGTCGTTGAAGACCAGCAGGTCACCTGAGGTCAGAAGCGTCGGCAACTCGCGAAAGATACGGTCCAGCGGGGGCGTGCAGGTGCCGTCCAGCAGGCGTGAGCCACTGCGCTCGGGTGCGGGGTGCTGGGCAATAAGTTCTTCGGGCAATACGAAGTCAAAGTCGCTCAGGGTGTAGTGGGTGGAGACGGTGTTGACCACCGGGGTGGGAACAGAAGATGAGATCATGTGTGCCTGAGGGCTGAACAAACCCCTAACAAGGTTACAGCAAGTGTGAAAGAACGGGCAGAATTGTCCCATGCCGCACAGCCTCCCTTCAGCCCCCACCACCAAGGCCATCGCCGCAGCCCCGAAAAGCCCGACGCAGAAGGCGCTGGACAAACTGGGCCTCAAGCGCGACATTGATCTGGCCCTGCACCTGCCGCTGCGCTACGAGGACGAAACCCGCATCACCAAGCTGCGCGATGCGCGCGAGGGCGATACGGTGCAGATTGAAGCCCGGGTGACCGATTGCGAGGTGAGTTTTCGGCCCCGGCGCCAGTTGATTGTGACGGTCGATGACGGCACCGACACCTGCACGCTGCGCTTTTTCAGTTTCTACCCTTCACAGCAAAAGATGCTGGCGGTGGGCAACCGCATTCGGGCCAGGGGCGAGGTCAAGGGCGGCTTCCTGGGTCGCACCATGCTGCACCCTAGCTTTCGCATAGCAGGGGGCGATCTGCCTACCGCGCTCACTCCCGTGTACCCCACAGTGGCGGGGTTGGGGCAGCCAGTGTTGCGCAAGGAGGTGCTGGCGGGGCTGGCACGGGCCGAGCTGTCAGATACGTTTGCACCTGGAGATTTAAGTCAAATCAACCAGCAGGCATTGTGGACACTGCGTCAGGCGCTATCATTTTTGCACCACCCGACGCCGGACGTGTCGCTCGACACGCTCTCGGACCACAGCCACCCAGCGTGGCAGCGTCTCAAGGCCGAGGAGTTGCTGGCGCAGCAGTTGTCCCAATTGCAATCACGCCGGGCGCGGGCATCGTTGCGCGCACCGGTGCTGGCGATGGTGGCGCCAGAGGTGTTTTCCCCGGCAAACGAACCGGAGCAGCCTGTGCTGTTGCCGCTCTATACCGAATTGGTGGCGACGCTGCCATTCAAGCTTACGGCCGCGCAGCAGCGCGTGTGCGCCGAGATTGCCCGTGACCTGGAGCGCCCGGTGCCCATGCATCGGCTGCTGCAGGGCGATGTGGGGTCCGGAAAAACCGTGGTGGCGGCGCTGGCCGCCGCCATTTGCATCGATGCAGGCTGGCAGTGCGCCTTGATGGCACCCACCGAGATTCTGGCCGAGCAGCACTTTCGAAAAATGTTGGGCTGGTTGGAGCCTCTGGGTATCACAACGGCCTGGCTTACGGGCAATCAAAAGGCCCGGGAGCGGCGTGCCATGCTGGCCCTGATCGAGAGTGGCGAGGCTGCGTTGGTGGTGGGAACCCATGCGGTGATCCAGGAAAAAGTGGAGTTCAAGAACCTGGCGCTGGCGGTGATTGACGAGCAGCACCGCTTTGGTGTGGCCCAGCGCCTGGCCTTGCGCAACAAGCTCACCCACGATGGCATGGAACCCCATATGCTGATGATGACGGCCACGCCCATACCGCGCACCCTGGCCATGAGCTACTACGCTGACCTGGATGTGTCGACCATTAACGAATTGCCGCCAGGGCGCACTCCCATCATCACCAAGGTAGTGAATGATGCTCGCCGTGACGAGGTGGTGGAACGCATTCATGCCCAAATCACCCAGGGCCGCCAGGTGTATTGGGTGTGCCCGCTGATCGAGGAAAGTGAAGCCCTGGACCTGAGCAATGCCACGCAAACCCATGCCGAGTTGCAAGCGGCACTGCACGGCGTGGTGCTGACGAATGGCGAAGCTGTCCAGGTAGGACTGTTGCATTCGCGCATGGCTGCCGACGAGAAGAAGGCCGTTATGGCGGCGTTCAAAGAGGGTCGCATGGCCGTGCTGGTCAGCACCACGGTGATTGAGGTCGGTGTGGACGTGCCCAATGCGTCGTTGATGGTGATCGAGCATGCCGAGCGCTTTGGCCTGAGCCAACTCCACCAGTTGCGCGGACGGGTAGGTCGGGGGGCTGCCGCCTCGGCCTGTGTGCTGCTTTACTCCACGGGCGATGCCCCGCGCTTGAGCGAAGCAGCCCGTGCACGCCTGCGGGCCATGGCCGAGACCAATGACGGCTTCGAGATTGCCCGGCGCGATCTGGATATTCGCGGTCCGGGTGAGTTCTTGGGCGCACGACAATCGGGCGATGCCATGCTGCGCTTTGCTGATCTGGACCGCGACACCGAGCTGCTGGAATGGGCGCGCCGGGAAGCCCCTATGCTGCTGGATCAGCACCCCGCCCTGGCGGCCAAGCACGTGACACGCTGGTTGGGTGGAAAATCAGAGTTTTTGAAGGCATGACTACGATGGGCAGGACACCATGACTGGATTCTTCCCGCTGCTGTGGTGGGCGCTGGGCGCAGCCAGCGTGCTGGGCGCGGCGGTCTACCTGTTTATGGAGTACCAGGCTTACCTGTTGCGCACCAGCGTGACCAGCGTGCCCGGTGGTTTGTTGTTCAAGGCGCAGGGTTTTTCGGTCGAGTCGCGTCATTCGGCCAAAGAGATCAAGGTCATTGCCCGGCATGGCGAGTACGCCCGCCAGGCTCTTCCCGACGGTGATGAAGAGCAGCAAAAAGGCGCATTGACGGTGGCTTTGGCCGCAGTGGGCTTGCAGATTGAGGTGTCGCGCATATCGGTCAAGGACGGCGACGAGGGTGACGCGGTGCCCACGGGGTTCAGTCGCATCGTGTTTTCGGCGTCTGATGAAAAAGCGCGCAAGGCCCAGGGCAAACTGGCCACTGAGCGCTCGCAACTGAAACTGGACCGGGTACCAGATTCGATTGCGACCGATTTTCAGCAGTTTGCCAATGGCCTGCGGGCATGGATCGACAAGGTGGAACAGCAGGTTGAGGCCCAACTTGCCGCGCAACGACTGCGTGAGCAGGAGGCTGCCGCTACCGCGCTGGTTGTGCAGGTGGATCCGAAGGAAGATTCGTCCGTCCCCTTAAGTGAGACCGAACGCGAAGCACGCGCCGGCGCCCAACTTGAGAAGTGGCGCTCTGCAGCGGGCTTCAGGGGCACGTCCACCGAGGTCAGTTTTGATGCACGCGGCCAGATCGTCTGGCTGATTGACCTGGAGCCGACCGGAAAGGTCATTCTGCATGCCAACAAGCGCACTTTCCATGGCAGTCTCAAGGGAGCAGCGGTAGTGGGTATTGGCGCTGAAATGGAAATTTCCGTGCGCGATGACTACTGGTCCGAAGAAGACCCCCGGCTGGTGGTGTTTCGGGTGCTGGGCGGGACGGCAGCAGAAAATCGAAGGGCCTGGAAAGAGCGGCTGGATATATTGATTCAAGGCCTCAACGCTGGTCAGCGTCAAAATCGATAATTGATCGCACTGGTTCTTAAGGATTGAGATGACACTGACCGAACTGAAATACATCGTGGCCGTCGCGCGGGAGCGGCATTTTGGCAAGGCAGCCGAGGCCTGCTACGTGTCACAACCGACCCTGTCGGTCGCGGTGAAGAAGCTCGAGGAAGAACTTGACGTCAAGCTGTTTGAGCGAAGTGCCAGTGAAGTCACAGTCACTGCGCTGGGTGAAGAGATCGTGCGCCAGGCACAAAGCGTGCTGGAACAGGCAGCCAACATCAAGGACATTGCCAAACGCGGCAAGGACCCGCTTGCCGGGTCACTGAAGCTGGGAGTGATCTACACCATTGCCCCGTACTTGCTGCCGGACCTGGTGCGCCAGGTGATCAAACGCACGCCCCAGATGCCGCTGATGTTGCAGGAAAACTTTACCGTCAAGCTGCTGGAAATGTTGCGCACCGGCGAAATCGATTGCGCCATTCTGGCGGAGCCGTTTCCGGACACCGGTCTGGCCTCTGCACCGCTGTACGATGAGCCGTTTCTGGCAGCCATTCCCATGCAGCACGCGCTGGCGTCGCAGGACAGTGTGACGACCGAGCAGCTGAAAAAAGAAACCATGCTGCTGCTGGGAAATGGCCATTGTTTTCGGGACCATGTGCTTCAAGTTTGCCCCGAGTTCGCCCGGTTTTCCAGCGACACCGAGGGCATTCGCAAGAGTTTTGAGGGCTCATCACTGGAGACCATCAAACACATGGTGGCCGCTGGCATGGGCATCACTCTGGTGCCTCGCCTGAGCGTGCCAGTCGGTGCGTTGGTGGCCAAGACGCGCCGCCATGCCGACTCGCTGGTGAAATACCTGCCGATGCAGGATGGCCCCGGATCCGAGCCACCCTCGCGGCGGGTCGTGCTGGTCTGGCGGCGCAGCTTTACCCGATATGAGGCCATTGCAGCCCTGCGCAACGCAATCTACGCCTGCGAGTTGCCGGGTGTGCTCCGACTTTCATAAATAATGCTGCTAACCCTTGTAGACAATGCGTGAACAGCTCCTGAAGTGATAGCGATTTCCGTGAAATCAAAAATTCCGCTTTACCTCGACCTCATCCGCTGGAATCGCCCTGCGGGTTGGCTGCTGTTGCTGTGGCCCACCCTCAGCGCACTGTGGCTTGCTGCCGATGGGTTTCCTGGCTGGCATCTGGTCCTGGTGTTTACCCTGGGAACCATCCTCATGCGCAGTGCCGGGTGTTGCATCAACGATGTGGCAGACCGTGAGTTTGACCGGCACGTGAAGCGCACGGCGCAGCGACCGGTGACTTGTGGCGCGGTGTCCCCACGTGAGGCGCTGGTGGTGGGTGCCGTGCTGGCGTTGGCGGCATTCCTGCTGGTTTTGACCACCAATATCGTCACGGTGGGCTGGTCGTTTGTTGCGCTGGCGGTGACCCTCGCATACCCCTATGCCAAGCGTTTCGTGTCCATGCCGCAGGCGGTTCTGGGGGTTGCGTTCAGCTTCGGTATTCCGATCGCTTTCGCCGCAGTCCATGCAGAAATCCCACGGGTGGCCTGGTTACTGCTGGTTGGTAACCTGTTTTGGGTTTTGGCGTATGACACCGAATACGCCATGGTCGACCGCGACGACGACTTGTCGCTGGGCATGAAGACGTCGGCCATCACGCTGGGTCGTTGGGACGTGCCGGCGATCATGGCGTTTTATGTGGTGTATTTGCTGATCTGGAGTGCGGTGGTTGCACCCGTGCTGTCGTCTGCTTGGTGGTGGGCGGGTGTGGTGGTTGCGACTGGCCAGGTGGTGTGGCATTTCCGGATGATTCGCCACCGATCCCGCGATGGCTGTTTCAAGGCCTTTCGGTTGAACCACTGGGTCGGGCTGGCGCTGTTTGCCGGTATCTTTGCGGGCTTGCTTTAGAAGGGCGCCCAACAAAAAGCCCGACCAGCAAGGCTGTCGGGCGTTTGGAGCGTGCCGACTGGGCGAGCGTGGGGACTATTTCTTCAGGCACTCGCTCATGAATTTCTTGCGTTCGGGGCCCTTCATACCCTTGGCGTCCACATTGCAGGTTTTCATCTTGCTTTGTTGGGTCGCGGCTGCGGCGGACTTGGCGCTCAGGCACTCTTTCATGAAGGCTTTACGCTCATCGCCCTTTTTGCCAGCGGCGTCCTTGTTGCAAGTCCCCATCTTGGACTGCTGCGTTGATGGTGCATCGGCAGCGTGGGCTGCACCGAATGAAAGCGAGAGGCCCAAGGCGAGCAGTGAAAACAGTTTTTTCATGGGTTGTCCTAAAGTGTTGATAAGTGACAGCAACTGCCGCCGTGGAAAATGTTCCGCGACGGGACTCAAGCATACAACGTGTCAAGTGACCAGCCGGATGACCGAAGGCGTTGGCCCGTAAAATCGGGGAATGCTGTCTGTAAAAAATGAACTTCTGGAGGCGCTGGTCGCTTCGCTTGAAAAACTGTCGCCTGGCGCTGGAGCCAAAGCGGCGTTTGAGTCGCCCAAAGTGGCTGCCCATGGAGATTTGGCCACCACGGCGGCCATGCAACTGGCCAAGCCGCTCAAGCTCAATCCGCGCCAATTGGCTGAAACGCTGCGCACCGAGTTGTTGAGCCAGGGAGCATTTGCGCGCTGGGTGCAGGACATCGCGATCGCCGGTCCCGGGTTCATCAATATCCGTCTCAAGCCCGAAAGCAAGCAGCAGGTGGTGCGCGAGGTGCTGGCGCAAGCGGCGCAATTTGGCGACCAGGCCGGCAATGGACAGCGCATTTTGGTGGAGTTTGTGTCAGCCAACCCGACTGGCCCGCTGCACGTGGGCCACGGCCGCCAGGCGGCTCTGGGTGATGCGATTTGCAAGCTTTTCTCGACCCAGGGTTGGCAGGTGCACCGCGAGTTCTATTACAACGATGCGGGCGTGCAGATCCAGACGCTGGCCAATAGCACCCAACTGCGTGCCAAAGGATTCAAACCGGGTGACGACTGCTGGCCGGTTGACCCGGAGAACCCCCTGAGCAAGGCGTTCTACAACGGCGACTACATTCAGGATATTGCGGACGATTTTCTGGCCATGAAAACGGTGCAGGCCGATGACCGCGCATTCACCGCCAGTGGTGATGTGGACGACCTGGAGTCGATTCGCAACTTTGCGGTGGCCTACCTGCGCCGAGAGCAAGACAAGGACCTGCAGGCCTTTAACCTGAAGTTTGACGAGTATTATCTCGAATCGAGCCTGTACACCAGTGGCCGCGTCGACCAGACAGTGAGCAAACTGGTGGCCAACGGCAAGACCTATGAGAAAGACGGCGCACTGTGGCTCCAGTCCACCGATTACGGTGATGACAAGGACCGCGTCATGCGAAAGCAAGACGGAAGCTACACCTACTTTGTGCCCGACGTGGCCTATCACATCGCCAAGTGGGAGCGCGGCTTCAGCAAGGTCGTGAACATTCAGGGTACGGACCACCATGGCACCATTGCACGCGTGCGTGCGGGCTTACAGGCGGCCAATGTGGGAATTCCAAAAGGCTACCCCGACTACGTGCTGCACACCATGGTGCGCGTGGTCAAGGCAGGCGAAGAAGTGAAAATCAGCAAGCGCGCCGGCAGCTATGTGACCTTGCGTGATTTGATCGAATGGACCAGCAAGGATGCAGTGCGCTTCTTCTTGTTGAGCCGCAAACCCGATACCGAGTACACCTTTGATGTCGATCTGGCCGTGGCCAAGAACAACGACAACCCGGTGTATTACGTGCAGTACGCACACGCGCGAATCTGCTCGGTGCTGGCCGCTTGGGGCGGTGATACGGATAGTTTGTCGGGTGTCGATTTGACTGCGTTGCAAAGCCCGCAGGCGCAGGCCCTGATGTTATTGCTGGCCAGGTACCCAGAGATGCTGACCGCCGCCGCGCAGGATTTTGCGCCCCACGATGTCACCTTCTACCTGCGCGAACTTGCGGCCTGTTACCACAGCTACTATGACGTTGAGCGCATTTTGGTGGATGAAGAGGCCGTCAAACTCGCTCGCCTTGCCCTTGTCGCAGCGACGGCCCAGGTGTTGCACAATGGCTTGGCAGTGCTGGGCGTGAGCGCCCCGCGAAAAATGTAATGACCTTGCGGGTCAGACCACTCGCGAAAGCGATGTGCTCTGACCCCAACCAATTAAGTGACCTTGCGGGTCAGACCACTCGCGAAAGCGATGTGCTCTGACCCCAACCAATTAAGTGACCTTGCGGGTCAGACCACTCGCGAAGCGATGTGCTCTGACCCCAACTAAAATGTGAATCCTTGCGGGTCAGACCACTCGCGAAAGCGATGTGCTCTGACCCCAACTGACTAGGATAGGTATGAAAAAACAGCGTGGCGGAACCATTTTGGGGTTCATC
>CANNRR010000153.1 GCA_947508055.1 Burkholderiales bacterium
AGGTGGACCCGCAATTGCCCCCTGTATCGGGCAACTCAGACCTGCTGGCCATGCTACTTTCGAATTTGGTTGATAACGCCATCCACTATACGCAAAAGGGTGGCGCCATCACCATTAGCGTGCATAAGGGTGATGACTGCTTGCGCATCGAGGTCAAAGACAACGGCCCCGGTATTCCACCGGAACAACGCGAGAGAGTGTTTGCCCGTTTCGCCCGCCTGGCCGGTGCCGATCAACCCGGGACAGGCCTTGGTCTGGCCATCGCCCAACGCATTGCACAATTGCACGAGGCCACGGTCACCTTGAACGACGGCCCAAATGGGCGCGGCATCACGGCCGCGGTGTGCATTGCGGCACTGTTGAATGTCAAGGCTTGATGGTTGCCTCTTCGATCAGCACCTTGTAGGCGTAACCAGAGCCAAAGTCCTTATCGACCCGGACCATGCCGGTAACCGTCACCACATCACCCACTTTAGCCTGCCCGGCCGACGTGACCAGAATGTCGTTACTGTTATTGGCGTCTGAGCCCGATCCGTCGCGCAGATGGATCCAGTTCTTCCCCATGATTTCCGGACTGAACTTAACCACCTTGCCGCGAACCTGAACCGACTTGTCCTTCAATTCAGCGCTCTGGGCGACCACCTCGGCCACTGTCCGCGCGTTGGCACCCGTTGCCTTGGCCACCTTGATGGGTGCAGTGTCCTGGACCTTGGCGGCTCCCGGCGGTGCGCTGGCTACGCCCTTGCTGCTGCCCGCCAGGTTTCCGAAGATGATGGAGGAGAATGTCTTCTTGAGCGCCTTGCTCTCAAAGTTATTCATCACCATCGCGTCGCCAATCGAAATGGTTGCCCCCTTTTTGAGGGGCGCCTTGCTGAGCGCAGCCCATGTTTCACCATCCTTGGTCTTCAGGCGGACATAGGTGTAACTGTCAACATCCTTAACCTCGAGAATCACACCAGTCACCACACCGTCCGATGAAGGCGATACTACTGGCGCGTCAGCCGCCGAGGCCGACAGGGCGAACGCGAGGCTACAGGCCAGGCAAGCTGCTACTAAAAATTTCATACATATTCCTTGTTAAAACTGGCAAAACAGAACACCCGGGGGCACCCGCACACTGAGGGAACTACGCCATTTTCTCCAGCGCCTCTTTCAAATGCGCCACGGTGCGGTCAACGTTGTGCAACTTCTCCAGCCCAAACAGCCCCACGCGGAAGGTGCTGAAATCGGCCGGTTCATCGCACTGCAGTGGGACGCCGGCGGCGGTTTGCAGACCCTGACCCAGAAACTTTTTGCTCGACTGCAGCCCAGGGTCTTCGGTGTAGCTCACCACCACGCCCGGAGCCTTGAAACCCTCAGCCGCCACGCTGGCAATGCCCTTGCTCTCAAACAGCGCGCGGACTTTGGAGCCCAGTTCGATCTGCTCGGCGCGCACCTTCTCAAAGCCGTAGTTGCGCGTCTCCTGCATCACCTCGCGCAAGCGCGTCAGCGCGTCGGTTGGCATGGTGGCGTGGTAGGCGTGGCCGCCACCTTCATAAGCTTCCATGATCTGCAGCCACTTCTTCAAATCGCAGGCAAAGCTGGTGCTGCTGGTGCCGTCAATGGCGGCACGAGCGCGCTCGCTGAGCATGACAATGGCGCAGCAGGGCGAGCCGCTCCAGCCTTTTTGGGGCGCGCTGACCAGCACGTCCACACCGGTGGCTTCCATATTGACCCACATCGCGCCCGAGGCAATGCAGTCAAGCACCATCAAGCCGCCCACTGCGTGCACGGCGTCTGACACGGCGCGCAGGTAGTCGTCGGGCAGGATCATGCCGGCAGCGGTTTCCACATGGGGCGCAAACACCACATCGGGCTTTTCGCGGGCTATCGTGGCGACCACTTCTTCCACCGGGCAAGGAATCCACTGGGCCTGTTTACCTTCGCCGACGCGGCGCGCCTTCAGCACCGTGGATACGCTGGGAATGCGGCCCATGTCAAAAATCTGCGTCCAGCGGTAGCTGAACCAACCGTTGCGGATGACCAGCGTCTTCTTGTCAGTTGCAAATTGACGCGCCACGGACTCCATGCCAAAGGTGCCACTACCGGGCACCAGCACGGCCGACTTGGCGTGGTAGACCTCCTTCAAAATGGCAGAGATGTCCTTCATCACGCCCTGGAAGCGCTGCGACATGTGGTTGAGCGCGCGGTCGGTGTAGACAACGGAAAACTCAAGCAACCCATCGGGGTCGATGTGGGGTAAAAGTCCAGGCATTGCAGTCTTCCAAAGTGTTGAGGACAGGGCTTGCACCACGTGCTGCGGTCTGTCCTGCGGGGTTTCAAGAGGTCACGGTATTTACACAGACAGGCAGCTTAGCACGCCAAAGTCAGGCCTTGTGCACCTGCACCTCGATCGGACATTTGTGCTCGCAGAGCGCTTGATCTACTGCGGTACGCCTGTTCCGAAACACCACGATCACCGACCAGGCCAATGGAGGGGTTATACGGGAAATGCGCTCGGTGCGGTGATGGCCGCAGAGCGTTCACTTTTTGAGCTGAAACTCGATCTCGGTTGTTTCACCAGAGCGCACCGAAACCTTTTCGCGACTGGTCTTGTAACCTTCAAAGCGAAATTCGAGGGTCATCACGCCAACCGGCACCATGGCCTTGAGTGGCGTTAAACCGTAGTAGATGTCATCGGAATAAACCTTGACGCGGGTTGGCATGCTGATGACCGAGATATACCCATAACCTGGCAGCATGCCGGGTGCACCGACTGGTCGGGATTCAGCCTTGACTGTGGCCACGGGCGCCACCGTAGCTGGCGCCGAAAGTGGCGCAGGAAGGGGCGCAGCGGGAACAGAAACGGTCGGCACGGCAACGGCAGGGATAACCGCCTTCATGGCGACGCCCTCCCGGATGCTGGCCGGCGTGAGAGTCATGACGCCACTTGCCGATTCGGTTCCCGGTGCCGGTTGACTGCTCGTTGACAAAGTTTGCGGGTACGACTGGACAAGACTGCCACGCACGCTGGCACCGAGCTTTTGAACCAGGTTAGCCAGCCCATCGCCCAGATAACGGGTAATCGTCGCGCGGCTATTGCCCATGATGCCGGCAAAGCGGTCCGACTTTTCGCTAACGACGCCGGCCCAGATCACATCGCTGCTGCCGCTCGCCCGCAAACTGGCTTCCACCACCAGGTTCAGCTCATCGCGCCCGGCGACGTTCAATTCAAACGAGCGAATGACGGCAACAAGTTCAAAGTCATACGGCTGGCCTGCGGGCGTCAGGCTGAATCCATCACGGGTCAACTGGGCTCGCAAGGCACTGGTCGTGAGCGCTGCGGCATCTTTATCCAACAGCAGTTCGGTGCTGTGCATATCCGACACAGTCGCCTTGATACGACCAATTTGGCGTGGATTGCTGCTTTGGCGAAGGTCTTTGACGTCAGGCAACAGCAGACGAACCGGCTGACCGGCACGCAATAGAGGCTGACTTGCAGGGCGCGATTCAAGTTGGACTTCAAGGGATTCTGACCCGCCACCGAAAGAGCTTGCCACATTCGAAAGGCTGGAGCAACCAGCCAATAGGGCCAGCAATGCGAGCAAAATAGTCGTCAAAAGCTTCATAAAAAAAACTGTGTTTCATTTAAATGTTGACGCGGCTTACTTGACCAAGCCGGCAATATAGTCAAATGCCGCGTTAATTTCCTCATCGGACAACTCTTTACCTGCACGGGCTGGCATTTCGCCCTTGCCTTCGGTCACGCTCTTGATCAAGGCTGGTTTTCCTGTGGCCAAGCGTTTGCTCCATTCGGCCTTGTCGCTGATTTTGGGTGCACCATCAATCCCGGTGCGATGGCATTTGCTGCACACTTGGTCATAGACCTCCTTGCCATCGACGGCCACTGCATTGCCAATCCAAAGGCCGCCCAATACAACGAATACTATTTTTAACATAAAGATCTCAATGAAAAAAGGTCAACGCCCTAATTGGTAGGCGAACTCGCGGAAACTCATGGTTTGGTATCAGCGCTACGGTAATCGGGCATGCGCGACAAATAGTCTGCAACAGCTTCCATGTCTTCGCGTGATATCGGCTTCAAAAGCTTGCTCATATCGGGGTGTCCATTGGAGCGACTGCCGTCCTTGACGTGCTGCATTTCAAGCAATGTATAGGAATAATGTTGGGCCGCCAAGACAGGAAACACCCGCCTCGGATCCCCTTCACCCGCGAGACCATGGCAGCGCTGGCAGCGGTTGGCCTCATACACTTGCTTGCCACGTGCCAGATTGGTGCCCGCACCCTTGCCGTTTTCGGCGACGGTTTGCACTTTACTCAGGTAATCAGCAATGTCGGCGATCTCTTGCAGGCTGATGGCGTGCTCGGTAGCGAACGGCAGCATTTTTGGGTTGACCCGCAAGCCCGCACGCGTATCGGTAACCTGCTTGATGATCACGCTGGCGTGCTGACCCGTCAAGCGTGGGTAAGTACCGTCCGGGCGACCTGCACCATCAGCCCGGTGACAACCACGACAACCGCTAAAAGCTACTTTACCCCTGGCAAAATCTCCTGTCAGACGCAAAATATCCGCATGCTCGCGCGTCAACTTGTTCCACACGTAGCCCTTGGCACCCAAACCACCAGGTGACTTGACATCGTCCGCCGGGTCAGCCCAGGCCAGTGGGCCGGAGATCGCAATAATCAGAAAAATAAGCGCTTGGATGATTTTCATTTTTCGCTTTCCTGCAGGGTGGCGATATATTTGGCAACGGATAGTATCTCGGCTTCGTTCATGCGCCTAGCAACCGCCCGCATGACACCGCGTTCGTCGTTGTCGCGTTCGCCGCTCTTCAAGTTCAGCAGCTGCAACACCACGTAGGCTGAATGCTGGCCCGCCAGCCGCGGGTATTTATCGGAGCCGCTGCCATCTTCGTTGTGGCAACCAGAGCAGGCCGGAACGGCGGAGGCCGTGATGCCGTCGTCATAAATCTCTTTGCCAGCCGCCACGGTTGATGCGTCGACCCGGGTCAATTTTTTGGGCTTTTGTTCGCTGAAATGGTTCGCCAATGCGGCAAATTCCTTGGCGTCCACCATGCCCATGATGGCTGCCATCGTGGCGCTCTTTCGCTTGCCGACCTTCAGGTCGCGCATTTGTCGTTCCAGATAATCGGGGTGCAATCCAGCCAGATTAGGGTTTTCAGGAATACTGCTATTGCCGTCCAAGTTGTGGCAGCCAGCACATAGTGTCAAGCGCTCAGCCAGCGGCGGAACACCCTGCGCCCACGTCACCGACGTTGATATTAAAGTGACAAAAAACACTGCACGGGCCAATCCGTAACGCCAGTAGCTTGCGGTGGTCAAATCAAGCTGATTCATGCTTTGCACCTCTTCTTCTGTATCGCGCTGCCGATAAAAAAATCCACGAAAACCGCAAGCGCTTTTCGTGGATTTTTCAGGGGGCGTTTAAAAACTAAAAACCAGCTGACAGCATGAACGTTGTCAGAGCGTCACCCGGCTTGCTGCTGCCTTCGTAGCGACCGTTGTTGCCGGCCTTGGTGCGGTTGCTGTGCTGCAACTGCAACTGTACGTTTTGGGCCAACTGATAAGTACCGCCAAAGGTGACCGCGTTATCGCCGGAATCCACCTTCTTGCCATTGTCAGCAGAACGGTAAGCCAGTTGCAGGGTGGCCTTGTTCGGAATAATGCCGTACTCCAGCATGATCGTGGTCGCAGTTTTGGCATTTGGTGCGGTATTGAACAGGTTGGTCTCACCGGCTTTGGGTGCTTCAGCGTTAGCGTGGGTCAGATAAAGACCGATGGGGCGACTCATGAACATGCCCTGCATCTGGGCATCCAGCGCCCAGGCGTTGGTGTTCGCACCATTCGATCCGCCGCTCCACATTTGCCCGCCGATGCCGACATCCCAGTCCCCGATGGCGGGCATGTAAGCAGCGCGGAAATAGTTGGAGCTCAGTGACACTCCGGCCAAACCCTCAATGTGGTTGGGAGCCCAACGGCTGAAATTGACAAACCACGAAGCGTCCGAGACCACGAAAGCGGCGCCCACGGCTCCGGTAGCAGTGCCTATGTATTGTTGAGCTGACGTCTCGTTACGATGCTCGGCAACACGCACATTGCGAACCGCACCCGTGTTGAGCAACTCAAAGCCATACGCCACCCCCAGTGCATCGGTTGTAAAGGGAATAATGCCTGCCTTTTTGCCAGCCACGTTGTAGATCATGGGCATTTTGAAGCCTGCCAAAGTAGGCGCGGCACCATCAATGAGCTGTGCCTCAATCAAGAAGCCGATGTTGGGCGCTACGCGTCCACCCAACAACAACGCAAATTCATCGGGTGCCTGCCACTGCCCGCTGGCGGTAGTCGGTGTATCCGGCAGGTCAGAGCCGTTGGACTGCTGATGACGAACCTTCAGAAACACGCTCGCGTTCAGCATTTCAGGTATCGACAACTCGTTATCTTTGGTGCCCTTGACGGTGCCTTGTTTACCCATGTCGACAAAGCCACTGGCTTTGAAATCACGCCCATAGTCGTTAAGGGCCGGGTAATGCTGGAAGTGGCAACTGGCACACGCCTTGCCGGTTTGCCGTGCAAAGGCCGGCACTGCCTGGCTGGGTGTGACAAAGACTGCCGTAGTCGCTAAAACTGCGAGTGAAAATAAAATTTTACGAAATCTGCTGGCAAGCATCTGGGTCTCCTCTTGTGGTTTTTGGATGTCAAAATTGCTATGGGTGAACAAATGTAAAATAATTCCAAATAATTCCAAATAATTCCAAATAATTCCAAATAATCGCAAGAAATTACAGGGAATTGAAAGTGATTGTAAAGAATTGCTTCACGCCGACACTAGGTGTTTCCGAGCGGTTTCGCGAAAAACCGACAGGCGCGGGTTAACTTGCCTACCAGGTGTCGATGCTGGGGCCTACTGAAAATTGGCCCACCCGCCCGGCCTGCAATCCGCGCAACAACCACTCTCGCGACTGTGCCGGGTCAATGACGGCATCAATTTCCAGCGTGGTCGCCATGTGGATGGCGCTGCCCCGGTCGTACTGGTGCGCCACCAATTTGTCGTACAACGCTTGGCGCTCTGGGCCTTTTGGCACCGCTTCAAGCTCCTTCTTGAATCCCAGGTGCACCGCGCCCTCCAGTCCCATGGCGCCAAATTCGCCGGTTGGCCATGCCACCGTGAACAGTGGCGAATGAAATCCCCCGGCTGTCATCGCCATGGCGCCCAGGCCATAGCCCTTGCGTAACACCACGGAGAGAAAAGGCACCCGCAAATGCGCAGCGGCAACAAACATTCGGCTCACATGGCGCACCTGAGCCGTGGCCTCGGTAACCGGTCCGACCATGAAGCCGGGCGTATCCACCAGGCTGACCATAGGCAAGCCGTGCGCGTTGCAAAGCTGCATGAAGCGCGCCGCCTTGTCAGCGGCATCGGCGTCGATAGCGCCACCCAGGTGCAAGGGGTTGTTGGCCAACACACCTATTGGGCGTCCTTGAACACGTGCCAGCGCGGTGTGAATGCCTTTGCCAAAGCCGGTGCGCAATTCGAGCAGCGAGTCGACGTCTGCAATGCCTTGCATGGCCAAGCGGGTGTCGTAGACGCGCAGGCGATTCTCTGGCACTACATCACGCAGGGCCAACTCTGGCGGTGCGGTGAAGTCTTTGGAAGCACCCTGAAAGAACGACAGGTAGTGCCGGGCCGCAGCCACGGCCTGCACCTCGTCGTCGACCAGAATGTCAATTACACCGTTGCCATGCTGCACGGACGACGGGCCAATCTGCTCGGGCTTGAATACACCCAGGCTGCCGCCCTCGACCATGGCTGGACCACCCATGCCGATGTTGCTGCCCCGGGTGGCGATGATCACGTCACTGCAGCCCAGCAATGCGGCGTTGCCCGCAAAGCAGCGCCCGGCGACGATGCCCACCATCGGCACCTGACCGTTGAGCCGCGCGTAGCTGGCAAAGGTGGCCACATGCAGCCCGGCCACGATGGGCATATCCACATCACCGGGTCGCCCGCCGCCGCCTTCGGCGAACAGCACCACCGGCAATTTGTTTTGCAGGGCCAGGCCCAGCATTCGGTCGGTCTTCTGGTGGTTGCGCATGCCCTGCGTGCCAGCCAGCACAGTCGCGTCGTAGGACATGGCCACCACTTGCTGCCCGTTGACGCTACCGATGCCGGTCACCATGCCGTCGGCAGGCGTATTCTGGACCAGGTCTTCCTCGGAGCGTCGGCTGCGCTGGGCGGCGACCGCCAGGGCACCATATTCGACGAAGCTGCCGGCATCGCACAAGTCAGCCATGTTTTCGCGTGCGCTGCGCATGCCCATGGCGTGGCGCTTGGCCATGGCATCCGGCCGGCTGGCATCCAAGGTGAATGCCTG
>CANNRR010000154.1 GCA_947508055.1 Burkholderiales bacterium
CCCTCAGGGTACGCGCATGTTTGGCAAGATCACCAACATCGCCGACTACGGCGCGTTTGTGGAACTCGAACCCGGAATCGAAGGACTGGTCCACGTGTCTGAAATGGACTGGACCAACAAGAACGTTGCACCTTCAAAAATCGTTGCCCTGGGTGACGAAGTCGAAGTCATGGTTCTGGAAATCGACGAAGACAAGCGTCGCATCTCCCTGGGCATGAAGCAGTGCAAAGCCAACCCATGGCAAGAGTTTGCGCAGAACACCAAGCGCGGCGACCGCGTCAAGGGCCCGATCAAATCCATCACCGACTTCGGCGTGTTCGTCGGTCTGGCTGCTGGTATCGACGGCCTGGTACACCTGTCTGACCTGTCCTGGAACGAAACCGGCGAAGCTGCCGTGCGCGAATTCAAGAAGGGACAGGAAGTCGAGGCTTTGGTCTTGGCTGTCGATGTGGACCGCGAGCGTATCTCCCTGGGCATCAAACAGTTGGATTCCGACCCATTCACCACCTTCGTGTCGATCAACGACAAGGGCCAGGTTGTGACCGGTAAGGTCAAGACGGTTGACCCCAAGGGCGCTGAAATCGATCTGGGTGACGACATCATCGGCTACCTGCGCGCTTCGGAAATCTCGCGTGACCGCGTGGAAGATGCCCGCAACGTGCTCAAGGAAGGTGATGAAGTCACTGCCGTGGTTGTCAATGTGGATCGCAAGACCCGCAACATCCAGTTGTCCATCAAGGCCAAGGATGCTGCTGACCAGTCTGAGGCCATGCAAACGCTGAGCCAGCAATCTGCCCGCGAAAACGCTGGCACCACCAGCCTGGGTGCATTGCTGCGCGCCAAGCTTGACAACAACTAAGCTCAGTTGTTAACCTAGGCCAGCGACCGGTTGCCCACGCACGTGTTGGGGCACCGGTCGTTTTTTCTTGGATATAACTTTTCCCATGACACGTTCCGACCTCGTTGAAGAATTGGCCAACCGGTTTGGTCAGCTCACACATCGCGATGCCGAATTTGCCGTCAAGGCCATTCTCGACGCGATGAACGATGCATTGGTCGCGGGGCACCGCATCGAAATTCGTGGTTTTGGCAGCTTTTCAATCAGTCATCGCCCTCCCCGCATGGGTCGCAACCCGCGCAGCGGCGAAAGCGTGGCCATTCCCGAGAAACGGGTCCCCCACTTCAAGCCAGGCAAGGCCCTGCGTGAGTCGGTTGATCAGCGCACCGCTGAACTCGAAGCCAAAATCAAGCCCTGATGCACCTGGCGGCTACTAAAATTCCTAGCCACCACAAGGGAGATTGATGAAACAGATTGCATGGTTCTTTAAGTGGACACTTAAAGCAGCCATATTTTTTACCCTCTTTGCATTCGCGCTGAACAACCAGCACGATGCCACGGTGCGCTTTTTCTTTGGACAGCAATGGACCGCGCCGCTGGTTCTGGTCGTGTTGAGCGCGTTTGCCGTTGGGCTGCTCATAGGTGTCTTGGGCATGGTGCCACGCTGGTGGCAGCACCGCAAGGCAGCAACCCTTGCACGACGGTCGGCAGCCCAAGCGCCAGCCGCGACAGCCGAAAAAGCAAGCCCATCGCAGCCTCCCTATGGAATTTGACCTCAGCCTGATCCTGATGGCGCTGCCGGTGGCCTTTGTACTGGGTTGGATGGCATCGCGGTTCGACATGCGCCAGCTTCGCATGGAGAACCGGCAGGCACCGAAAGCCTATTTCAAAGGTCTGAATTTTTTGCTCAATGAACAGCAGGATCAGGCCATCGACGCCTTCATTGAAGCAGTTCAAAGCGACCCTGACACATCTGAGCTGCACTTCGCCCTTGGAAACCTGTTCCGCCGGCGCGGTGAGTATGAACGTGCCGTACGGGTGCACCAGCACTTGCTCTCTCGTGGTGACTTGAGCACAGATGACCGGCACCGTGCACAACACGCCCTGGCGCTGGACTACCTGAAAGCAGGCCTGTTAGACAGAGCAGAGGAATCCCTGCTCAAACTGGAAGGCACCCGTTTTGAGGGCCAGGCGCGTTTGGCATTGCTCGCCAATTACGAGCGGTCACGCGACTGGGAGCACGCTGCACAAATTGCTCAAAAACTAGAGTCCAATGGCCAAGGCAGTTTCAAAGGGCGCTTATCCCACTACTTGTGTGAGCAGGCAACCACCTGCATCGGCGCCAATAACCTGCAACAAGGACTTATCTATCTGACACAGGCCATGCACATTGCGCCCGACGCACCGAGACCCCGCATGGACCTGGCCAGGGTCCAAAGTCTGCAGGGCAACTCGGCGCTCGCTTGCGAAACGTTAACCCAGGCCCTTACAACAGCGCCCGGTGCCATCGCCCTGATTGCACCCTTGCTGGCCCAATACGCGATTGCGTCCAGCCAGGGGCCACGTGTGTTAGGCCGACTAAAGACGGTCTATACGCATACACCTTCGCTGGATGTGCTGGACGCCATCGTCGCTCTGGAAGCCGCCAGCGGAGCACCCACGGCAACGGCCCGCGAATGGTATGCCCACCATCTGGAAAGCGAACCGTCGCTGGTAGCTGCTGCCAAATGGATCGCCGGCGAAAAGCTTGAGCACGAGCAGTTTCACCCCCAAGTCCAGCGCGCCTTGGACACGGCGGTCAAACCCTTGACCCGGTACCGCTGCGCAGCCTGCGGATTTGAGGCTAAACAACATTTCTGGCAATGCCCCGGTTGCCAAGCCTGGGACAGCTACCCCGCCCGTCGAGTGGAAGAGTTATGAACATTACCAAAGAGAAAATGGCGACCGCCCGCGTGTTGGTGGTCGGTGACGTCATGCTGGACCGCTACTGGTATGGTGCAGTTGACCGCATCTCCCCGGAAGCCCCGGTGCCGGTGGTTCGCATCACCCGCGAGGAAGAGCGCACGGGCGGTGCCGCCAACGTCGCCTACAACGTGGTCACACTTGGGGCGCAAGCTTCCTTGCTGACCGTAGTCGGAGATGACGAGGCCAGTCACAAGCTCGAAGCTCTGGTGGCCAAAACCGGTATTCAGCCGCACTTCGGGCGCGATGCCGAACTCACCACCACCGTAAAGCTACGGGTGATCGGGCGCCAGCAACAACTGTTGCGCCTGGACTTTGAAAACACCCCCAAGAACGAGCTGCTGGCGTCACAAACTGCCACGTTCGAGAGCCTGCTTCCCTCGCACGGCGCCGTGCTGTTCTCGGACTACGGCAAAGGCGGCCTGGGCCACATAACCGACATGATTGCGCGCGCTCGCGCGTCAAGCAAGCCCATTCTTGTCGACCCTAAGGGTAGCGACTATGCCCGCTACCAAGGCGCAACCGTCATCACCCCTAACCGCGCGGAATTGCAACAGGTCATAGGCGCATGGCGCGACGAAAATGATTTGCGCAGCAAAGTCAGGACGCTTCGAGACCAACTGAACCTGGGCGCCGTGCTGCTGACCCGCAGCGAAGAAGGTATGACCCTGTTCGATGCCGATGGCGAGTTGCATGTCAGCGCACAGGCACGTGAAGTGTTTGACGTGACCGGGGCCGGTGACACGGTCATCGCCACCATGGCCGCACTGGTGTCTGCTGGCATCAGCCTGCGCGATGCGGTCCCTGTGGCCAATCAGGCCGGTGGTGTGGTAGTCGGCAAGTTTGGTACCGCCACGGTGAGCTTCGACGAATTGTTTGCCAAAGTTTAAGAAGAGGATACCCATGACCCGCATCGTTGTAACTGGTGCCGCCGGCTTTATTGGCAGCAACATTATCAAGGGCCTGAACGCCCGTGGCATTGACGACATCATTGCCGTAGACGACCTCAAGCAAGGCGACAAGTTTCGCAACCTGGCAGCACTGCGCATTGCCGACTATGTGGATGCAGATACTTTTTATGACGCGTTTGCGGGTGGCGCCTATGGCCAGGTCGAAGCGGTGTTCCATGAAGGCGCCTGTAGCGACACCATGGAGATGGATGGCAAATACATGATGTCCAACAACTACACCCTGTCCTGTGAACTGTTTCAGGCTTGCCAGAAACGCGGGGCACGCCTTTTGTATGCTTCATCGGCCGCAACCTACGGTGGCTCCGACACGTTCCGCGAAGACCCTGCGTTCGAGCGTCCGCTCAACGTCTATGGCTACTCCAAGCTGCTGTTTGACCAGCGCATGCGCCGCGAGTGCGGTCACGATTTCCAGCGCACCAAGGCGGGCAAGACCAATCAGGTCGTCGGCTTTCGCTACTTTAACGTCTATGGTCCACACGAGCAGCACAAGGGCCGCATGGCCAGCGTCGCGTATCACCAGTTCCACCAGTTTCAGTCCGATGGAAAGGTGAAGCTGTTTGGCGAATACGGTGGCTACTCCGCAGGTGGGCAAATGCGCGATTTCGTTTTCATTGACGACGTAGTTGCGGTCAACCTGTGGTTTTTCGACCATCAGAGCGAGTCCGGCATCTACAACCTGGGCACCGGCAAGGCACAACCCTTCAATGACATCGCCATCACGGTTGTGAATACCCTGCGCGCACAAAAGGGCGACGCCGCGCTTTCTCTGGAGCAGGCCGTATCGGGTGGCCTGATTGAATACATCGCATTCCCCGATGCGCTACGTGGCAAGTACCAAAGCTATACGCAGGCAGACCTGAGCGCCCTGCGCAGCACTGGCTGCAACCATACCTTTGCCGATGTACAAGCGGGCGTGCTCAGCTACGTGCAATCGCTGGCAGCTGGGCGCTGATGACCGCCCATCTGCGGGCTTTTCCTGATCGTCAGATTGTCACTGCACGTCAACTTCACGGCTACACCAGACGTTGTGCACGGGTCACCATTCTATTGGTGCCGACTCTCCCACCCATTCCACACCTGAAGGACCCGCATATGTTGAAAAAGATTCTGGCCGTTGTGGCCATGTTGTACGCAGCCATTGCATTCGCCGCTGTTGACGTGAACAAGGCCACCACGGCTGAACTTGATGGTATCAAGGGCATTGGCCCGGCTATTTCCACCAAAATCCTTGACGAGCGCAAGAAGGGCAACTTCAAGGACTGGAACGATTTCATCCAGCGCGTCAAAGGCGTGGGTGACGGCAACGCTGCCAAGTTCTCCAGTGAAGGTCTGACGGTCAACGGCTCGGGATTCAAGGACGCTGTCGCGGCCCCTGCTGCCAAGGCAGACAGCAAAGCTGCTGCCGCAAGCACTCCAAAGAAATAAGCGGGCAACAGCGGTCTCGTCGATGGCACTGGCCAGGTGAAAGACGATGCCCGGCGGCGAGGCATGAACATCAGCATCGCCCTCGCCTGGCACTTCCTCAAACACGCCATCGACCACACAGACGTGGAAGTGCACATGCCCGTTCAGGCTGGAGCCGAATCGGTGGATAAAGGCCAACGCGCCAATGTGCAGCGCCGCCCTGTCCACCTGCGCCGCACCGGGGCTGTTGGATTGCAGCCTTTGCGCAATCACGCGCAGGAAAATGCGCAGCACCATGTTGAGCACGGCTCGCACCCCGGTCGGAAATGCGCCACATGTGGACGCTCTGCGCCAACACACTTCACCGTGAGTTAGACCCATTGACAGCCAGACTTAGCCAGACTAGACTAACCAATTTAAGGGGGGGGTGTATGCAAACTGTCAATATGCTGGAAGCCAAATCGACCCTTTCACGATTGGTGGATTTGATTGAGCAGGGCATGGAGCGCGAAATTGTGATTGCCCGCAACGGTCGCCCCGCCGCGCGGCTGGTGTCGATCAATGCGTATCCAGCACAGCACCGCCTTGGTATTGCCAAGGGGCAATTTGTCGTGCCTGACACCATTGATGCGCACAACGCCGAAGTTGCGACCTTGTTCCTGGGCGGCACATCGGCATGAACTTGCTGCTCGACACGCACATTGCACTTTGGGCGATTACAGACGACCCCAAACTTTCGCAGATTGCCCGTGGACTGATTGCTTCGCCGGACAATTTTGTTTGGGTGAGCGCGGCCAGCGTCTGGGAAATTGCGATCAAGCGCGCTCTGGGTCGCGGCGATATGCCGGTATCAAGCCAGCAAGCGCTTGAATTTTTTAGGCAATCTGGCTACCGGGACCTGCCTATTGAAGCTGCACACGCCAGCGCTGTTGAAAACTTGCCAGCACACCACCAAGACCCTTTTGACCGGATTTTGGTGGCCCAGGCGCTGTCTGAACCCATGCGGCTGATCACCCACGACGCAACCGTTGCGCGGTACAGCGACACCATCATTTTGGTTTGACAAAAGGCACCCACTGGCGCATCGGCTGAGTTGCTGCGACTCGCCCGCCAAGAGCAGATCACACTGGCAGCCAGCGTCAGCTTGTTTATGGAGTACGAGGCGGTATGCACCCGGGCCGAACATTTAGAAGCGTCGGGCCTGAGCGCGCGGCAGCTCGACTACGCTGTGCAGCGGGTCATCCGTCAGGCCGCTCTCACAACCCCGGTGAGTAGATGTTCCACTGCCTCGGGCGCTCCGTACCCGCCACCCCCCGGCGTGTGGATTTCAAACACATCACCGGCCTGCATCTCGGCCTGGCCAATGTGGCCCAGTTCTTCCACAGTTCCATCGCTGCGCACCACCCGGTTGATACCAACCTGCCCGGGTTGCCCGCCACCCATTCCGAACGATGCTTGTATTCGACCATTGGAAAGAATGCTGGCCGTCATGGGCTCCAGAAAACGCACCCGGCGCACGCCACCGTCACCACCCTGCCAGCGCCCCGCACCGCCAGAGCCGGTCCGAATGGCATAGCTCTCCAGCCGCACCGGGAATCGGAACTCAAATACTTCCGGGTCCGTCAGGCGGGAATTGGTCATATGGGTCTGGACCACGCTGGTGCCGTTGAAGCCTCCCACCACCTGGCCCGCGTTGTCGATCAGCGCGCCAGCGCCACTGCCGCCGCTGATGGTTTCGTAATACTGGTAACGCGCATTGCCAAAGGTGAAGTTGTTCATGGTGCACTGGCTGGCCGCCATGACACCCAATGCCCCGTACAGCGCGTTGGTGATGCAACTTGACGTTTCTACATTGCCCGCCACCACCGAGGCCGGTGGATTGGGGTTCAGCATGGAGCCTGTGGGAATGATGACCCGGATGGGCTTGAGGCAACCCGCATTGAGCGGAATGTCGTCATTGACCAGCGTGCGAAACACATAGAGAACGGCCGCCATGCACACCGCTGTGGGCGCGTTGAAATTATTGGTCTGCTGCGGTGAGGTGCCGGTGAAATCAACCTCGGCACTCCGATCTTTGGCATCCACGCGGATCGCCACCTGAATTTGCGCGCCGTTGTCCAGCTTGAGCGTGAATTGGCCGTCCTTCAGACGTGTAATGACACGTCGCACCGACTCTTCGGCGTTGTCCTGCACATGGCCCATGTAGGCCTGCACCACGTCCAGACCGAAGTGCTCCACCATCTTGCGCAGTTCCTGCACACCTTTTTCGTTGGCGGCAATCTGTGCCTTCAGATCAGCCATGTTCTGCTGCGGATTCCTTGACGGGAACTCACCGCTTTGCAGCAGCGCGATCATCTCTGCCTCGCGCAGCACACCCCGATCCACCAGCAGCACATTGATGATCTGCACGCCCTCCTCTTCAATGCGCGTGGAAAACGGCGGCATGGACCCTGGCGTGGTGCCCCCGATATCGGCATGGTGGCCGCGCGACCCCACATAGAACATTGCCCCCACGCTTGTCGCTTGGCGTACTGCGCTGCCCCCCGAGGGGGCGCTCGCGCCTTGGGGCGGCCCGGCGGCGCTCAGCGTCGGCCCTGCATCCAGGTACACCGGCGTGATGACGGTGATGTCGGGCAAATGCGTGCCGCCATGGTAGGGGTCGTTGAGCACATACACATTGCCGGGCCGCATGGTGGCCTGGTTCTCGCGAATCACGGTCTTGATACTCTCGCCCATGCTTCCCAAATGCACCGGCATGTGCGGCGCGTTGGCGATCAGGTTGCCTTGAGCATCAAACAAGGCGCAGCTAAAGTCCAGCCGCTCCTTGATGTTGACCGAATAGGCCGTGTTCTGCAGTTGCAGGCCCATCTGCTCGGCGATGTTCATGAACAGGTTGTTGAAGACTTCCAGCAACACCGGGTCCACCATGGTTCCTGCTGCAAATTTGATAGCACGTTGCGCAACACGGACAAGGGCCAGGTGGTCAAAATCTGTCAAAGTGGCGTGCCAGCCGGGCTCCACCACCGTGGTCGCATTCTTCTCGGCAATGATGGCCGGGCCGGGGATGACGTCGCCCGGGCGCAGTGCCTCGCGCACCACCAGGGCTGCATCCAGCCACTGGCCATCGCTGTACATGCGCACCATCTCTGCCACCGCGCCACACTGGCGCAGGTCGCGCGGCGC
>CANNRR010000155.1 GCA_947508055.1 Burkholderiales bacterium
CGCACATTCTCTTGAGGTAGCGTGAGGTCAAAGTTTCGTATCGCGGCAAATGTCTCTTGCGTCGTCGCGGGGAAGTCACTCCCTGCGGCCTGGCGCACCGTGAAATCATTGCCCAAACCGGGCTGTGAAACGTGAATGTCGGATGGGGAATAATGTTGCCGGCTATAGCCCCACGAGAAATACCAGTTACCTTCTTCACTGAGGACCCGATCCACCTTTGCCGAGGTGGCGTTATCCGGTTTTGCAGTTGGCACATTGGCTGTGCCTTGCGCCAGAACCATCGAACAAGGCGATATTGCCAAAGTCGCCGCGAAGAGGAAGTGTTTGAGTGGTCTGGTGTTCATTGGCCGGATTTTATCCGGCGCATGCCGCCTCAAACTCACAGCGTGAGAATCGTACAGCCCGTTGTTTGACGTGCCTCAAGGTCACGGTGTGCCTGCTGCACGTTTTCCAGCGTATAGCGCTGGGCTATGTGAACCTGCACCTTGCCACTGACCACCACGTCAAACAATTCATCGGCCATGGCCTGCGTGCTTTCGCGGGTGGCAATGTGGGTGAACAGGGTTTGCCGGGTCAGGTACAGCGAGCCCTTGGGGCCCAGCATGCCGGGTGCCATGGGCGCCACCGGGCCGGAGGCATTGCCAAAACTGGCCATCAAGCCGAAAGGGGCCAGACAATCGAGAGACTTGTCCCATGTGTCCTTGCCAACCGAGTCGTAAACCACCTTGACGCCCTTGCCACCGGTGATTTCCTTGACCCGGGCCAAGAAGTCATCTGCTGCGTAATTGATAGCGTATTGCGCACCATTGGCGAGGGCTAGAGCGCATTTTGCCTCTGACCCTGCGGTGCCAATCAGTCGCAAACCCAGCGCACGCGCCCACTGGCACGCAATCAACCCAACACCACCGGCTGCGGCGTGAAACAACACAAAGTCACCCGGATTGAGTCCGCCTTGCGGCAGGGTCTTCTTGAGCAGGTACTGGGCGGTCAGGCCCTTGAGCATCATGGCCGCCCCCGTGTCAAAGGAAATGGCATCGGGCAACTTGCACACACACTTGGCTGGCATGACGCGCAGATCGCAGTAGCTGCCCGGCGGCTGGCTGGCATAGGCGGCGCGGTCGCCGACCTGCAGGTGGGTGACTCCCTCGCCCACCGCCTCGACAACCCCAGCCGCTTCCATGCCCAACTGCAATGGCATGGTCATGGGGTAGAGGCCACTGCGCTGGTAGACATCAATGAAGTTCAAGCCAACCGCCTTGTGGCGAATACGAATTTCGCCAGGGCCTGGGTCCCCCACCGTTACCTGCACCAGCTTGAGCTGCTCGGGGCCGCCGTGCTGGTCAATGCGAATGGCTCTGGACTGGGTTTGGCTCACGTTGGTCTCCGATCGTTATGGGACGCACACCTCGCACGTCAAGGTCGTCATCGTGCCACGAAATGCCCCTGCGTGCCCACTGGGGGGGTATTGCGCTTGGTACAGTTCGGCCCATGACCCAACGCTTGACCCCCACCGCAGCCGTGCTGCTGATCATCCCACCCCTGCTGTGGGCTGGCAATGCGGTGTTGGGCCGCGTGCTGAGTCCGCTGATCTCACCCATGACGCTGAACCTGCTGCGCTGGGTACTGGCATTTTTGTTGCTGTTGCCAATGGCGGGCAGTGTGCTTCGCCGTGATAGTCCGCTGTGGAGCCAGTGGCGCCGGTTCACGGTTTTGGCACTGCTCAGCACCAGCGGGTACAACGCGCTTTTGTACTTGGCGCTCAACACGTCAACCCCCATCAATGTCACTCTGGTGGGGGCCAGCACACCGGTATGGATGCTGCTGATCGGCCGAATCTTCTTCGGCACGCCCATTTCTGGCCGCCAGGTCATCGGGGCGGCGCTGTCCATCGGCGGCGTGTTGCTGGTTTTGTGCCGGGGCCAGTGGGCGCTCTTGATGGGCTTTCATATGGTCGTCGGCGACCTGTATGTGTTGCTGGCCAGTATCGGTTGGGCCTATTACAGTTGGATGCTGGCCCACCCGACACCCGAGTCGGCATCGCTACGAGCAGACTGGGCGGCATTCTTGCTAGGCCAGATTGTGTTTGGTCTGGGCATGTCGATGGCGTTCACCGCAGCAGAATGGACGCTAACCGATGCGCGCCTGCAATGGGGCGGGCCGTTGGTCAGTGCGTTACTGTTTATTGCGGTAGGGCCAGCGGTGCTGGCCTACCGGGCTTGGGGCGCCGGTGTGGCACGGGCCGGTCCAGCGGTGGCAGGGTTCTTCATCAACCTCACGCCCCTGTTCACGGCCGTGCTGTCGTCGGCGTTTCTGGGCGAATCACCGCAGTTGTTTCACATACTGGCGTTTGCGCTGATTGTGTCGGGTATTGTGCTGTCGTCCCGGCGCTGAAAGGCAGCCAGCAGAACCGGCCCTCGCACTTCCCTAATAAGTGCCCGGGTACGCGCCACCATCGGCCAGCACGTTCTGTCCATTGATGTAACCCGCCTGCACGCTGCACAAAAAGGCGCAGATGGCACCAAACTCATCGGGGTTGCCAAAACGCCGGGCCGGTATGGTTTTGCGTCGCGCTTCAGCCAGTGCTTCCACGGTCTGTCCGGTTTTTTGCGCATTGCCCTGCAACACCGTCTTGATCCGATCGGTATCAAACACACCCGGCAGCAGGTTGTTGATGGTCACCCCCTGCGCCGCCAGACCGCTGCGCGCCACGCCGGCCACAAAACCAGTCAGGCCGCTGCGCGCGCCGTTGGACAGGCCCAGCACGTCAATGGGTGCTTTGACCGAGCTGGACGTGATGTTGACGATGCGCCCAAAACCACGTTGCGCCATGCCGTCCACCGTGGACTTGATGAGTTGGATCGGCGTGAGCATATTGGCGTCTACCGCCTTGATCCAGGCTTCACGGTCCCAATCACGGAAGTCCCCCGGTGGCGGACCGCCTGCGTTGGTAACCACTATGTCAAAGTCGCTTCGCACCGCAAACACCGCCGATCGGCCGGTTTCGGTGGTGATGTCTTGTGCACAAAATAGCACGCTAGACCCCGTAGAATCTGCGTAGTCAGCTATCAATTTTGAAGCAGATGCTTGCAGTTGCTCCGCTCCGCGGGCTACCATCAGCACGTTCACGCCCTCCTGCACCAACGCTTTCGCACAGCCCAATCCCAGCCCCTTGCTGGAGCCACACACCAAGGCCCACTTTCCCGAAAGTCCCAAATCCATATGAATTCTCCAAAGACGCCATTTTGCAGCCGCGCTTTCCCAAGGGAAAATAGTTGATGATACGCACGTCATGGCAAAAAAGAACCCACCCCTTCACCCCGCGCTGAAACCCTATGCAGAAAAAGTCAGCACGCCTGAGTTGACCGTTGCCGAAATTCGCAATGGCGAGCACGTTTTCATCGGAACCGGGTGCGCTGCGCCCGGGAGCCTGCTGCAGGCCCTTGAAAGCATGACCAGCCCGCCGGCCGACATCGAACTGCTGCACTTCTTCACCATCAAGGCCTTTGGCCACGACGAGAGCGGACGCTGCACCACCCGCTTTCGTCACCGCACCTTCTTTGTAGGTGCCGACATGCGCGCCGCCACCAAGCAGGGCCTGGTGGACTATGTGCCGATGTCGATTGCCCGGGTGCCGGAGATGATGGCGCTGGGGCGTATCCCGGTCGATGTGGCGCTGATTCAGGTCTCGCTGCCCGATGCATTTGGCTACGTGAGTTTGGGTATTTCGGTGGACATCATTCCCGCTGCCGTGGCGCGTGCACGACTCGTGATTGCCGAGGTCAACCCGGCCATGCCGCGCTCCATGGGCGACTCCACACTACACATCAGCCGCATCCACCGGTTGGTGCCGGTCAACACCCCCATCAGAGAGTTGGAGCGCGTGCCGGTGCAGGAGGAAAGCGTGCAGCGCATTGCCCGCTACATTGCCGGTATCATTGAAGATGGCTCGACGCTGCAAATCGGCCTGGGCCAGGTAGCGCACGAAGCACTGCAATACCTGACTGACCGCAAAGACCTGGGTGTGCACTCCGACGTCATATCGGACGCCATCATCCCACTGCTGGAAAACGGCAGCCTGACCGGTGCCTGCAAGACCAGCAAGCCTTTCAAAATTGTGGCCAGTGTGGCATTGGGCTCGCGCGCACTCTACGACCTGATCAACAACAACCCGTTGTTTTCCATGGAGCCCATGGACGCCGTTTGCAACCCCATCACCATTGCCGCACAACACAAGATGGTGGCCATTGCGCACGCCTATTCCATCGACCTGACCGGGCAGGTCTGTATTGACCAGTTTGGTGGCGAGTTTTACGGCGGCATTGGCAGCCAGGGCGAGTTTTTGCGTGGGGCTTCCCGCTCGCCCGGTGGCAAACCCATTGTCTGCATGACATCCACCACCTGGGATGGCACCCAGTCGCGCATCCGTGCGTCGCTGCTGGAGAACGAGGCCGCCACCGTGGCCCGTACCGATGTGCACTACGTGATCACCGAATATGGCATTGCCTACCTGTTCGGCAAATCCATACGCGAGCGCGCCACCGCCCTGATCGAGCTGGCGCACCCGCTATTCCGGCCCGAACTATTTGCCAAGGCACAGGAGCTTGGCTATTTGAGCCGCGACCAGACCCTGCAAAACCTGCGCGCTTACCCGGTGGAAGACGAGATCACCATCACACTAAAAGACAGCCGAACGGTTTTGCTGCGGCCTGCCCTGTCGAGCGATGCACAGGGCATTCGCGACCTGTTTCACCACCTGAGCGAGGCCGATGTCTACACCCGGTTTTTCCGCCACGTGCGGGGATTGTCGAACGCCGAGGTACAGCGCCTGTGCAACCTGAACTACGAAAACGAAGTGGCATTTGTGGCAACCGCGGGCTCCCGCGAAGAGTCGTTGATCGTCGCGCAGTCTTGCTACTTCATCAACCCCACCACCAATCTGGCCGATACCGCGTTTATGGTCCACCCGGACTGGCAGGGCTGCGGGCTGGGCACGGCGATGCAAAGCTGCATGGTGGAGCACGCAAAAAAACGCGGGCTGCGCGGATTTGTGTCTGACATACTGCCTGGCAACACACGCATGCTGCGCCTGGCGCGCAATGGCCCACCCACGATTCAGGTCGAACGATCCAGCGACTCCGTACAACTGACGCAGTTGTTTTAGGTCAAGTCGGTCACATCGACAAAGCTTTCCAGACGCGGGAAGCGTGCCACCAGCCAATGGCGGTCCAGTGCCAGTGCGTTGATCACCGCCATCGGCAAATCGCTGATGACATCAGGATTTGGGTTCGGACAATCGGCCAGCCTGGCGGCCAGGTGCACGACCCCTGCGAGACGGTCAAATGGTTCCACCCCCATGGGATCGCCGGCACTTTGCAGTCCGCTCACGATAGCCTCCGGGAAGTTCCAATGTCGCGCCAGAACGGCGGTGACCTGTGCCTCGTCAAAACCCAGCAGACGTTGTTCTCGTTCCCAGCGCGTCGTAACCTGGCTGGGCTGCGCTTCAATTTCGACCAGGCTCGCGGGGGCGCGCTGACCAATCAGCAACTCACCCAGTCGCAGCATCATGCCAGCCAGCCAGGCCTGCTGCGGGTCCAACCCGGCGGCGCCAGCCAGCCACTGCGCATAACCGGCACACGCCATGCTGAACTTCCAGAACACCGCCCGGTCCAGGCCGGGAACCTGCGGAAAAGCGATGCTCATGCTGCTCGACAGGGCCAGGGTGCGAACGCGCGACATGCCCAGGAGCGTGACGGCGTGGTCCAGCGACAGCACCTGACGGCTCAGCCCGAATTGCGCGCTATTGGCCAGACGCAACAGCGTGGCAGTCATGGCGGGGTCTTTGGCAATGATGGTTTCCAACTGCGCCGCCGAGGCCGACTCGTCGTTCAGCGTGCGAATCAACGCGTGTGCCACCTCGGACATGACGGGTAACTTGGCGGACTCAAAAAATGCGGTCAACGTCGGCATGGATACTCCAAATCTGAATCAGGGTCAATTGCCGCCTTCCAACAAGGCCTGCCCCGGTGCCTGCAAGTATAGAAAATTGGCGGTGAGACGCCCGCGACCGGGTCACAACCGTGTCACCAAGTGCGCGCCCGGCTGCACACAAAGACGCCGGCAATCACCAGCACGGTGCCGGCCACCAGCCAGGCGGTAAACGGCTCGCCCAACAACAACACACCCATGATCATGGTCGACATGGGGCCCACCATGCCGACCTGTGCCGCCAAGCCCGAGCCAATGCGCTCAATAGCCATCATCACCATCATCACGGGCACCACGGTACACAGCGTGGCGTTGAGCACCGACAGCCAAACCACTTCCGGCGCTACCGCCAGCGCTGCATCGAGCGGGCGCAACACCACAAACTGAACGATGCACAGCGCACACGCCACCGATGTCGCCAAACCCACCAGGCGCATGGATCCCAGGCGTTGCACCATCTCGCCGCTGTAAAACAGATAAAGCGCGTAGCTGACCGCGCTCAGAAACACCAGCACGGTGCCCAGCGCTACGTCAGACCCCTGCAGATTGACCTCATGGCCAAACACCAGCAACACGCCGCCGTAGCTGATGGCCATGCCCGCGGCCTGGTGACGCCCGATGCGACGCCCGAACAGCACCAAGCCCAGCAGCAAAACCAGCGTGGGGTTGAGGTACAGGATAAGCCGTTCCAGCGAGGCAGTGATGTACTGCAATCCTGCAAAATCCAGAAAACTCGCCAGGTAGTACCCCGTAAAACCCAGCCAGCCGATGCCCAAGACATCCTTGCCTGTCAGCGGTGCGGGTTTACGCTGCGGTGTGTGGCGGCTGCCCCACCAACTCATCGCCAAAAAGAACGGCAACGCAAACAGCATACGTAGCATGATGAGCGTGACCGCATCCACGCCATGGCGGTACGCCAGCTTGACAATGATGGCCTTGCCACTGAAAGCGATGGCACCCAGAGTAGCAAGCGTCAACCCGCCCACCTGCTGGGCATTAAGCCCCAGGGCGTCAATCAGCGAATGCAGGCGGCGGGACATGGTGCAGTTTCCAAGCGGGAAAACACCCATTGTCGTCGCTGATTAGGCTGCGCACTCTGGTTTAGACGCTGGGTGCTGAAGTAGGATGCACCTTGATACAGCCAAACGATTCAAGGAGCGAACGTGTCTATTACTGTCAATGTCGAACTGGGCTACGAGTTCGACGTCAAAGCCTCTTTCAAGGAAGTTTTTGATGTTCTGGCCGACGTGCCTACATCCGCCAGTTTTTACCCCGGCGTTGACAAGCTGATTGACCTGGGCGATGGCGCCTATCGCTGGGAGATGGCGAAAATTGGCCTGGCACAGGTCAACCTGCAAACGGTCTATGCTTCCAAGTATGTGTCCGACCGGTCCAAGGGCAAGGTCGTCTGGACACCGGTAGCGGGTGAAGGCAATGCGCTGGTGTCGGGAAACTGGAAAATCACCGATAACAAAAAATCCACCAACGTGGTGTTGAACATCGAGGGTGCCTTGACCATTCCCCTGCCCGCACTGATGAAGGTTGTGGCAGCACCGATGGTTGAGGCCGAGTTCGAAAAAATGACCGAACAATACATCGACAACCTGGTCAAGCGCTTTGGCGGTGAGGTTTAGTCGGAGGCGCGAGGCGCACTCTGGGGAATCCAAACTGTAAACGTAACGCCACGACCCGGCGTGCTCTTGAGACTGAGTTTCCCGCCGAGCGTGCCGACCACAATATTGCGGGCAATACTCAGACCCAGGCCGGACCCGCCTTTACCTAGTCGTGTCGTAAAAAACGGTTCAAAAATCCGCGAAAGGTTGCCCTCTGGGACGCCAGCGCCGTCATCGGACACTTCGATGGTCGCGTGGTCGTCATCGGCGCGCGAGACAACAATCCGAATTTCCCCGGGCTCGCGCCCTTCGTAGCCATGCAATACGCTGTTGGCGATGAGGTTGGTGACAACCTGCCCCAGGGGGCCAGGATAACTGTCCAGCTCAAAGTCGTCCGGCGGTTCGGTCAGCAGCACTTGGCAGCCGGTGCGCTTGAGGCTCGGCCCCATAGTCATGAGAACTTCGCAGAGGGTGTCATGCAACATGAATTTTCTCCGCTGGGAACTGGTCTGGTCCACAGCGACCTGCTTGAAACTCGAAACCAGCGTGGCGGCCTTGTCCAGACTGCGCACCAGTATGTCACTTGCAAAGGCGGCGTCTGCGACGTAGGCGTCCAGTGTCGAACGCCTCAGTCCGGCGGCCATTTCCTTTTTGAAGTCGTTGGTTCGCCCTTCCAGCGTGGTCGCAACGGTCAGCCCGTTGCCAATGGGTGTATTGAGTTCGTGGGCGATGCCAGCCACCATCGAGCCCAG
>CANNRR010000156.1 GCA_947508055.1 Burkholderiales bacterium
GACAAGCCCCGCAGCTTCAGCCGCGCCTTCGGCGCTAGCTTGCAGCTGCGACTCCAGCCCATGCACCAACATACGCAGCCGACCGACTTCGGTGTAGGCCGTGTGGAATGACCGGGCGTTGCGTACCATGAGCGACCACCACGAACTATCTCGGGGCTCGATCTGGCGGCCTTCGGGCGTTATCAAGACGCCACCTTGAAAGGTCCAGCCCGCCCAAGCTTCATGGGGAAGTTCCAGACGCGCCAGGACGCGGCAAAGTTTGTAGACAGCAAACGGGATGCGGTGGGCACCGATTTCCCAGTTATGCCAAGTTCTATCTGTAACCTGAAAATACTTCGCGGCGTCACCGATTGACCACCCCAAAGTGCAGCGGGCGGTACGAAGGCGATACCCAAGCTGGGCGCGGTAATCTGGGTCATGTTGGCAGGATTTGCGCCGTGGCGTCCTGCTACTGTACTTTATACGATGTATATTATGTTAAGTTACAAATTAGACTGAATGATGATTCTCTTCAGGCCGCTAGAGAATTGAAAACGCCACGGTCGGAACACTAGGATCGGAAAACGATGCCCCCAAGGCAAGTTCCCCCTTGCCATGCAAGACGCATTCTTCCCGGCGCAACAGTACGTCAGACCCGGCAGCGCCAAGAAACCGAACCCAACTGCCGTAACTACTGGCATCTACAAAGACAACGCTACCGTTTCGCCATTCCAGTCGAGCGTGGATGCGTGAAACGCGCGGATCGTTAATCACAAAATCTGCATCGCGGACACGCCCGAGCTGGATGGGCATCTCAAAGGACTTGAAGCGTTTGGTTTCTCCCATCCACGTGAGTTCAATCTCCCTCCCCAGGGCATCTCGTTCAAGAGAAGCATCTCTGGGATCGAAGTCCGCCTGCATTGTCAGGAAATCAGACGCAATGTCCTCATGCCATTCGATCTGAAAGACGTTGCAAGGCTCCGCCCGCCCTCGAATATTGATGGGACCCAAGATACGAAAGGTCATACCTTGGGTTTCGCGAACGCCGTCCAATGCCGCTGCATTGCACCAAATTTGGTAGGGGCCACACAAGTCGCATAGTCGGGCTGCAACGTTAACGGCATCGCCATAACAATCGCCAGCGACCATCTCAACTTCACCGCTGGCCACGCCAATTCGCATTGGCATACGCCGCCCCAAAGGCGTACGCAGGATTCGCTTGGAGTGCGCCCTTTGCAGTTCAACCACTGCGTCGACGGCGTGTTGACCGTCTGGAAACATGACCAAAACCCCGTCGCCAAGAGTCTTCACAATCCGACCGCCACTCGATACACATTGTTGACCAATCCAGGTAGTGATTTGTGTAACTGCCTCGGTCGCCAATGCATTGCCAAGTGCCTCAAACACTGCCGTGCTGCCGTGCAAATCTGTAAATACGACGGTGGTTTGAACGCCCATTCCCAATAGTTCCGATGCTTGTCTAAGGTAAGAGTTTAGGGCATTGCTGAGTAAATGAGAACCATCGACTATTTAGAATCCACAAATAGCGAGACAAAGTAACGAAAGCTACCGCTAGAAAAAGATCAAAGGAGAGCAAGTAACCTTTCAAGGCAGGCCGACACGCCGTTCGTGACGCTAAAGATTTGATTGTAAAGACGTCAAATATGACTTGTTTGGGCGCTATTTCGTCGAACCTCCAGTGCTGATGAGCTGTACGATTTAGTTATGAGTTGGATTCAAAATTCCCTGGTTTCGGGCTTTCAAAGTATCTTTTATGGTGCTGGCAGCAACCTGGGAAATCGCTTTGAAACGGCGCTGGAAGACATTCGTGAAGCAATGCTTAACGAACTGGGTGTTTCCAGCGCGGTCGATGCATCGAAGCTTGAGCTAAAAGTCACTTATGCAAGTGACCTCCAAGACCTTTGGTACTTGCGCGGCGACATCATGGCAGCTATAGCCGCCGTCGATGGCGAGGCGCTGGCAAGTCAAAAACTGAGTCGGATTAGTGCGATGTTCAGTGGTTTCCTGCCCAAAGGGCTGACTTCACGCCCACGTCGCGTCGTTGATTGAAAACGCAGACACACTCCTTAGTCCAGGTGTCCCCACAGCAATAACGCGTCCCGTCCTTCGACAACGAGGTCCGTTTTTGCACCGAAGGGAAGCATTACCTTGGTGGCGACATGGCCAAACGGCAAGTTGGTCAATACGGGAGTTTTGATTTGGGTACGCAACCACCGAATGGCGGATTGCAAATTGAATCCCTTGTCATGGGGGGTCAGTTTGAATTCGGTAAATTGGCCCAACACAATTGCCTTTTGTGGGGACAGCACGCCTGCATTCAACAACTGGGTCAGCATGCGTTCAACACGATAGGGGTGTTCCCCAACATCTTCAAGAAACAGGATTCCCCCTCTAATATTCGGGAAATAGGGAGTCGCAAGCAAAGCGGTCAGCATCGACAAATTGCCCCCCCATAACGTCGCATTGCGAATGACGTAGTCAGGGGTAGTCTGTGAATGACTGGTATTCGCCAAGTTAGCGGCTTCGCGGTGCTGGCGCCAGCCAGTACCCTCGCCCTGCCCCATCAGCATGTCGTTGAAGCAATCCTCCATGATTTCGTCTGGTACAGCAGGAAGATGCTTGTTGTCTGACTTTTCGTTTGGACCACCGACGCCAAATCCCTCGCACAAGGCAGGACCAGCCCACGTCAGGGCGCCCGTTTTAGCATATAGCGCTAGTTGCAAGGCAGTGAAGTCACTGTGGCCAATGAAATGTGTCCCTCGCTCGATCGCCTTGGCAACCGCCTTGTATCGAATGCCGCCGAGGATGCGAGTCAGCCCATAGCCGCCGCGGGAAATCATCGCCACATCGGCTCCGCTGGCGGCGGCCCGGTGAATGGCCGCCAGCCGTGTCTGGTCATTTCCGGCAAAACGCGTCTGGCTGGCTAGCGCGTCGGTGTCAACCTCGACCTCGTGCCCAAGTTTTTGGAGACGACTAACACCACGCTTGAATGAAGCCTTGTCGCGCACCGCACCGGAGGGCGAGTAAATATAGATGTGCTTTTTCACCTTGCCAGTATCCACTCGGTCAACTGGGGTGAGGCCATTGGCTTCGCGTAAAGGTAGCCCTGTCCTTCGTGGCACCCCATGCGCAACAAGGTCTGGGCCTGGCTCTCTTCTTCGATACCTTCCGCAATTACCGTCAGGTTCAGATTGCGGCCGAGTTCAATCACCATCGATGCGATGTGCCCTCCCAACACTGCGCTACTGAGTTCAGTCACAAACGCGCGATCAATTTTGAGACGGTCAATCGGCAATTGGCGCAGATGACTCAATGAAGAATAACCGGTGCCAAAATCGTCGATGGCAACAGAAATGTCCATTTTCCGAATTTTGTGCAACGTTTCCAACATGAAATCGGGATCATCCATTGCCACCGACTCAGTGATCTCCAATTCAAGGCACTTCGGGTTTATTCCGGTTTCCGTCACGGCCGCGCGGAGTCGTTCAAGAAATTCAGGGTGACGAAACTGGATTTGAGAAACGTTCACCGACATGCGCAAATCAGGCAACCCGAGTGCCTGCAACCGGATCAATTCGTGGCAGGACACGCGTAAGACCCATTCGCCGATGGCGACAATCATGCCTGACGCCTCTGCTAGGGGAATGAAGCGGTCGGGCGGGACAAATGAGCCATCCTCATTGCGCCAGCGAATCAAAGCCTCGACTCCGACAAGCTTGCCACTGATCAAATTGACTTGCGGCTGGTAGACCACGAACAAACGCTCACTCTCCACCGCGTGGCGCAAGGACTGAAGCAATCTGACGCGCTCGCGGATATCGGCACCCATCTGCGCCGAAAACATGACAAAGCTACCCCGTCGACTCTTTTTGGCCAGCTTTAGCGCGATGTTGGCGTCTTTCAGGGCGTCCCGCCCAGCAACTTCTTTTCCCAAATATTGAGTCAATCCCATGGTCGCGGTAACTACCATAGAGTTGTCGTTGACCTTGAAAGGGGAGCGGAAAAGGCCCAATACCGTGGCTGGTTCAAGAGCGCTGATGGCTCCCATCAGTCCAAACGTATCGCCCCCCAAGCGCGCAAGAATGACACTCGAACCCAAGTCCACTTTGAGCCGCTCCGCAACGGCCTGTAGCAGGCGATCCCCCTGCTGGTGTCCCAAAGCGTCATTGATTTCAGAAAAATCGTCGATATCCAAAATGGCAATGACATCTGACGCAAATTCGCCCGACGCCAGCCGTTGGTCACTGAGATCAATAAACTTGTTGCGATTGGGCAAACTGCAAAGGCGGTCGTAAAAGGCCAGTTGATCCAGTTTACGAATCTGCTCGTACGCTCGTACAGCCGCCGTCACCGTGGCGTACAGCTTGGTGCGAGTTAGCTCCGACTTGGTCTTGTAATCGTTAATGTCGAAGTCGTGAATAGTTTCAATCTCGGGGGCATAGCCGGGCTGCCCCGTGCGCAAGATGATCCGAAGTTCGGCAAGGTGCAGGTCCTGCCGAATGGTTTTGACCAGAGCCAACCCAGCGTCCTCACGCTCCATTACTACATCCAGCAGTACAACCGCAACTTCCTGCTCGGTTCGGAGCAACTTGGTCGCTTCTGCTGCCGAGTAAGCATGTAGAAACTGCAACGGACGGCCAAGAATTTTCACTCCTGACAGCGCAAACGTCGTGGCACGATGGACGTCAGGCTCATCATCAATGACCATCAAACGCCAGACCAAACCAGCCGCTACGCCGGCGTCGTTTTCGTCTTCAAGGAAATGCAGCGTGTCAGTATCAGTATGCATTCAATTCACAAATGGTTGTCTTCGAAAACATTGTGCATCAGCAGCGTACAAAATGTTGGTGATCCGCTGAAACAATCAAAAACAATTGTTGCGCATCGATCGATCACATCGGGATAACCCTAGTCTTGAGGATCAAGTGTCGAAAAAATGAATTGCCATGCGTGCGAGTGATTCACCCCATTCGGGAACGAAATGGCCACTCTCACTAAGCATCACGGGCGGGGCACAACCACGGATGGTTCGCTCCAACTGCCCCATCTGTTGCGCTCCCATCACAGGGTCCTGCAATCCGACCGCCATCAGGGTTTTTCCACTCCAGCGCGTTTCCCAGAAATTTCTGGCCTGACGGGAAATCGCGGCACCATCTGCATCGGGGTGGTCGGGCACCATGGCCGCGAAAGCTCGCGTCGCGGCACGGTGGCCATTTTCCGGAAATGGTGCGGCGTAGGCAGCACACTGGGCTGTGCTCAGGTGTGGATTGCCGCGGGCGAAAAGCCTGGCGACGTCAAACACGGGGTTCCTGGCACACATTTCTCGCCAGGCCAGAAGGCCCGGTGACAGCGGCGCATCTCCGGTTGCCAGCAGGGTGTTCATGACCAACAATCCATGAAAACGCTCTGTCATCTCCATTGGCAAAGTAAGGCCCAGGAGACCGCCCCAATCCTGAACAACCAGCACCACCCGGCGCAGTTCAAGGCGCTCGATCAACTCCAACAGCGTTTGCCGGTGAAACGAAAAGGTGTGTGCAGATTCCTTCTTGGGCTTGTCGCTGCGACCAAAACCAATCAGGTCCGGTGCCACCACACGGTGTCCGGCCTCCAGAAAGACGGGAATCATCCTTCGGTACAAGTAACTCCAGGCGGGGCTTCCATGCAGGCAGAGATAGGTCAACCCTGCATCGGTCGGGCCCTCTGCCAGGTAGTGCATTCGGAGTCCCGCCAGCGTCGGCAAGTCACTCACGTAATTGGGTTGCCAGGGGTAATCTGGCAGGTCAAGAAACCGGATATCTGGCGTTCGCAGCGCGTCGTCGCGCAGGGGGTGAAGCGCCCTTCTCTGCCGGTCGATATTGGACCGCTTTTCTTGAAAAAAAGCCCGCAGTTGGGCCGCGCACTCGGTAGCCATTACGCCGCCTAGCACCCGAGTCTGGTGGTTGAGCTGTGTGTTCGCGAAAAGATTCATAACCGAACCTGCAGCGCCGGTCTTTGGGTCCGAGGCGCCATAGACAACCCGGCCGATTCGGGCGTGAAGCATTGCGCCGCTACACATCGCGCAGGGCTCCAGCGTGACGTACAAATCGCACCCGTCGAGGCGGTAGTTTCCCAAAACACGGGCTGCTTCTCGCAGTGCCATGATTTCGGCATGCGCTGTCGGGTCGTTCCCGTCAATGGAAGCATTACGCCCGGTGGCAATCACCAAGCCATTCTTGACCACAACGGCGCCAACTGGCACCTCACCGGCCTTTGCCCCCCCATCGGCTTGGGCAAGTGCCATTTGCATGAACTCGGCATCACCCATGACTGCTACACAATTAATAGCTGCTTACGCAGTATCGACAGGGCCTAGAGGTGAATTCAGCAATAAAACTATTTGTCATCCGGCATCGGCCTGGCTTGCTGCAAACTACTCTCTACGGACTGCACGATCTGTTTCTGAATGTGCTGGCTCTGCTGTTGTGGCGTGGCACCGGACGCCGGGTTGGAAATGCCGGGTGCTGCGACCGTCACCGCACCCATCTGCTTTTTCGCCAGCAGTGCACCAACTACCAGCACGATCAGAAGCCCGAGCACTCCAAAGACACCACGCATATCAAACCTCCAGGTAACTATTCGGATCTGTCGAAATTCCCAGCCAATTCATCCAATGAGCCAGATTCTGCTCGCTTTCATTGCCGCTGGCGTATTGGAGCTCCATCGCAGCATAGGTGCGCGGGCAATGGAACGGTCTGTGTTACCGAATTGGAGTGGCAGATACATCGACATCAATCTACGAAGACTCTTGCAAGACGCCTTTAAGGCTCAGAGAAACTAGCCCGGCCAGAAGTAACGGCGACAACATCGCATGCACAAAATCCAGCCCAATGGTGCGCCCTGTCACCCAAAGTGAAACCAGTCCCAGCACGACTTGAATAACCAGCAAACCAGTCATTGCAACAACGAGCCTGGCAGATTGCGCACTCTTTCGACTATCCCAGAGGATGGACCCAAGCAATAGTGTGGTCAGCATCGCGGAGCCCGAATGGACAAAGGCGACCCAGTGTGTACCCCTCATCTCAAAGTCGCTTGAAGCAGCACCGAGACCGACATGCAGCAAAAAAATTGCCAGTGTCACGCGAAAGATCGGTCGTTGAGTCCAGGTAATTTGCTCTACAGCGCTGAGCGCTTCTCGCAGCCACCAGCAAGCCGCAAGCAGAACCGTCCCCGCCACCACGTTGGCAATGGTGACCGAACTGTAGCGGTATCCAGATGTCAGTGGCCCAATGACTGCCAGCAGCAAGGTGGCGGCCACTACCCATGCCACCGGTTGCACTGCCTGTGGCAGACTGGCGCGCCGGATCCAGCACAGAATGGCTGCGACCAGAGCCAGCAGACCTAAGCTGGATGCAGACAGACGGTGAACCATACGGATGGCGTTTTCATATTCCAGCGGCAGGTTCGACTGGGGGATGCCATCAACACCAAAATGCGTGCTGAGTCGCAGCAAGATGCTGGCCCCCAAAATAGTGAACGCCAGGACGGAACCCAGCGCGCCAATGCTTCGCAAACCGCCCACAGAGGTCGGACTATCGGTTTTTTCGGGTATGGAAGGGCTCATGGTTAGCGCCCCTTGGAGTGCCGCAAGGCCTGCAGCACAATAACAACAAACATCACTCCGCCAACAATCGCAATCAAGCCGCCAAGCCCCATCAGGCCCATGCCCATGGTTTCCTGTGTTGTGCGCAGGACCTGATCCGATCCGGCCACTTTGCGCTGAACGCCGTAGCCACCAGACCAGACCAGACCAACAATGTGCATCATCTGCCCGACGCCATAGATGGTTGGCTGCCAGGCGGCCGTCCTTGAACTAGGCGCTGCATACCCGAACCGCGGCAGCAGCAGGTACACGACCCCCATCATGGCCAGGGTGACACCCACAATACACCCGTGGTAATGCGCCGGGATGCGAACGTTGCTTCCAGTGATCAAAAAACCAATGATGCCGCCTGCCGAAAACAACACCAGAGACGCAATCAGACTGGCGCGTAAGGGTTTCCTGTCGGCAGACAGTGGCCCCATAGGCCACAAGGACCACACTACGGCGAGGGCAATTGGCGGAATGACGAGGCCACCGCCAAATCGCATCAACAGGGTTTGCAGATGGTGGTGCTCAACCGATGTAACCTCGTGCGCCAAGTAGGTAATGGGGGTCAGAAAAACGCTCAGCAAGGCGATCGCAAACAGCAGGGAGACCACCCGTGGGGACAAGGGCACACGTCC
>CANNRR010000157.1 GCA_947508055.1 Burkholderiales bacterium
ATGGCGGTACTACAGGCCAGCAATGCACAACAGCGCTTTCGCCATCGGTTTGACACCACCAACAGCCAGCACCTCAGCGCCCGGATGGCCGAAATGCGGGTCAACGCCTGGCTGCTGCGCCCCATGCTGGACCTGATCAATGTGGTGCTGTTGGTGGTGGTGATCCATAGCTTTGGCCAGCGCTCGCTGAGTGGGTTGGAAGTCGGGGTCCTGTACGCCTTTGTCAGCTACATCGGCCGGGTGGTCGACCCGCTGATCCAGATCACCCTGCAGTTTGGCCAGTTGCAGCAGGCTGTGGTGGCCGCCGCGCGGGTTGACGCGCTGTTGCAAGAGAGCCGACCCGCCGCCATGGCCGGGCCCGAGCGCATTGGCCTTGGTGAAATTCACATTGAGCAGTTGCACTTTGGCTACGACCCGGGGACCGTGGTGTTGCATGACCTGTCACTGCATATTCCGGCCGGGGGCTTTTATGGGTTGGTCGGCCACACCGGCAGCGGCAAGTCCACGTTGCTGTCTTTGCTGCTGCGCTTTTACCAGGCACAGTCCGGGCGCATCACGCTTGATGGCGTGGTGTTGTCGCGTTTCAGCGACGCGCACTTCCGTGCCGATGTGGGCCTCGTACCGCAAGACCCGTTTTTGCTGGCTAGCAGCGTGCGCGACAACATCGCCATGGGGCGGGAACTGAGTCTGGCTGACGTCGAGACTGCTGCCCGTGCCGCCCACTGCCACGACTTTATTGTGCAGCTTGAGCAGGGTTACGACACCCTACTGGGCGAGGGCGGTGCGCGCCTGTCCGTGGGGCAAAAGCAACTGATTGCGATTGCGCGGGCATTGGCCGGGCAGCCGCGCATCTTGTTTCTGGACGAGGCCACGGCCCACATTGACTCCGAAACCGAGCAGATTGTTCAGGTGGCCCTGTCGGAACTGCGCGCACGCGTGACCGTGGTGGCCATCGCGCACCGCCTGTCCACCATCCGTGCTGCCGATTGCATTGTGGTGCTCAACCACGGGCGGATTCATGAGCAGGGCACGCACGACGCGCTGATGGCGATCGATCAGGGCATTTACCAGCGCCTGTATTTGCTGCAGCAGCTCGGCGAGTAGCGCATCTCGGCAACGGTGTTTGGGCGGCACGCCGGGCGTCAAATCGCTTGAACAGGACCTCGGTTTGACTGGAATTCGGTCCAAAACAAAAAAATATAAATAAACTGGCATTTATGTTGAAATATGGCTATATTTAACAAAATACAGCATCATGCATTCCATGAACAATTCCATCATCTCGCAGGACGACAAGTCCCCCTTGGTCGGTAGCACCTCGAGTGTGAGACCGCTCAAAGTGCTGGTTGTCGAAGACGATGCCGCGATGTTGCGCCTCTACCAGACGGTGTTGCCCGCCTGGCCCTTGTTGCTAGACGCTGCCTTTGTGAACAACGGCATCGATGCCATGTTCAAGATGCGGCGCATGCAACCCGATCTTTTGATTTTGGACTTGAAAATTCCGGGAATCGACGGGATGAAGATCCTCAAAGAAACCATGTGGCAAGCCGGAGTGACTACGGTGGTGGTTACCGGGCTGGATGAGGACCGGATTCACCACCTCGGCGGAATTCCATTTGGCGTCGAAGTGCTGTCAAAGCCCGTGCCATTTCCCCGACTGATGGCGATTGCCCGAAAAATCAGTGCCGCCAAATGCGCAACCCTAGAGCCGGTGAACGTATGACCCTTGGCCTGGACATGAAGTTGCAGGAGGACCTTGCCGAAGGGATTATTCACCTCAGTCCAAACGGCCAGGTAACCGACTTCAACCGTGCCGCCGTGCCCTGGATCAAATACGCCATAGCCGCAAAAAAGCAGTTGCAGCAGCAGATGGAGCAAATCGCCAACGGCACGTTCACGGCCCCGTTGCAAATTCAATTCCCCGATACGGCGGGTCCGGTTCTCCACAACTCCACGGTTCACCTGTGCACGGCGGGACCCAAGGGCTATGCCCTGTTTATTGCCAACGCACATCCGGTGCTTCTTGCATCGGCGTCAATGGCCGGCGACAACGACCTCTTCCGACTGCTGGGGACGCAGACCCGTCACGAACTCACCCATTTGAGGAATGCGCTTGCCAAGGCCAGTAGCGACGACAGCAGCGCTGGCGGCATCCTTTTTGAGCAAACTGACCGCTTGAGTCGACTGCTGGTTGCGTTTGACCAGCTATCGCGTTTGCACCAGGTCGACGCCTTCCAGTCGGGTGAGCGGCTGTCCCTGTGGCAACTGGTCAAGCAACTGGTGAACGAAACGTCCAGCAGTCAGTGCGAATTCTTCATCACGCCCAAGGTGGAGAGTAAAGCTGAATCAGGCAGTGTCATTTATGGCGATGCCGGATGGCTTGAGACGTGCATGCGAACCCTGATGGCATCGGTTGTCGAATCCGCACCCGCACACAGCAAGGTCGAAATGCGGGTCCGGCTCAATGGCAGCTACATCGTGGTGAGCAGCCACTTTGCCGGTTCAACAAGCAGTGAGACACAGTGCCCCAAGGTTGCCAATGCGCCGTCGAACCAAGCACTGCGGCTCGACACCGATATTGGCCGGCAAATATGTCATCGTGTTGTCGAAATGCATGGTGGCCTATTGACCGTCATCGAAACAGACCGCGCGAAAGATGGTGCGACCGGAATTGAGTCCTTCGCCGCCACGTTTCCGCTGAGCGCGCCGTCACGGGTCGGCAGTGTGCAGGCCTGCGAAGTCTGTCCCATGTCAATGCAGATGGAAAAATATGCCAAGGACATAGCGTTCCTGTTGACGCGTCACGCCGTGGTGGCAAAAACCTCGCCGCAAGAAATGCAAATGCTCACAAAACTCCTGTCAACGTCTTCCCCTTCGCATTCGTCAGCCAATACGCAGACGAGTGGCCAGAGCGTGAAGCTTTAAGGCACTCATGAACAAAAAAATTCTCATTGTTGACGACCAACCCGAGATTCGACAGCTGCTTGCCGTGACGCTGGGAGCAGACTACGAAATCATCGCTGCACCGGATGGCACCAGCGCGCTGGAAGCCGTGCGCTTGCACCAGCCGCAGGCAGTCCTTCTTGACATCATGATGCCGGGTCAGATTGACGGGCTTCAGGTTTTGTCATCCATCAAGACCAGCACGGAGACCAAGCACATCCACGTCGCCATGGTCACCGCCCGGGGATTGGCCGACGACTATCGACTGGCCCATGAAATGGGGGCGGATGGCTACTTCATCAAACCCTTCAGTCCACTCCAGTTGGTGAACTGGTTGCAGGAGAAATTGAAATGAACGCAATGGACTATCAATTGGAGCAATACGCGAAAGACTTCCAGGCGCTGGTCGGACTGCACCGCGACCTGGAGCAGCGCTACGAACACCTGAGCACATCCCACCGGCAACTGGCAGGTGCCGGTGAAGTCTTGCGCAGCATGAGCCCCAGGTCACCGGTGTTGTGTCTTGTGACCAACCCGCAGGGCGACATCGTACAGGCCACAGACAGGGCGCGTGCACTCTTTGAGCAGGCGGGTACAGGGGCAGGCTCGATTCAACGTGTTGCCTCCAAGTTTCACCTGTCGCGACTAAATTCCCTGTTGCAGAATCGGCAAACCGAAGCAGAGCAGAAACCAGTCGACATTCCAGAGATCCTTTTGAATCCGGGCATTGACGTCCTGAATGGGCAAATATATGTAACCAGCCCACTCATCGCCGTCAATGACGACCATCGCAAGGTGTACTGGGTCATCCACGAACTCAACAAGCGCGAGCAGGGCCAAATTGTGAATGACCCGCACGGCGCGCGCACCAACACACGGCGCACTGGAGTAGTTGTGTTTGACGCCGATGGCAGCGTTGTCGCCACTGACCCAGGATTCCAGGACATGGCAGGGCTTGCCGATGCAACTGTGGCCGAGCTCAATCTGTCCATGTTTCACACCTCTGAGCATGCAAACCACACGGGCAACGGTAACTTGCTGAATGAAGTGTCCCAAACCGGGCAATGGCAGGGCGAGGTCAGCAGCATTGGAACCCATCGACTGGCATTTCGCCAGTGGATGTCTGTGTCTGCCATTCAGGATGCAAACGGCCAAGTCGTTGCCTTTGCGGCACAGCTCGTTGACCGGGAAAAAATGCTGATGGCTGAACGTTTTCTGCTTGATGCGCATTACCACGATGCCGTGACAGGTCTGCCCAACCGAAAACATTTCAAGGAGCAGGCGGCCAAGCGAATTGCGGCGGCCCGCAAGGGTGAGCAACATGTCGCGTTGCTATCGATCATGCTGGACCGGCGCCAGTGGATACACGACACCCACGACAGTGCGGTCAGTGACGCCGTCGTCATGAAAATGGGTGAGCGGCTTCTGGCGCTGACGCGCGGCTGCGACATACTCGCCCGCGCCGATGATGACCAGTTTTTGCTGCTGATGGCGGGTCCGCACAATGACGCTGAACTCGCCCGGATGGCCACCCAGATGATCAAAGCCCTGTCCGAACCGGTCACCATCCAGCACCAGGTGCTGCAAATTGGCGGCAGCATTGGTTGCGCCATGTTTCCGCAGGATGGCTCGGACTTGCCGACGCTGACCAAGAACGCAGAAAGCACCATGCGGTTGGCCCGCAAAGCCGGCGGAAATCGCTACGGGCTGTTCAAGCATAGCGTTCAACCTAGCCGAGCGGCTCCGCCGCCGCCCATTGCCACCGCCGATATCGATCAGTGTGACATTCCAACCACCAATATGGAGCTCGGTGCGTGACGCCTTGCGTTAGTGCCCAAACCCAATGAAAAAAATTCTCATAGTCGATGACAACGCCGACGTGCGCCGCCTGATTCGCATTGCACTGGGCAAGACATTCTCCATATTCGAGGCCGCCGACGGAGCCAGCGGGCTTCAAAAGGCGCGCGACCTCTACCCCGACTTGATTGTTCTGGACATCATGATGCCAGGAAAACTCGACGGCCTGCAGGTGCTCGACGCCATTCGCGCCGACCCCGGCCTCAAAGTGATCAGCATCGTTCTTGTTACGGCAAAAGGGCAGGTGGGTGACGCCGAAATTGGCATGCAACACGGCGCCGATGCCTATTTCGTCAAGCCGTTCAGCCCACTGCAGTTGACAGCCTTCATTCGGGAGACTGTCGACCGGGGAGTCATGCATGCCTGACATCACCACCGTCACTGCGCCGCCCGCTGGCGCCCGATGTGAATCATTGGAGACGCGCTATGAGCGGCTGCGCTACGCCTATGGCAACCTGTTCGAAAGTTATGAAGAGTTGAACGAGCAACTGCAGGAACTGCGTGACATTCATCTTGTCACCGACGGTACCGGCGTCGTACTGCAGGTCAACGCAGCAGGGTCCCTCATATCGCCGGCACGCCGACTGATTGGCACCCGACTGGGTGACTGGATCGTGCGCGACCACCGCAATCAGTTTCTGTCACTGCTGGCAGACATTCCGAATCAAAGGAGCGACAGTGGCAAGACGTGGAGCATGCGTGTTCAGCGCGACACACCGGATGCCCTTCAGATTGACATCCTACTGCAGGCCCTGCCGGTCGTGAATGATGGCGAGGTCAGTGTCATTCACTGGGTACTGCGCCCGGCGCAGAAACATGTGGAAGAGTCGTTCCAGTTGCCACGGCCGTCGGTCGAGTTTGAGCACATCACTGAATGTGGTTTTAGGACCGATGCGAATGGCATCATCCAGGCAGTCAACGCGGCCTTTACACGTACTACGGGCTACACAGCGCAGGACGCCCTTGGAAAGACCCCGCGCATTCTCAGTTCCGGCTTGCAGGATGAGGCTTTTTACAAAGATTTATGGAGTGACTTGCTGAGCACCGGCCGCTGGCAAGGGCTCGTCTTCAATCGCAAAAAGAACGGTGAAATCTACTGCGAGTGGCTCACCATCCGTGTTGAAAATGACTCCGATGGACATCCGACCGGCTACATCGCGGTTTTTTTTGATCTGGGGGTGGCAGTCTCAAAGAAGCAGCAGCTGATTGACCAGTCAGTGCCCCCCAACGTATACCGAACACAACCCATTGAGACCGTGGTGGGTGAAACCGATCGCCCATGATGACAAATACTCCTGGTTCACCTTCTGCCCCGCGCCCGGCTGGCCAAGCAGTTAGCCTTGTCGATGAACTGAATAACATGCGAAATGCGCTGGTACTGCTCTCCCTGGCGGCGCGTGACTACATGTTTGAGCTGGAGTCAGCGCAACGCAACCAGGCTGTGTCAGAGGCCGATCAGGCCATCGAGCGCGCCAAGACGTTGGCATGCCAGCCCCCCCGAAGGCTGTGAGATGGACAGCATAGGCCGGTGGCTTTGCGGCTGGCTTTTGCTGATCGCGCTGACCTTACCGACCAGTGTCTGTGCACAGGCGCTCAGCGTGCACGACCTGGCGGTGCTGGTCGATGCCGATGGCACTGAAACCATCGACACAGTCAGTGCCCGTGCGGCAGAGCCGCGTTTTGTTCCTATCCGTGGGGGCCTGACTGCGGGCTATACGCGCAAGGTTCACTGGCTGCGCTTTAGCGTGCAGGTACCCACGCCCGGAGCCTGGTGGCTCGACGTGATGCCGCCTTACCTGGACGACCTGCGCCTGTTTGAGCCCGGCGCCACGGGCTTTACCGAACGGCGCAGCGGCGACCATTTGCCGTTTTCCAGTCGTGAAGAAGATTACGCGGGTTTCATCTTCAAGCTTGCGCTGCCCGATGTGGCGGCGCGTACCTACTACCTGCGCGTGCAGACCACCAGTACCTCCCTGGCGGTCGTGCGACTATGGCAACCGGCCCAGTTTTATGCGGCCCAAGCCATTGGCTACGGCGTGCTGGGGGCGATGTACAGTTTTCTCGCCATGATCTTGCTGCTCAATCTGGTCCAGTGGGTCTGGTTGCGCGAATCGATCTACGGCTGGTGCTGCCTGTACGTTAGCGCCAATATGCTGATTCACCTCAATATCAATGGTTTGCTGGCGCAGTACCTGCTGCCCGAGTTGCCGTTGCTGGCCAGTGACATGACCGGTATTGGCCTGTTCATATTACTTGCGACCACGGCCCCGTTCTATCGACGCGTACTGCGCATTGAACGGGACCAAGGCTTCTACTTTGGCCTGTTTCAGGCCATGGCGCTGTTGCCCTCCGTGCTGATGGTATCGGTTCTGAGCGGTCATTTCACGGAGGCTGCCCGCTTCGCCGTGGGCTGCTCGGTATGGTTCGCCGTGCTCTGCCTGCATCCCTCAGTGCGTCTGTATCGTCAGGGTCGTAACGAATCGCTTTTTTTGATTCTGGCAACCGTCCTGACCGTGCTGGGTGCCGTCTCTGGTGCACTGGTGCTGCTGGGTTACTTCCCCCTTGGCATGGCTGCCATTCATTTTCAGCAGGCCACACTGATTGGCGTCATCGTGGCCATGCAAATTGCGCTGGCAGTGCGTCTGGGCACTGCGTTGCATGAGCAACGCAGGAGCGTTGAGTATGTGCATCTGGGACATCTCACCGAGCGGCATGAACGTGCGGCGCTGGACGAACTGGTGCGCTCTTTGACCGAGAAAAATGAATTGCTGCAAAACGTGGATGAGCAGCGCGATGCCCTTCAGCACAGTGCATTGGCATTGCAAGCCAGTACCGACTTGCTCGCGGCCACCATCGAGTCCATGGCGCAGGGCTTGTTGGTCATCGGGGTAGATCAGCGGGTCAAGCTCCACAACAGCAAACTCTGTGAAATGCTGGAGGTCCCCAAAAGTCTGCTGGAAAGCAAGCCGCTGTTTGCTCAATTGTGCCAATATCAGATCGACCGGGGCGACTTCCAACCTGAACAATCAGTATTGCCGCCGCTGGCAATGATTCTTCCTGATGGTAATTTCGCTGATCTCAATTTCCCCCAAATGACGCGCTATGTGCGCAAGACGCAGGATGGACGCAGCCTTGAAGTGCTCACCTACGCCATGCCGTCGGGCGATGTCGTGCGAACGTTCAGCGACGTTACCGAGTTTTCCGCTGCGCGCGACGCCGCAGAAGCGGCCAATCGGGCCAAGAGCCGGTTTTTGGCGACCATGAGCCACGAGATCCGCACGCCCATGAACGGCATTCTGGGCATGGCGCAGGTGCTGCTGCTGCCCGGCATCGAGGAGCCCGAGCGCGTGGACTAC
>CANNRR010000158.1 GCA_947508055.1 Burkholderiales bacterium
TGCTCAACCCAGGGCAGGTGGTGGCGTTCACGCCGCGCAGCACGCAAACGGTGGACGCGGTGGTTGCCGAACGCGTTGAATTTCTGACCGGCTACCAGAACGCAGCGTACGCGGCCGAGTACGCCGGTTTTGTGGAGCAAGTGCGCAGAGTCGAAGAACGTCTGCCCAATGCCGCCGCTGCGGGTTCTGCCAAACCGGGTGACTTGCCACTGACCCAGGCCGTTGCCCGCTACCTGTTCAAGCTGATGGCCTACAAGGACGAGTACGAGGTTGCGCGCCTGCATACCGACGCCGCATTTCTGGCCAAAATGGGTGCCCAGTTTGAGGGCGACTTCAAACTGCACTACCAGTTGGCCCCGCCCCTGTGGGCGTCACGCAATACGGCCGGGGAGTTGCAAAAAAGTAGCTTTGGACCCTGGATGCAAACGGCATTTCGCCTGCTAGCGCCGCTCAAGGTGTTGCGGGGCGGCGCGTTCGATGTTTTTGGGTATTCGCAAGAGCGCCGCCATGAACGCGCGCTGGCGTCTGAGTATCGGACCGCCATCGATGCCATGTTGCCCAAACTGAATGCCTCCAACCGAGATGCCGCATTGGCCTTTGCCAGGTTGCCGGAGCAGATTCGTGGTTTTGGCCATGTCAAAGCACGCCATCTGTTGGTCGCACGGCATCAGTGGGGCGTGCTGCAGACGCAGTTTCACCAAGTTGGATAGAGACCACTCACGCCCTCGGGGCCTCGGGCTGTGTTTCGCCGTGCCGATTACAATCAAGGGTTAACGATTTGCGACTACGCCGCCTGTTTTTAGTTGGTGGATGGTTTTGTGTTCCTTGTTTTGTGGAGTTTTCCTGTGCTTATTTCTTCCGCTTTTGCCCAAACCGCCCCAGCAGCAGCCGCTGGAGGCGACATGCAGTCGTCCATGATGAGCATGTTGCCGTTGGTCTTGATGTTTGTGGTCCTCTATTTCGTCATGATCCGCCCCCAGATGAAAAAGCAGAAAGAGCACAAGGCTATGATCGACGCCATCGCCAAGGGCGATGAGGTTGTGACGGCCGGTGGCGTGCTGGGCAAAGTCAGCAAGATCGGTGACAGCTATGTGGGACTGGAAGTCGCCAACGGCGTCGAGATCCAGATTCAGCGCAGCGCCGTGGTACAGGTTTTGCCCAAAGGCACCTACAAGTAATTTTCTAACGTTTTCTCCAGTCTGAAGTGCGAACATGAACCGTTACCCGGTGTGGAAATACGCGATTATTCTGATCGCGCTGGTGGTGGGCGGCTTGTACGCTTTGCCTAATCTTTTTGGTGAATCTCCGGCCGTTCAGGTGTCAGTTGTAAAGGCTGGCCTGAAGCTTGACGCTGCGGCGTTGAGCCGGGTGGAAGATGCCCTCAAGGCGGCAGGTATTGCGCCCGAAGTGGTATCGTTGGAAGGAACGTCCATACGGGCCCGGTTTGGCAGCACCGATGTGCAGCTCAAGGCCAAGGACGCAATTCAGAAGGCGCTCAACCCCGATGCAAATGAGCCCGCCTATGTGGTTGCGCTGAACTTGTTGTCGCGCTCACCGGCTTGGCTGTCTGCGTTGCACGCTTCGCCCATGTACCTCGGGCTTGACTTGCGCGGTGGCGTGCACTTCATGCTGCAAGTCGACATGCAGGCGGCTTTGTCCAAGAGGGCGGAATCTTTGGCGGGCGATATCCGCACCGTCTTGCGGGAAAAGAATGTACGCCACAGCGGCATCAACCGCGCTGGGCAAACCATTGAAATCCGATTCCGTGATGTAGCCACGGCCGAGTCGGCCCGGCGCGTCATTCAGGATCAGTTTGCCGAGCTGACGACAGTGGAAACCCCAGAGGGAACCGATGTCAAGATGGTCGCCACCATCCAGCCTGTGGCAGCACGCAAGGTGCAGGAGCAGGCACTGAAGCAAAACATCACTACTTTGCACAACCGGATTAACGAACTTGGCGTTGCTGAACCGGTGATTCAGCAGCAAGGGTTGGACCGCATCGTAGTGCAGCTGCCAGGCGTGCAGGATACCGCCAAGGCCAAGGATATTCTGGGACGCACCGCCACGCTGGAAATTCGCATGGTGGACGAAGGCACAGAGGCCCGTTCGGCTGAACTAGGCACGGCCCCGGTGCCCTTTGGTTCCGAGCGCTATCTAGAGCGCAACGGCGCTCCGGTCATTGTGAAAAAACAGGTCATCCTGACCGGCGACAACTTGACCGATGCGCAGCCCGGTTTTGACAACCAGACCCAAGAAGCCGCAGTTCACCTGACGCTGGACGCCAAGGGCGCACGTATTTTCCGTGACGTAACCCGCGAGAGCGTTGGCAAGCGCATGGCGATCCTGATTTTCGAAAAGGGAAAGGGCGAAGTCGTGACTGCGCCGGTGATTCGTTCTGAAATTGGTGGTGGACGGGTGCAGATTTCTGGCCGTATGACCACCATGGAAGCCGCTGATACAGCCCTGCTGCTGCGCGCGGGGTCGCTTGCGGCCCCTATGGAGATCATTGAAGAGCGCACTATTGGCCCCAGCCTGGGTGCCGAAAACATTGCCAAGGGCTTTAATAGCGTGACCTGGGGCTTTGTTGCGGTTACAGCCTTCATGTGCGTTTATTACATGCTGTTTGGAATGATTTCCAGCGTGTCTCTGGCCTTTAATTTGCTGCTCTTGGTGGCCGTGTTGTCCATGCTGCAGGCCACGTTGACGCTGCCTGGTATGGCGGCCATGGCATTGGTCTTGGGTATGGCGATTGATGCCAATGTGCTGATCAACGAACGGGTGCGTGAAGAGTTGCGCAATGGCGCCTCGCCGCAGGCAGCCATTCACGCCGGTTACGACCGCGCCTGGGCTACCATCATTGACTCCAATGTGACGACGCTGATTGCGGGACTGGCCTTGCTGGCCTTTGGCTCCGGACCGGTGAGAGGCTTTGCGGTGGTGCACTGTCTGGGTATCTTGACCAGCATGTTTTCTGGCGTTTTCTTCTCGCGAGGTGTTGTGAATATGTGGTACGGTCGCCAGAAGAAATTAAAAAGTGTGTCCATTGGGACGGTTTGGCGACCTGATTCCGACAATCAGGTCACGACAAACTAAAGGGTTTAGACATGGAATTCTTTAAAATTCACCGTGACATTCCGTTCATGCGGCATGCATTGGTGTTCAATCTCGTGTCGCTGGTGACATTTCTGGCGGCCGTGTTCTTTCTCTTCTCACGCGGCCTGCATTTGTCGGTGGAGTTCACTGGCGGTACGCTGATGGAGGTGAGCTATTCGCAACCTGCCGATCTCAACACCATTCGCAACAGCGTTGCTGCACTGGGCATCAACGATGTGCAAGTGCAGAATTTTGGTACGGCACAGGATGTGCTGATCCGTATGCCAGTGCAAAAGGGAAGTAGTTCCGGTGCGCAAAGCGAGCGCGTGCTGGCCTCGTTGAAGTCTGTCGACGCAAGCGCCACTTTGCGACGTACTGAATTTGTGGGCCCTCAGGTGGGCGATGAATTGGCGGCAGATGGTCTCAAGGCCCTGCTCAGTGTGATTGCCGGCATCATGCTGTATTTGGCCATGCGGTTCGAGTGGAAATTTGCCGTCGCAGCGGTCATAGCCAATTTGCATGACGTGATCATTATTCTTGGATTTTTTGCGTTTTTTCAGTGGGAGTTTTCATTACCCGTGCTGGCAGCGGTGCTTGCGGTTTTGGGCTACTCTGTGAATGAATCGGTTGTGATTTTTGACCGTATTCGGGAGAATTTCCGGCGCTACCGTAAGATGAATACGGTGCAAATCATCGATAGTGCAATTACATCAACCATCAGTCGCACCATCATTACCCACGGTTGTACCCAACTCATGGTGTTATCCATGCTGCTGTTTGGCGGCGCGACCTTGCATTATTTTGCGTTGGCGCTGACCATTGGTATTTTGTTTGGTATTTATTCATCGGTTTTTGTTGCTGCTGCCATTGCCATGTGGTTGGGCATACAGCGCGAAGACCTAATCAAGGGCCCGATAAAAAAAGAAGGCGACCCTGCTGACCCTAACGCTGGCGCCACGGTTTGATTATTTCCTGAGTTATGACCACAGCACCCGGTTCATCCCAACAAACGCCCCGCCAGCAATTTGCGCGGGCGGTGCGTGAGCGCTTCCTGGACGAAGCTATCCAAGCCATGATTGAAATCAGCGGCGCCGTTCACGAGCACATCACTACCCTGATGGATGAGCCGTCCAACGCGAGGGAGAGTCAGGAGCGCCGCGACACCTGGATGGCTTACAAAAAGTGCCGTCCCCTATGGGTCGAGGGAACCAAGACGGCGTGGCGGGAATGCCTGGACCCTCCGAAAGTCAAGAGAGCGGCCAATCCTGAAGTGGCGGGTCTTCAACTAGTGGGTACGGAAGTCGTTGAAAACAAGATTCTTGCATCCCGCATGGTGATGTCGGTGATGGAAAAGGTCGGTAGCCAACTCGAAGATCTGCGTTTGCGCATGCAGTATCTGGAGGGTTCTGAAGAACTTGTGGGAAATGATTTGTTGCGCCCCGAAGTACTGGTGCTGCTGATGGTGGAGCAGTGGGCCAATTCCGGAATGCCGGGAGACTCCTGGTCCTTGGTCAATGAGGTCGTGCAAAAGCTGCTGATTGAACGGCTCAAGATTGCCTACGCGAATGCCAATGATGTGATGATCAAAAAGGGCGTAATGCCGACGATCGAACTCAAGGATCGGGTGAAGGCGCCAGCACGAGGGAGCGCTCCCGCACGGCCCCGGTCCGCACCTCCGGACCCTGGCCAACCTCAGCAGGGTACGTCGCCTTCTTCGCATGGGGACATTGGTCAAGGCGGTGCTGTAGGGCACCCAGAAACGGGGGGCGCACAAGGCAACCCGGCCATGGGTGGACAGGGCGGGCAGACTGAACCGCGCCCAGCAGGTGGATTCTTTGGAGGCAGATTTGGTCGGGGTGCTAAAGCGCAGGTGCAGGCCACTGGCAATGTTGACCAACCCACGGCCGGCAGCTCGGTGCACGGGTCTTCGTCTCCGACGCCGTTCTGGAAACAGTCCTCGGGCATGCAAAGTGGTATGAACGAAGGAAACTCAGCTTCGGAAGAAACACGGATGATGACGTCCGTTACGCCAATGGCGCGGGCGCGTAACCGTGCCCAAGGCGTGATGGGCCAGATTCGCAAGCTATTTGCCAGCCATGTTGGCGATGATTTTGAGGGTACCGGGCACCATCACACTCCGTCGCCGGCGCTGGCAGCCGCTATGGCGCCACCACGCGCCGGTCAAACCCCTGTCTATGCAACCGGTGGCACGCTCTATGAAGATTACAGCCCTGCTGGCGTTGCACGGGTGGCGGGTGACTTGCGCGAGAAGACGGCAGAGCTGAAAAAGAAGGCAGAGACCAAGGGTGAAAAGGCGACGATTGAAATTGTTGCCCTGATGTTTCAGGCCATACTGGCCGAGGAGCGAATTCCCCCGGGCATCCGGGTGTGGTTTGCCCGTCTGCAGATGCCAGTGCTACGCATGGCGCTGGAAGACCCCGACTTTTTGGGCACCACGACGCACCCAGCCCGCTTGCTTATTGATCGTATGGGTTCTTGTGTGATGGGATTCGACTCCGCTAGTGTTCAGGGCAACGCCATGGAACTGGAGGTCAAGCGCATCGTGCAAGTGATCGAGCAGTATCCTGAAACCGGCAAGAAGGTTTATCAGGTCGTTTATGAAGAATTCCAGAAATTTCTGTCCAAATTCCTGACGGAGAAGGGGTCAACCCAGAAGGTCGTCAGTGTGGCGCAGCAGGTGGAGCAAAAGGAAACCCTCGCCATTCAATACACCATTGAAATGCGCAACATGCTCAAAGACATGCCGGTGCGCGATGAAATCCGGGAATTCCTTTTCAAGGTTTGGGCTGAGGTGTTGGCAGTTGCGGCGGTGCGCAAGGGACCTCAGCACAAAGACACGCTTACGCTCAAAAAGTCAGCAACAGATCTGGTGTGGGCCGCGAGCGCAAAACCCAATCGCGCAGACCGGGCCCGTGTCATTCAGGATTTACCCAATCTGCTGTTGCGTTTGCGCTCGGGCATGACGCTGATGGCGATGGCGCCTTCGGAGCAGGACGCGCACATCAAAGCCGTCAGCGATACCCTAGCCGATGCCTTTCTGTCCAAGACGCAGGCGATTCCGCAGGCCAAGATTGATGCCATGGCGCAGCGCTTGGGCAACCTGGAAGACTTCGTCAGTGAAGACGGCATGGGAGATTTGCCTCTGGATGCCGAGAGCATTGAAATGATGCTGGGCATTGATGCATCAGCCATTGAAGTGGTTGGCAACGGCGGCTCTAAACCTACCGCGGCCATGACCGCATGGGCGCAAGAACTGCAGTTGGGGTCCTGGTTTACGCTGGACCATAACCATCACATCACCCAGGTGCAGTTTGCCTGGCGCAGCGACCGCAAGCATTTGAATTTGTTTGCAGCGACTTCCGGGAAAAGCTATTTGATACAGGGCGGGCGTTTGGCTGCGTATCTGCAGGCGGGCCTGCTGTTGCCACAAGAAGAAGAGACTCTGACAGTGCGTGCCACTCGCGACGCCTTGTCAAAAATCGAGGCCAATCCTGAGCGATTGATGAATTGACCCTTCGAGGGCTGCGTTTTAGGTAGCGCAATTGGCGACGCGACCAGCGCGGGCCAGACCGCTAATGTGCCACGCGCTCAGTGTTGTCTTCGCAGAGTTCATCCAGAACCAGTGCATCCGGCTCTTTCCCGAAACTCCAGTAAACCATCAGGATAATAATCTTCAGATCGTCCAGTTCCACCGGTTCACCAGGGGCGGCCATGGCGCGTTCAATAATCACTTCCCGCATGGATGCAGGTAGTACCCCCGCAGACTCCAGAAAGCAGATGAATCCCATGCACTCCTGCCCCAGGTGGGTTTGCTCCGCCACGGGATAGATGCGCACACTGGTTGGGCACGGTTCGCGCAACCAGGGTTCGGGGGCAACGAGTTGGGACGTGCCAGCAAAATCCTTGGAGCTCCTGGCCGCGGTATGAAGCCCGTTGAGCCAATTCAGAGCGTCTTCAATTTCCTCGGAATCAAAGCCAACAGCATTGAGTTTGCGCTCCAGATGGGCAGGCTCCGGGCAACTGTCACCGGCATAGTAGTTTTCGTAAACGAAGACAAGTACTTCAAACATGGAGCCAATATAGCGCAGAAACCTGGGCTTCCGGCGCCTTGTCGGACTTTCCCCTCTATTTCTCGTTTTGGCCGGCCTTGGGTAGTCAAAATCCTGGCGTCAGGTGCCCACCAGGCGTTGAAACAATCCGCCTGGCAGTCGGGAAAGCTGGCCATGAATCTCAAGCTCCATCAACCTGGCCTGTAGCGTTGCAATATCGAGTCCGGTCCGTGCCTGCAAGGCATCCAGCCCGAGTGCCCCGAATCCCAGCGCATTAAGCAAGTCGTCGTCAGAATCAGGCATGCCGTCATTGCCAGTGGAACTGGCGTTTATGGCTGCCAAGGTGCTGTTCGCAGTGCCTTCCAATTCTTCAAGAATGTCGTGCGCACTTTCCACTAGTTTTGCGCCCTGCTTGATCAGCGCGTGGCACCCGCGCGCCTGGGTAGAGTGAATAGAACCGGGGATGGCAAACACGTCCTTACCCTGTTCGGAGGCCATGCGTGCGGTAATAAGTGACCCGGATTTCAGCGCCGCTTCAACAACCAAGGTCCCGCAAGCCAATCCGGCAATGATGCGGTTGCGCTTGGGGAAGTTCGCCGCAATGGGCGGTGTACCCAAGGCGTATTCGCTGATGACTACCCCGCGCTGGGCAATGCGGTGAGCCAGATCAAGGTGCTGGCTGGGGTATACACGGTCCAGGCCAGTACCCACTACGGCGATCGTGGCGATCTGCCCGACGGGCGCACCGTCCAGTGCGCCCTCATGGGCTGCACCATCAACGCCCAGTGCCAGACCTGACACGACGGTCAACCCGGCTTGGGCCAGTGCCTGCGAGAACTGTTGCGCATTGATGGCACCCTGTGGTGTCGGGTTGCGACTGCCAACCACGGCGATACAACGCGACATGGCAACGCGCAAGCCTTCGTTGGCCCAGATTTCAGCGGCGCCCATGCCGTACA
>CANNRR010000159.1 GCA_947508055.1 Burkholderiales bacterium
GCATCCAGCACGCAGAAATCGGCTCGCTGGCCTATGGCAATGCCACCAAGGGCCTGACCACTTGCCGCCAGACCGCCAGCCAGTGCGGCTTCAAACAGGGCTGCTGCGCTGCTTTGCTGCCCCATCACCTGGGCGGCCATATTGCGTTTGCGGTGGGTGAGCCGTTGCGAATACTCCAGCAGGCGCAGCTCTTCGCTCCAGCGGCGGGTGACGTGACTGTCCGACCCAATGGACCACTGGCCTTTCACGGCCGCATAGCCCGGCAAATCAAACACGCCATCGCCCAGATTGGCCTCGGTGGCCGGGCAGATGACGATGGACGCACCCCGCGCCTGCACGCCTGCCAATTCAGCGGGAGTCGTATGTGTGGCGTGCACCAGATTCCAGCGTGCATTCACGTCGGCATGGTCCAGTAGCCATTCGATGGGTCGCTGGCCCGTGTGGACCAGACAGTCGTCCACCTCCTGCGTCTGCTCTGCAATATGGATATGCACCGGCAGAGCAGCTTTGTCTGCATAGGCCGTCAACTCTTTCAACGCCGCCGGATTCACTGCACGCAGTGAATGAATGGCCACGCCCACGTTAATACTGGCATCGCCTGCCGTGTGGCGCTGTACGTCTTCAACGATGCGAGCGATGCTGTCCGGCGTCGAGGCAAAGCGGCGCTGGTCGTCCCGCAATCCCGTGGCCGCGAAGCCCGAGCGCATGTAGAGCGTGGGCAGCAGCGTCAAACCCATGCCGGTGCGCTGTGCCGCGCGCACCAGAGCCAGTGACATCTCCGCCGGACTGGCATAGGGCGACCCGGCCATGGCATTGTGCAAGTAATGGAACTCGCAAACCTGGGTGTAACCACCGGCCAGCAGTTCGGCATAGAGCTGACTGGCAATGGTTTCAAGCTGCTCGGGCGTGACGCAATTTGCAGCGGAGTACATGCGGTCGCGCCAGCTCCAGAAGTCGTCCGCCGCTGCCGCGCCACTGCTACGTCGCTCGGTCAGGCCGACGATGGCACGCTGGAAGGCGTGGCTGTGGGCGTTGACCACACCGGGCAGCACGGGGCCACTCAGGCGCGTGGCGGACGCTTGTTGCGCGGCGCTGGCGTTGGGCTGAATCTGGCTCCAGGTACCGTCTGCCGAGACGCCCAGCAGAACGTCATAAGCCCAGGCACCGGCTGCCCAGGCCTGCGCTGCGAAGAATTTTTTTGCTTCATTTTTCATAGCGCCTCACGCAATGTTCTAGGGCGCTAGCGACCATTTTCTTCAATAGCGGCTGGATCCACAAGGCCCGCGCTTCGTCGTACGCAAAGGGCGCCACTTCCTGCATGTACAGGCTCTGGCACATCTCCAGCTGAATGGCGTGGATGTCATTTGCCGGCTGTCCATAGTGGCGGGTGATGTAGCCGCCCTTGAAACGGCCATTCACCGCCGAGCTGAACTGCGTCTGCGCACTACAGGCTTGCACCACGGCAGCGGTAATGGCGTCGCTGGCACTGGCACCGCTCGCCGTACCGATGTTCAGGTCCGGCAAGCGGCCCTCAAACAGCCACGGGATCTCGGAGCGGATGCTGTGCGCATCCCACAGCAGCGCGTAGCCGTGCAGGCCCTTGAGGCGCGCCAGTTCACCCGCCAACGCCGAGTGGTAGGGCTGCCAAACCACGTCGCGCCGCCGTGCGCGCTCGGCTGCATCAGGCTCCTGCCCACTCTGGTACAGCGGCTCGCCGGTGAAGAAGCGCGTGGGGCACAACTCGGTGTTGGAGGCGCCGGGATACATGGGCGCATCGTCGGGCGGGCGATTCAGGTCGATCACATAGCGCGATGTCGTTGGCAACAGCACGCTGGCGCCCAGCGTGTCCAGAAAGTTGTAGAGCCGCGCCAGATGCCAATCGGTGTCTTCCACCTCCAACGCGCGCGGCACATAGTGGGCACGCAGTTCTGCGGGGATGTGGGTGCCAATGTGCGGCATGCTGACCAGCAGGGGCACCTTGCCCGGCGTGAGGGTGTAGATCGTCATACCACTTTCCCCTTGACTATCGTTTTCAATCGCGGGTTGGCGCCCAACGCGTAGGCCAGTTCGGCCGGGCGCTGTACGTCCCACAAGACAAAGTCGGCGCGCTTGCCAGTTGCGAGCACACCGCGGTCCGCCAGGCCCAGTGCCGCTGCCGCGTTGCGGGTGACGCCGGCCAGCGCTTCCTCGGGCGTCATGCGAAACAGGGTGCAGGCCATGTTGAGCATCAATAGCAGCGAGGTGCAGGGAGAACTGCCCGGATTGCTGTCGGTGGAGAGTGCCATGGGTACTCCTTCCGCGCGCAGCAGCGCGATCGGCGGCAGTTTAGTTTCGCGCAAAAAGTAAAAGGCGCCAGGCAGCAAGACCGCGACGGTTCCAGCCGCCGCCATGGCCTGCGCACCCTCGGCGGACAGCCATTCCAGGTGATCGCAACTCAGCGCCTGAAAACGGGCGGCCAGCTGTGCGCCCCCGCTATCGCTGAGTTGCTCGGCATGCAGCTTGACCGGCAGGCCCAAGCCTTTGGCCGCGGCAAACACTCGTTCAATCTGTGCGGGGCTAAAGGCGATACGCTCGCAAAAACCATCGACCGCGTCGACAAGTCCCTCGGCGTGCAAGATAGGCAGCATCTGCAGCACGGCGTCCACATAGTCGTCCGTGCGCCCGGCAAACTCCGGCGGCACGGCGTGGGCGCCCAGGAAGGTGGTGCGCACATCCACGGCGTGCGACTGGCCCAAGGCGCGGGCGACTTGCAGGCACTTGCGTTCGTGGTTCAAGGCCAGGCCGTAGCCGGACTTGATCTCGATGGTGGTCACGCCCTCGCCCACCAACTGCTGCATGCGTCGGCTGCTGGCGACCTGCAGCGCTTGCGCGCTGGCGGCACGGGTGGCCTGCACGGTGGAGGCAATGCCGCCACCGGCGCGGGCAATCTCCTCGTAGCTGGCACCGTTCAGGCGCAGCTCGAACTCGTGCGCGCGGTCACCGCCGTAGACCAAGTGGGTGTGGCAGTCGATCAGACCGGGTGTAATGAGGGCGCCGCCGGCATCATGCTGCAGCGTGCAGCGCGCCAAAAGATCAGGGGGCAACTCGGCGCGCGGGCCAACCCAGGCAAGGGTGTCACCGTCGACGACCAGCGCCGCATCGTCGATCAACCCATAGGCGTCTGGCGCGTCGGGCACCATGGTGGCAGCACGGCAATGGGTCCAGAGTTCAAGGCTCATACAGACATCTCCATCCACAGCGCGTGGGCGGCTTGGACCTGCGCCGTGGCAGCTTCGGCAAGCGTGCGCCAAATCAGTGTGTCTGGTTCCATATAAATTTCTTCAGTATCAAATCGCACGCTAGCCCCCGAATTGATTGCGTAGACAGCTACTGTTTTAGTAGCAGACACCGCGGCTTGAAAATCCCCCTGGATGCGCACCATGCGCGCCGGCCGTCCGCTGCCCTGCACCATCAGGTTGAAGTCTTGCGTAGGGCCGTTGATCAACTGGCAATCGGTAGCCAGACCACCATCAAAACACAGGGGTGGGTCGGTCACCGTCAGGCGGTGTTCGCCCGCGCCTGCCGCGCCACCATCCGATGGCGTGTTCACGTTCAGCACTACGCCGGCCCCCTGCAAAACCGCAAACCAGCGGGTGATGCCTTCAAAGCGAGAGAACGGTCCGCTGGCAGCGACCTCGGCCACCGACATACGCCAGACCCACTCGCCCTGCGCCGGCCAGGCGGCGAGTTCTCGGGTCACGCCGCCGCCATTGCGCCAGGGCGCTGCCTGCACGTCGGCCAGATGGATGGTGCGCCAGTTCATAGCTGAAAATTTCCACTGAAACTGTACCGAACGCCTGGATAGACTAACCGAGCAAAACTGGCCACCTGGGTGCCGCTAATTGTGCGACGCTTCATGACCAGACACGGTGCGCTTGGGCTAATGCCCAACACGTTGGCCTCCTGCGCACTGGGCAAAGCGGCTTCAATAGAGTAGCTGGCCTCGGTCAAAGGAGCGTGCTCTAACAGGTAATGGGTAGGCGTAGTTTTGGTGAAGTCGGCGTCCAGGTAGTTGGGCGCTGACGCCGGGTTCACATAGCGGTCTTCGAACAGGATCGCCAGGCCATCCTCAAAATGCACCTGCACCGAGTGAAACACCTTGGCTCCGGCTCGCAACTTCAACGTGTGCGCCAGCGCGGCATCCGCTTGCACCGCCTCCACCCGCAAAACAGTCGTACTGTGGGTGTGTCCGCGCTCCAGGATTTCTTCGTGAATATCGCGAACGGCCAGGGTACTGGAAATACGGTGCAGTTGCGCCACCGCGGTGCCCGATCCTTTGACCCGGGTGACGACACCTTCAACGGCCAACTCCTTCACTGCCCTGTTGACAGTCATGCGACTGACCCCAAACTGCTGCTGCAGAGCGGCCTCGCTGGGCACGCTGTCACCCGGACGCCAAACCCCACGACTGATTTGGGCTTTGATAAAGGCTTTCACCTGTTCGTAGGCAGGCAATGGGATCTGTGTCATTGGAGGCGGATGGTCGACTGCGATTTCCCGATTCTACAAGTTGTATAGACAATAAAAAATGCCGAAAAAAAACTCCTGGCCCAAGAGGGTTCAGGAGTCAACTACAACTGTGGCCGCATGGCGGCGCAGCTATAAGAATCAGAACGAGTGGCGGATGCCGATTTGTGTCCCGGTCGAATTGCCACCTGCATTAGTCGGAGCAAGGCCATCACCTACCGTGAAAGTCTTGCCAACGCCGTCGTTGGTCACCACAGAATAATTGCCGTATAGCGCCGTACGTTTGGACAGGTCATGCACGTAGCCAATGGTCCACTGGCTTGCGTCGTTGGCTACCTTGTCGGCTTTGAGCGTGGTGTACGCAGCGCGTACCTGGCCTGAACCAAGGTCGTACTGGGTGCCGATCATATTGACAGTTGTGTTGGTAACGCCCACTTCATTCTTGCCATACAGGTACATCAGCTTCGCAGGTCCAAACTTGTAATTGATGGCAAAGTTGGACTGGGAGTAGTCACCCGTGTTGTACTTGGTCTGCCCCGAAGCAATTGCCAGGCTCAGAGGACCTGCGGCATAACCCAGCCGGCCACCAAGGTAGTTGCCGTTATCCGCCGAAGCGCCTGTGGCCCCAGTCAGACCCTGGGCAACCATAAAGTGGCCATTTAACCCGCCAGCGCCAGCAGGCAACAGGTATGCAATGGAGTTTGACGCACGAACGTTGGTACGCGCTGTCGTTCCGCCCGCAGCAACCGGGTAAAACAACTGACCGGCATTACCAAGACCATTGGTACCAAATGGGTGCATAGCGACAGTCAGGTTGTTGAAGGTAGGGACATAGTCACGACCCGCCCGCAATTCACCCCACGAACCCGTCAGGGAGACGGTGGAACGTCGGCCAAACAAACCTGACGCAAAATTTGCGCCTGAATTATTGACGTTGGTCGAACCACCTGCCCCAGTAGTAGGCGCTACGGCACCTTCAAAGTGGAAACTCGCCTTCAGTCCACCGCCCAGGTCTTCCACGCCTCGAAAACCAAACCGGCTGGACGTGTTGCCATCGTTGATTAGGAGATTCTGCGAAGCGGCACCGCTGGCAGTATTCATTTGGTACGCCACGTCGAGCACACCAAACACCGTCACGGGGGCTTGGGTTTGGGCTTGGGCAGCACCCATGGCGCATGCCATGGTAACAACGCCAACAATGAAAGGGGATTTCGTCATGGGTTTGCCTCTATTGGACTGTAAATATGTTTAAAACTGTCAGAGTATCTTCAATTTTGCCTTCTGATGAAAGCAAAGTCCCCACCAAAAACAGTTCCAATGTCACAACTGTTGTAACGTCACCACCATCCTGGCTAAGGAGTTGGATGCGGTCAGCGAGGCGGCACCCGGGCAACGAGGGTTGCGGGCCGGTAGTCAGGCAGGAAGCGACAACCCTTGGCAGGCTCAAAGACTGGATCCACCGCCTGACAACGACTTGCAACACCTGCGGCGGTCGGCTTGGCGTCACCTTTGCTCCATTCCAACAGCGCCGAGATGGCCGCAACGTACTGCGCGTCAGACAGGTACGAGTGCTTTGCATCATCGGTAAACAATTGCACCAAATTTCCACCCTGCCCGCCAGCAGCCATGCGTTCCCGGAAATAGGACTCGAGCTCGACGAAGGCAGTGGGGTCGTTGGTGGCATGCATGGTCAACACGGGCACCGCAATGCGGCCTTCTGCATCGGCGTCGGCGGCGAATGCAGCAACAGCAGTTGGGTCGGCACGGTAGCGTGCAACCTTGGCATTCAGGGCATCATCTGCCCCGTTCAAACCATATCGAACGTTCTCATTGCCAAACACATTGCGACCCTGCATGCGTTGGAAAGCAATGTCCTGAAAGTGCCAAGTTGCCCAGTTCAGGTGGCCAATCAGCGAACTCTCGGAAATGGCAATCACCCGCAGCAGGGTGTCGAGTTTGCTCTGCTGCTCCAGGGTGCGCTTAGTGGCTGGCTTGCGCACGCCGGTACACGCATCGATACGTTCGGACAACTCCGCGCGGGTCATTTTGTTATCCAGAGGAAGCCCTTGCCACAACGGGTATGCGGGCTCATCGGGGCGCGGATGGTTGTCGCACAGCGCCTGGTAAACCACGCGCAAGTCCATGCGGAAGTTATAGGATTGGACACCGCCGCCGAGCACCCCACTGGTCAGTAGCACAGCGCTATAAGGAAACTTGCCGTGGTCGGTTTGCAGAGCCATTTCGGCAGCCTTCACCGCTACGCCGGCACCCCAGGACTGTCCATGCAACACCGTCGATTTCGGTGCACCAAACTGGGCCACAAAATGCTGACGTACCCGCTCGGTGTCTTCGGCGGCGGAGCGCACGGCCACGCCACCTTGGCGGTAGCCGGAGCCTGCGTACGCGAACCCGGCACGGGTCCAGATCGACCAGCGCGTCAAATCATCAGCGGAGCGTTGTTCCTTGGGCGCGCCCAACTCCGGGCCGCCGTGGGCATGGACGACCAGCGTCCCGTTCCACTGCGCCGGCATGGCCAGCCAATAGTAGGCTCCCATGCGGTCGCGTCCGCGCAGGCATTTGGTGTCGATAGCCTGCCCGGCAGGGCAGGAAGCAATGTCTGGTTTATCAGCTGCCGCAGCCACAGGTTCGGCAGCGACGGCGCAACCTGCGCACGCCACCAGGAACAATCCAACATAGAGCTTGAATGAAAAAAAACCAGACTGCATCGCTTGATCTCCTCGAAATGCCTTACTGACACCACGCGCACTAGAGCGCCGTTCATGATGCCACACGGTATTCACGGTATTGCTTGTTTGCCTTTCACGCAAACCGAGGGTTAACCCGCTATTGCACAAGTTGTATATACAAATTATACTTACCCCACTCAATTCATTCATAGCCATCACTGAACCGGAGCACCCCATGTCTGATCTCTCCAACGCCAACTTTCTGAGCAGCAAAGCCCGCCCCGTGCGTGCGCCCCGTGGACCCGAGCTGAGCTGCGCCAACTGGCAAATCGAAGCCGCCTACCGCATGCTGCAAAACAACCTGGACCCAGAGGTGGCCGAGAACCCCGACGAACTGGTGGTCTACGGCGGCATCGGTAAAGCGGCGCGCAACTGGAGCGCCTATGACGCCATTCTGGACAGCCTTCGCAAGCTCAAACCCAACGAGACACTCATGGTGCAGTCGGGCAAACCAGTAGGCGTGTTCCGCACCCACGAAGGCGCACCGCGCGTGCTGATCGCCAATTCCAACCTGGTGCCCAAATGGGCTAATTGGGAGCATTTCAACGAACTCGACCGCAAGGGCCTGATGATGTACGGCCAGATGACCGCCGGCAGCTGGATCTACATTGGCTCGCAAGGCATTGTGCAAGGCACCTATGAGACATTTGTCGAAGCCGGTCGCCAGCATTTCAATGGCGATCTGACGGGCCGTTGGGTCCTCACCGCCGGTTTGGGCGGTATGGGCGGAGCGCAGCCTTTGGCCGCGACCTTTGCAGGAGCATGCTCGCTCAACATCGAATGCCAGCAGACCAGTATCGACTTCCGCCTGCGCACCCGCTATGTCGACGAACAGGCCAC
>CANNRR010000160.1 GCA_947508055.1 Burkholderiales bacterium
AACCACCAAATTCACCTCGACAACCGTCCCTCCGGCGAGGCCGTTGCCAGCAACTTCAAGCTTATTACCGCAGAGACCCCGGCTCTGCAAGACGGCCAGGTGCTGGTGCGCCACCACTTCCTGAGCCTGGACCCCTACATGCGCGGCCGCATGAACGACGCCAAGAGCTACGCCCAGCCGCAGGCGCTGGGTCAGGTCATGCAAGGTGGCACCGTGGGCGAGGTAGCCGAATCGCGTCACTCCAAGTTTGCAGTCGGCGACAAGGTCGTGGGCATGGGTGGCTGGCAGGAGTACAGCGTGGTCGATGCCAATCAGCTTGGCGCACTGCGCAAGGTTGACACCACCCATGTTCCCTTGAGCGCCTATCTGGGCGCGGTCGGCATGCCTGGAGTTACGGCTTGGTACGGCTTGGTCAAGATCATTGAGCCCAAAGCCGGGCAGACCCTGGTGATCAGCGCGGCAACCGGCGCGGTAGGTAGCGCCTTTGGCGCCTTGTCCAAAGCCCGTGGATGCCGCACGGTGGGCATTGCGGGTGGGCCAGATAAATGCAAATACGCGGTCGAAGAGTTGGGCTTTGACGCCTGTATCGACTACAAGTTGCACAGCACGGCGGCTACGCTGTTAAAAGCCATTGCTGCCGAGTGCCCGAGTGGCATTGATGGATATTTTGAAAACGTGGGCGGCATGGTGCTGGACGCCGTCTTGCCGCTGATGAATGCCTTTGGCCGCATAGCGGTGTGCGGCATGATTGCGGGCTACAACGGCGCGCCGCTGCCTCTGACCTACCCCGCGCTGATCCTGATGCAGCGCCTGAAGGTGCAGGGCTTCATCGTCAGCGAGCACATGGAAATATGGCCCGAGGCGCTGACCGAGCTGGGCACCCTGGTGGCAACCGGCAAGCTGCGTGCACGCGAGAGCGTTGCCCAAGGCCTGGCCGCCGCACCCGAAGCCTTCTTGGGCCTGCTCAAGGGCAAAAACTTTGGCAAACAGTTGGTCAAGTTGATCTAACTACCGGGGAACGCCATGGCCGACATCATCCTGCACCACTACCCCACGTCACCCTTTGCCGAAAAAATCCGCCTGGTGTTGGGCTTCAAGCAACTGGCCTGGAAGTCGGTCATCATTCCGTCCATCATGCCCAAACCCGATGTGGTGGCGCTGACCGGCGGCTACCGCAAGACGCCCATTCTGCAAATCGGCTGCGACGTGTATTGCGACACTGCCCTGATCTGCGACGTGCTGGAGCACCTGCAACCCACCCCCGCGCTGTACCCGGCAGCGCACTTGGGGCTGGCACGCGTGCTGGCGCAGTGGGCCGACACCACGCTATTTTGGGCGGCCATGGGCTACAACCTGCAGCCTAAGGGCGCAGCAGCCATGTTTGAAGGCGCGCCACCCGAAGCCGCCAAAGCGTTTGGCGCGGACCGCGCTGCCATGTCCGCCGGCATGAACCGTCTGCGCCCTGGTGACGCCACCGCGGCATACAAGTCCTACCTGCGCCGCATTGCGGATATGCTGGATGAACACGACTATGTGTTGGGCAGCACGCCCTGCGTGGCCGACTTTGCCTGCTACCACCCGCTGTGGTTTACCGCCAAGCGGGTGCCGGTGATGGCGGGCATTTTGGATGCCACACCCGCCGTGGCCGCCTGGATGGTGCGAATGACAGGCATTGGACACGGTGCCATGGAAAAGTATTCTGCTACAGAAGCGATAGCTGCTTGCGCAATGTCTACGGGGGTTACAGCCCTGTTGGATACTATTTTTCAGGATGAACACGGCATTCCACTCGGCAGCCGCGTGACCATCGCCGCCGACGTGTTTGGGCAGGAGGCCACCGAAGGCGAGCTGGTGGCCGCCACCCGCACGCGCTACACGCTGCGCCGCACCGACGAACGAGCCGGCACCGTGCAGGTGCATTTTCCCCGCATTGGCTATGTGCTGCGGGCGGTGCAGAGCGCATGATTTCGCTGGTCTGGAAACGGGTTGCGTTTTGCGACCTGACGCCGCACCAGCTCTACGAGCTGCTGCAACTGCGCACCGACGTTTTCGTCATGGAGCAGGCCTGCGCCTTTCAGGACATGGATGGCTACGACCACCAGGCCGTGCACCTGCTGGGAACCACCTCAGTAGTAGGGCAGGGCGAACGGCTCATGGCCTATGCACGGCTGTTCCCGGCTGGAATCAAGTTTGCCGAGGCCAGCATCGGTCGGGTCATCACACGCGACACCGCGCGCGGAGCCGGCCTTGGGCATGTACTGATTCACGAGGCCATCGCGTCAGTAGCGGCACTGTGGGGGGTGCAGCCCATTCGCATTGGCGCACAGTCCCACTTGACCCCATATTACCGCCAGCATGGTTTTGTCGAGGTGGGTGCAACCTACCAGGAAGACGGCATTGGCCATCAAGACATGCTGCTAACCCCCGCCACGTAAACAAACAACACAAACCCGTACGGAGCAATTCCCAAATGATTTCTGACTTCAAAAGCAAAACCGCCGTACTCACCGGGGCGGGCTCCGGCTTTGGCCTGGAGTGCGCCCGCATTGGCGCCAAGCTGGGCATGAACCTGGTACTGGCCGATGTGCAGCAAGACGCGCTGGACCGCACCGCCGCCGAGATGCGGACTGCCGGTGCCACCGTGCTGACCTTGCGCGTGGATGTTTCCAAGGCGGACCAGATGCAGGCGCTGGCCGATGCCACGTTTGCACGCTTTGGCGCTCCGCACTTCGTGTTCAACAACGCCGGCGTAGGTGCAGGCGGGCTGATATGGGAAAACTCCCTGGAAGACTGGAATTGGGTGTTAGGCGTCAATGTCATGGGTGTGGTGCATGGCGTGCGCCTGTTCACTCCCATGATGCTCGACGCGGCCAGAGCAGACCCTGGCTACCAGGGCCACATCGTCAATACGGCCAGCATGGCGGGCCTGCTCAACGCACCCAACATGGGCATCTACAACGTTAGTAAGCACGCCGTGGTGTCGCTTAGCGAAACGCTGTACCAGGACCTGGCCCTGGTCACTGAGCAGATCAGTGCCAGCGTGTTGTGCCCGTTCTTTGTGCCCACCGGCATTAACCAGAGCCACCGCAATCGCCCCGAGGAACTCAAGGTTTCAGGCTTCAAGCCCACCCAAAGCCAGCTCATCGGTCAGGCCATGAGCGACAAGGCGGTGGGCAGCGGCAAGGTGTCTGCGGCCGAGGTTGCACAAATGGTTTTCGACGCTATAGCGGTGAATCAGTTCTACATCTACAGCCACCCCAAGGCCATTGGCTCCGTACAGACCCGATTGGACGACGTGCTGCAAACCCGCAACCCGACCGACCCGTTTGCGCACAAGCCGGAATTGGGCGTGGAACTGAGGCGTGCGCTGATGGGGTAAAAGTGGGAGTCTTATTGGGCTAGGCGTCATGCCTGATATGCCACCCTAAATCGATCCCGATTTGACTTATTATCGATGTCGTCTTGTCTGCGCTCTCGCGTCGGCGCCTGTTTTGGAGAACCCTGGTGCAATTAGTTTGTCTTGATCTTGAAGGTGTGCTGGTTCCGGAAATCTGGATCGAATTCGCTGAACGTACCGGCATTTCCGAATTGCGCCGCACGACGCGCGACGAACCTGATTACGACAAACTGATGAAATATCGGCTCGACCTGTTGCGCCAGCACAAGCTCGGTTTGCGCGATATCCGCGAGGTCATCTCCGGCACGCGCCCGCTGCCCGGTGCCAAGGAGTTTCTCGACACACTGCGGCGCGACTTCCAGGTCATCATCCTTTCTGACACGTTTTACGAATTCGCCATGCCGCTGATGGAGCAGCTCGGCATGCCAACGCTGATGTGCCACAAGCTCGAAGCGGATGCCACCGGCATGCTGGTGGACTACCACCTGCGCATGCCAAATCAGAAGATGGAAGCTGTGCGGCGCTTCAAAGAAATCAACTTCAGGGTCATCGCCGCCGGCGATTCCTACAACGACACGGCAATGCTGGCCGAGGCCGATGCGGGCATTCTGTTCAGCCCGCCGCAAAACGTAATCGACGAGTTTCCGCAGTTTCCTGTCACGCAAAACTATGCAGAGCTGCGCACAGAAATCGACAAAGCGATGGCAAGTTTTTTGCATCGTTCCGGTCAGCATGGGTACTAACCTTACTGAGATGTCCACCAACCGAGTATTGCACTTTGCCGTAAAGCGGCGTAGGCTCAAGTCACCCTGATTTGAGAAAGTCCAGCATGAAACCCGCCCCGATCAAAGGTCTTCGAAACTATGCCCGTATTCCTTTTGCGACCGAGGTGCTGCTGCATCTGCAGGGCAAAGCGGTCAAGGTTCAATTGGTCGATATCGCACTCAAGGGCGCGCTGGTGCAGACCGAGACGCTTGATGGTGTAGCCCTGCACGACAAGTGCCGCCTGGAGTTGCCATTGGACCAGGCTGGTGACGTGGTGGTGATGTCTGGAATTGTGGTTCACCTGGAAGGCCAGCATATTGGCATCGAATGCCAGGATATTGATCTCGCCAGCCTGACGCACCTGCGCCGCCTTGTCGAACTGAACACGGGCGACTCTGAACTGATGAATCGCGAGCTGTCGCATTTGTTTGGGCGGGCCAGACGCTGACCAAGCAGCACTGAAAGACGCGAAACACGGAGCTGACGTGTTTAGTGTCCGCCCTCCAGAGGGCGCGCGGTCAGTCGCCACAGCGAGGTCACCTCTGCTGCGCGAGCTGTTTGCAGAGGGTCTGATGTGTCGGAAGCTTTGCTGTGAACCGGCTTGGCATCCATCTTTCCCGCCACCCTCAACCCAGCTTGTTCGATCGCCCCCAGCAGTTCGGCGCGAGTGCGCAGACCCAGGTGTTCGGCAAAGTCCGACAGAATCAGCCAGCCCTCGCCATGTGGCGTCAGGTGTTCGGCCAGACCGGCCAAAAAGCCAAGTAGCATGCGACTGCCTTCGTCATAGACGGCATGTTCAATCGGTGAGCTGGGCCGTGCCGGTAGCCACGGTGGGTTGCACACCACGATTGAGGCGCGTCCCGGTGGGAACAGGTCCGCCTCCAGCACTTCCACTTGCTGCGCCACGCCAAGCTGATCCAGATTGGCGCGGGCACAGGCCAGGGCGCGCGGGTCCTGGTCGGTTGCCACGACCTGACCGATATTTTGCCGGCGCGCCAACACGGCTGCCAGCACACCGGTGCCGGTACCGATGTCAAACGCCACCCGATCAGTCTGGCCCGGTTCGGCCTTCGGTAGGGGGGCTGTGGCCACCAAACCCACGTATTCGCCCCGCACGGGCGAGAAAACCCCGTAATGCGGGTAGATGCGGTTGTTGGGGGCGTCGCCCAGCGCGGCAATCTCCACCCCCTTCTTGCGCCACTCATGGGCGCTGGTCATACCCAGCAGGTCGCGCAGACTCGCCACACTGTCGCCTGCGGTGTCCACCACAGCGCCCCAGGCTTGCGCGCAGGCCAGACGCGCATCGGGCGCGCGGCGCAGGGGGATGCTGTAGTCGGCGTTAAACGGCAGCAACACCATGCCCAAAACACGAGCCCGCTGGGCCTGGGCCTGGCGATGCTGGTGGAATGCGTCGGCAGGCACGGCTGCGGGGGCTGGACTCGTCGCCGCCTTGTTTTGTGAGCGCTTCTTGCGCGCAGGTGTTTTGTCGATGCGTCGGGCCAGGGCCTGCAGCAGTTGGCGGGCATTCTGAAAGTCCCCACGCCAGAGCAGCGCCGTGCCTTCGCAGGCCAGGTGGTAGGCGGCGTCGGCGGTCACGGTGTCGTCGGCCAGCACAACCCGTTTGGGGGGTGTTGCGCCGCGCTCAGAGCGCCACAGGGCAATGCAGGCTTGACCGGATTCGGTCCAATGGAGAGTGGGGGCAGGAGTCATCCGACACTTTTAACAGAAAACCTGGGCCGGTTGAGCAGCTCCACCTGTGGCAAACTCCCGCCCTTGATCCCATTTCAGAGTTAGCGTCACTACCCCGCCATGCAGAAAATCATCGCGCAAATCGCGCAAGAAATCCGTGTTCGTCCCCAACAGGTTGAAGCCGCCGTCCAGTTACTCGATGGCGGTGCCACCGTGCCGTTTATCGCCCGCTACCGCAAAGAGGTGACCGATGGGCTGGACGATATCCAGCTGCGCGAGTTGGAAGCCCGCCTGTCCTACCTGCGCGAACTGCGCGACCGCAAAGAGGCCGTCATGAAGGCGATTGACGAGCAGGGTAAGCTCACGCCCGCGCTGATGGCCGCCATCGCCAACGCCGCCACCAAGCAGGAGGTGGAAGACATTTACCTGCCGTACAAGCTCAAGCGCCGCACCAAGGGCCAGTTGGCCCGCGAAGCCGGGCTGGAGCCATTGGCCGACGCCCTGTTCAACGACCCCACGCTGGTGCCCGCCGAGGCGGCGCTGCCCTTTGTCATCCCGATGCGCCCCGTGGTCGAGGGCGAAGACAAACAGAGCGACTTCTCCACCGTGCAAGCCGTGCTGGATGGCGTACGCGATTTGCTCTCCGAACGCTGGGCCGAAAACCCGGCCCTGGTGCAAGACCTGCGCGAGTGGCTGTGGAATGAAGGCCTGCTTCAGAGCAAATTGATGGATGGCAAGGACGAAGCCAACGCCGACATCGCCAAGTTCCGCGATTATTTTGACTACGACGAGCCCATCGGGCGCGTGCCTTCGCACCGGGCGCTGGCCGTGTTCCGAGGTAGGGCGCTGGATATTCTGGATGCCAAGCTGGTGCTCCCAGAGCAGGACGCTCTGCCGACCGGGCTTCGGCCTACCGCCCGTGCCGCTCCGGCGATCTCATTGGCCGAGGGCCGCATCGCACTCAAACTGGGCTGGAGCCATGCGGGCCGCGCTGCCGACGATTTGATCCGCAAGTGCATGGCCTGGACCTGGAAGGTCAAGCTCAGCATGTCCACCGAGCGCGACCTGTTCACCCGGCTGCGGGAAGATGCCGAAAAAGTCGCCATCAAGGTGTTTGCCGACAATCTTCGCGACCTGTTGTTAGCGGCCCCTGCGGGTCCCCGTGTTGTGATGGGCTTGGACCCCGGCATCCGCACCGGCGTCAAGGTAGCCGTGGTGGACGCCACCGGTAAGCTGGTCGAAACCGCCACCGTGTTCCCGCACGAGCCGCGCAAGGATTGGGACGGCTCTTTGCACACGCTTGGCGCTTTGTGCCTGCGACACGGAGTGAATCTGATCGCCATCGGCAACGGCACCGCCAGCCGCGAGACCGACAAGTTGGCGGGCGACCTGATCAAGTTGATGGCAAAACAGGCTGCAGCCCCCGCAGGACATGCGCAAGCCGCTATCGAAAAAGTAGTGGTGTCAGAAGCTGGGGCATCGGTCTACTCCGCCAGCGAATTTGCATCCCAAGAGATGCCCGATGTGGACGTGAGCCTTCGCGGTGCCGCCAGCATTGCCCGCAGGCTGCAGGACCCGCTGGCTGAGTTGGTCAAGATCGACCCCAAGAGCATTGGTGTGGGCCAGTACCAGCACGATGTGAACCAGAGTGAACTGGCCCGCACGCTTGACACGGTAGTGGAAGATTGCGTGAACTCGGTCGGAGTGGACCTGAACACCGCCAGCGTACCGCTGCTGAGTCGTGTCTCGGGCTTGTCGGGCACCGTGGCCAAGGCCGTGGTGCGCTGGCGCGAAGCCAACGGAGCCTTTGGCAGCCGCCAGGACTTGCTCAAGGTCACCGGCCTGGGTGCAAAAACCTTTGAGCAGGCGGCAGGTTTCTTGCGCATACGCGGGGGCAGCAACCCGTTGGACATGACGGGGGTGCACCCCGAAACCTACCCCGTGGTTCAGGACATCATTGTCAAAACCGGCAAGCCGGTGACCGAAATCATGGGCCGTGCCGACATGCTCAAAACGCTGCGCCCGGAACTATTCGCCAATGACAAGTTTGGAGTTATCACCGTCAAGGACATTCTGGGCGAACTGGAAAAGCCCGGCCGTGACCCGCGCCCCGACTTCAAGGTGGCCCGTTTCAATGACGGCGTGGACGATATCAAGGACCTGAAGGAAGGCATGATTCTGGAAGGCACGGTCAGCAACGTAGCCGCGTTTGGCGCTTTTATCGACC
>CANNRR010000161.1 GCA_947508055.1 Burkholderiales bacterium
ATTCATCAGCATCAGCCAAACGGGAGCAACCTTAAGAGCAGGATGTCTTATCATTGGCGTTTGAAAACACTGTCGGGTCAAAGATGACAAAAATGAAGATGGTCTTGCGAGTGCTGTGCATCGCTGCGGCAAGCAGTTCCTGCCAGGCCGCCTGGCTCGAGATCGGGGCCAATGAAACCGGGACTTTTTACGTTGATTCACCGACCATCCAGAGGTCAGGCGAGATTGTGAAAATGTGGTATTTGGTTGACTTCAAAAGTACTCAAGTTGACACGAACACGAAATCGTTCTTGTCATCCAAGGACCAGAGTGAGTACGACTGCAAGCAAGAACGCTCGCGAACCCTGTACTACAACAATTACAGTGAAAAGATGGGAAGTGGAAAGATCATATTCACCTTGAAAGATCCACTTCAATGGCGCCCCACCGGAAGTGGCACCATAGCGGCCGCCCTGTTAAAGATAGCCTGCAGCAAGAAATAGCGAGCGTTACTTGCAACCCTGGAATTTTCTCTGCTGACATTCCAGGGCCATCCTCCTGGCATTTGAAAACTCTTCCAGATTGAGTGATTTCTCCGCCTGATCGCGGATCTTGGGCGCATCCGGGTGGCCTGCTAGCGCCGCGTGGTAGCTCCACATGTAAGCACGAAGGTTGTCACGCGATACACCTTGCCCGTTTGCGTACATGAAACCAAGTTTGTATTGAGCTTTTACTTCGCCCTGGACGGCCGCCAATCGATACCATTTGATGGCGATGGCGTAGTCCTGCGGCACGCCTTGTCCTTGCGCATACATGGCACCAAGAATGGATTGACCCAAGCGGTCACCGCGCTCAGCTACGGCACGCCACTTTTTTACCGCAGTGACATAGTCCTGACGCTCGTAGGCGGCAAAACCTTCTTCCCAATCGCCAGCGCTAACCATATTCCAGTTGGCCGAGAGCATGCACAGCAAAGCAAAAAGTGTATTTCTCATGTCAGAAAGGTGCTTTGGTCAGCTTTCCACAGTAGCCTTTGACAATCTCAATCTTGCGGCCATCCTTGATGGTCAAAGATTGGAGAAACGCACCGCTGTCGCGGTCCAGCGTAAACTGTTCGCCGGTTACCATGGTGCCGAAACGTTCAAACATCGCTGGCCGACTGACTGTTGCCTTGTTTCCCTTGACTACCATGACGCCCTTGCGCGTCTCTGAAATTGAAAATACGCCTTGGTACCAGCCAACCATCGTTTTGTAGTCCAAACCAGCGGCCATCATTTCCTTGTACTGCTTGGGTGTTGCGTCCAGAGTGTTTCCAGGCATGGTGTAGTTTGCTTCGCAGATGAGCGTTATGTCTTCGTCAGAGCGCTTTCTTCTTTCTGCTTTTAATCGCTCTTCAGCAGATGGTGCGGCTGATTTGCCAAACCCGACCCAGCCGCTGGCGAAAGCCATCCAGCCAGCGGCAACAAATACCGCGGTGACCCCAAGTATGGATATCAGGGCGATTCGGAGTGTGTTGTTCTTTTGCATGATGATGGATTCTTGGCGATGAATTGAATGAGTACGCATCTGTCAGGTCAGGAGGGATGCGAAGGATTTCCCTGAATCTGTCGCCACAAGGCTATTTCGGTTGCTGTCAGACGATCATCTTTCAGAGCTGTTGGTTCAAACTTGTTGGCATCCGTCAAGATTCCAAGTTGTCGAATTTGCGACAGCAGCACTTTGAAATGCTCGACCGCGTGTTCCGGTGTGGCAGCGATCTTGTGCAGTGGAAGCTGGGATATGTCATCCTTGAGTTCCCGGTCTCGTTTGGCCTTGTCGATCATTCGCTTGACTTCCTCATCGCTCAAGTGAAGACGCTTGGCTTCTGCATTGAGGACGCCAGCCTCGTCGGCTGAAATGACACCGTCGCTCAACATGGCATAAACATGCTCTTTCAGGCCCTCGCGTTCGATGCGTAATTGGTCGCTGAAGGCTGACGACAGCAGGGCGGCCGGGATGGCGAAAATGCCGATCCCCAACAGCGCCAGGATGATGGTCATGACACGACCCATGAGAGTTATGGGCGAAATATCACCATAACCCACGGATGCCAAGGTGATGACGGCCCAGTAAATGGATTGCGGGATGTTTTCAAATTTTTCAGGTTGTGCCTCATGTTCAAACAAGTAGCCCAGGCTGGCTGTCAGCACCACCAGCAGCATCATCACAAATGCTGATGCAGCGAGTACCGGCCATTCGCGCACGATCACTTTGGTCAGGGTCTTGGTCGCGCCGGTATAGCGCGTGAGCTTGAGTAAGCGCAGCAGCCGAAACACTCGCAGAAATCGCAGGTCGAACAGATGGTGCAGGAAGGCCTCCAGGTAGAAGGGCAGGATGGCCAGAAAGTCGATCACCGAGGACGTTTCCCCGGCCTGCTTGAGGCGCCCCCCGAAGGCGTGCTGAAAGCGTGGTTCTTCCACACAGCTGTACATGCGCATGCAGTATTCGAGGGTAAAAACACCGACTGCAACCGCATCGAGGATGATGAACTGAATGTTCAACAGATAGTGGATGCTCTGAACCGACTCCAGCACGACGGCCACCACCGATATGACCACCCACAAGGCGATAAAGGTGTCGAAGAGGCCGTGCAGGGCGCCACCGAATTCACTCGGGAATACAAGGGCATGCATCTTCTGGCGGAAGGTACGCCCTCGATTTGCAACAGCAAAATCTTTGATGGCTGGTATCAGCACGCGGAAGAGCTTCAGGATTCGGAGCAATCGCAAGAACCGCAGCATCCGCAAATCCACCGGAATGAAGGCTTGCAGGTAAAACGGCGCTACCGCCAGAAAGTCAATGACGGCGAAGGGACTGAAGACGTATCGCAAGTGCGAATAGCCCTTGCCCTTGAACTCGTGATCTTCTGGCGCCAGGTACAGTCTTAGAAAATACTCGACGGTGAATATCGCCACCGAAAAGATGTCGAATGCATGAAATAAAACTTTGTTGGGTTCATAGATCGCGGGGATGTGTTCAAACAGGAGCGCAAACAGGTTGGTAACGATCAGGATCGCGATCCAACGGTCTATGCGTTTCTGATGGTTTCCCTCTACAGTGGGGTCCAGTAGCCAGCTGTAAATCCACTTGCGCAGGGGCAGGCCGTGCGGGATCTCGGCCCGGTGGTTGAAACCATGAATCTTCGCGATGTTGTTGGTGGGTTCCATGGTGTATCCCTCAGAATTCGAGTTCGGCGATCCGGATGGGATAAGCGCCCTTGTCGCATACCGTGATCCGGATTTGCATCTTCTGGTCGATCGGATCGGATTCAGTCAGTGGTGAATTGACGGTCGGGATGGCTGAGCCGGGCGGTGTTGGCTGTATTTTTTCCAGGACCAAGCTGCCGGTGAGCAGCCTGTCAGTCATATCACACTTGGCTACCAGGGCAATCGGCTTGCTGTTGAACGGGTTGACCAGATTGGCTAGTGGGCCACCCTGCGTTGTTAGCGCCTTCAGACACGGCCCCCAGGTGCGTGGCGTTGGGACCAGCAGCGGGGTGCTTGGTGCGGTTGGCGTCAGTGCTTCGGACTTCACAGGCAGCTGGGCCTCGATGCTGGGTTCGGCACTGGGGTTGGGATTGACGGGTGCCGCTTGCGTCGCAACCGGCGTGACCACCGGCAGGGCGCTAACACTGCAGGAAGCGGGCTCATAGCCTGCTTTTCCGCGATCCTGGGCGGCTTGCGCAAACCACTTTGCCCACAGTTCTCCGTTGCGCTTGGTTCCTTCGTTGTGCATGCCCTCCTGGTAGGCCAGACGCCCAACCCAGGCCACGCATACCATGCAAAAAAGGAGGAAAACCATGAAGACCAGGTCAGGCAGCGTCAGCACTTTCACCTGGTGAGGTTTGCTGTTGGATAAATCATCCATAGGGTCGCTCCAATTCACTAGCCTGTGCAGCTCAATCGCGATACCGTACCGTGATATTGATGCGGCGATTTCGAGGATCTCTGGGGTCGTTCGAGTTGTAGGGTGCGGTGTCTGCTACGCCTTCAATGTGCGAGAAGCGGGTCGGACCGACGCCACGGCGTTCCAGCAAGGCACGCGTAGACTCAGCGCGCTCGGCGGACAGAGACCAGTTGTTTCGAGTTTGTGAACTGGTGAATGGCACACTGTCCGTATGTCCGCGCACACTGAGCTTGTTTGGCAGCGTTGCCAGTGAGCGTGCGACCTCCTCGATCAGCGCCAGGGCGCGCGGCTGGAGTTGACTGGTTCCCAGGGAGAACATCGCAAAATCCGCCTTGTCGATGATCTCGATGCGCAGACCTTCCTTCTCCCGCACAAACTGGACCTGCTCACTTAACTTCTGCAGACTCGGATTTTTCTCGAGTTGCTCGCGAACTTCTTTTTCAACTTTGTCAAAATTGTTGTTATCGGCCTCTTCGATATTCTTGCGCTTTTCAGACTGGGTTGCTTGATCTGAATCTCTGGCATTTTCGCTGTTTGGCGAAGGATCGTTCTCGGTCGGACCGCCTTCCGATCGGGGCGTCAGCCGTTGCAGAGCTGCGGTTTGCTTGGCGGTGTAGGGGAACCCGTCAGTGTCGACGATCGATTTTCCGCCCATGATGCCGTTCGATCCGGCAAGTTTTCCCATCGTGATCTCGCTGTGCGATGTCGGCTTGAAGTAGTCTGCAACACTCTTTCTTTGCGATTCATTGGTTGCACCCAGAATCCACATCAGCAGGAAGAACGCCATCATGGCCGTCATCATGTCGGCCAGCGCGATCTTCCAGGCGCCACCGTGGGCGCCGGCGTGACCCGGCTGGATTTTCTTGATGATGATGATCGGCGCGAGCGCCTCTGGCCCGGCGGGCTTGTCCGCTGGCGCTGCAAGCTCCGGAGCTGGAGTTGCCGCAGCAGGCGCTTGCTGGGATTCTTCCGAGTCAGCCATCGTCACTTACCTCTGAGTCCGTCAAAGACCTCGGCGAAGCTTGGCTGGTTGTGATGACTGATGCCGACGCGTGCCGCCTCAAGAATCAGTGGCATGGGATGCCCATGCATGGTCCCGATAATAATTTGCTTTACCACGCCATAAATGGCAGATTCATCTTCAATGATCTGACCCAGACGCTTGGCCCAGGGTTCGACCAGGCCATAGGCCAGGAAAACCCCAAGAAAGGTTCCGACCAGCGCGGCGCCGACCAAGCCGCCCAGAATCGCCGGCGGTTGATCGATCGCCGCCATGGTTTTGACCACGCCGAGCACGCACGCCACAATCCCCAGGGCGGGCAAGGCGCCCGCCAGTGTGGCCAAGGCGTCGGCATTCTTCAGTTCGTCGTGGTGGTGGGTCTTGATGGAGTTCTCCATCACCTCTTCGACTGCGTGAGGACTCAAGGTGCCTTGCGATACGACCATCAGGCGCACCGTGTCGGTGATCAGGTGCAGCAGAGCATGGTCCTTGAGCAGTTTGGGGTACTCGCTGAAGATCGCGCTCGACTCCGGTGTCTCTATGTGCGCCTCAAGTGCCACGGCCCCTTCACTCTTGAGGGTCTTCATGACCTTTGAAACACAGAAGATGACGTTGAGATAGTCCTGTTTCTTGTACTTGGGCCCGGAGAAAGTCTTGCCAATCCCGCTCATGGCACCTTTGATCACTTGTACGCTATTGCCAATCAGCAAGCCACCCACGCCCGCCCCCACGATGACCAAGCCTTCGATTGGGGCAGCATGAATAATGGGTGCCATCGATCCGCCGCCCAGGATGTAGCCGCCAAAAACACAACCAAACAGAATTACCAAACCTATGATGCCGAACATAATGATCCCCAAATATCGCGACTGCTGTCGAAACCAGACGCGCGAGCACTGGTCTGTGGGAATGGTCCCGGTTCAATGAAAAGTAGCTAGGGTCTGGGCTGGAAGCAGTGACGGAACGTCCTGCCAGGCCTGGCGAATGTCACTCATCAGGCCAAGCACCTCAGCCACTGCTTGCGCGTCGTTCTTTGCGTTGGCATGTATCAGCCGACGCGTTACATAGCTGTAGAGTTCATTCAGGTTCTGTGCCAACTCACCGCCTTTTTGAAAGTCAAGCGAGCTTTGCAGACCAACCACAATGCGGCTGGCACGGGACAAACTCTTGCCTTTTTCCTGGATGGAGCCGCGTTGCAGGTGTCCTTGCGCCGCTGTCAGGCTTTCAATCAGCCCATCGAAAAGCATCTGGATCAGGTCAACACGATTGGCGGTTGCCGCCTGCGACGCCAAATTGCCAGCGCCATAGGATTCCGTGGCATTGAAGTGAACACGCATGATTTTGAGCTCCTACTGAAATTCTGTACACAGGAGGAATCGGACCATGGTCGGAAAACTTAAGACCGACAACAAAAACAGCGAAAAAACAGTCTTCAGCGAGGCGCTGGGCGCGTTTTTGATGGTGGCAAGTCACCAATTTGCAGGGTGCTGCGCAGTTTCTTGACGGTGGCGGAAAGGAGTTGGCTGACACGGGACTCGGTTACGCCAAGGGTTTCGCCAATTTCCCTGAGGTTGAGTTCTTCGACATAGTAGAGCGACATCAGCAACTGTTCGCGCTCCGGTAGTTCTGCGATCGCTCCCGTCACGGCTTGCATGAACTCCTTGTGCTCGAAGATCGCCTCAGGTTGTCTTGAACTCGCATCGGCGATGTTCATCACCTCTTCAGACATGACTTCCATGGAAAACGTTTCGAAGCGCTTGGCCTTGCCCCGCTTTTTTTGGAAGACATCCAAATCATCGCCAAGATGCTCGGCAAGTTCGGTTTGAGTCGGCGCGCGGCCGAGTACTGACGATAGATGAATGTTGGCCTGATTTTCGGACTTGTTGAAAGCGGTCGCTGAGCGTGGCAGGAAGGACAGTTGCCTGACCTCGTCCAGCATGGCACCTCGTACCCGACTCAGTGCGAAGTTCTCGAAGTCGATCCCTTTGCTTGGCTTGAAGGCGCGCGCCGCTTCCAGCAAGCCAATCATTCCCACTTGTATCAGTTCGTCCAGTTCCATGAAGGGCGGAATCCGCACCTTCAGGTGCAAAGCAACGCGCTTGACCATTCCCAAATGTGCCAACACCAGCGCTTCACTGTCGTTATGGACGTCTTCGTACATGCGGGTCGACGCTACCATGATGACTCAGGCCCTGAACCTTACCAGTCGCTCGACAAAGAACTGCATGCCGCCGGAGAGTTGATTGATCTCCTGCAATTCACAACATGAGTCGGCCAGGCGATTGAAGTCGCGGGCCGCTCCGCTGCGAGGCGCATATTCCATGACAGGTTCGTATCTCTTGTGGGCAGCCAGTATGAGTTCATCATTCTGGATCGACCCCAAGTACCGTGTCGTGTAGTTGAGAAACTGTGCACACACATTGTTGATACGTTTAAACAGGCCCTGACCCTCAGCCTGGCTGCTCACTGCGTTGGGTATCAGGTAGATCTCATTGAGGTCGTAGTTCTGGATAAGAACCTTGATGGTTCCGTAGGCATCAGCAATCGAGGAGGGGTCGTCCCGAACCACAATGAAGCGGCGTTGACAGGCCGCCATGAATGACAGCACGGAAGGGGAAATCCCGGCCGCCATGTCAACAATCAAAAAGTCAATGTCATCTTCGAGGGCGCTAAAGGCCTGCACGATTCTCGATGCCTGTAACTCCGACAGGGCGGCCATTTCCATGGCACCGGACGCACCAGGGATCAACAGCACGCCATGGCGCGAAGTGACGGTGATGTCTTGCAGGCTTTTTTGACCACTCAAGAAATGTTCCAGGTTGTAAGGGCAGGCACAGCCCATGGCAATCTGGGCGTTGGCCAGGCCCAAATCGCCATCGAATAGCATCACTCGATGACCCTTGAGCCGCAAGGCAATGGCCAGGTTGACGGCCACTGTGGTCTTGCCAACACCGCCCTTGCCGCTGGCGATGCCTATGACTTCTGTACGTGCCGGCTTTTTCATTTACTTAACATCGGTTCATATCAGTGGAATGGACCACGAATACCTCTGGGGCTGCTCGATTGAAACACTCTTTGGGATGAGATATCTTGAACCTGAAGGTCGACACCGACAGGGGCTGACTG
>CANNRR010000162.1 GCA_947508055.1 Burkholderiales bacterium
CGGGAGTTTTGGACACGTCTGCCCGGCAGACGGTCAACCCGCTCGGTTTGTCAATCTGGCGCGAGGGCGCCTCATGCCCGTTTGCCCAAGCTGGCGTCTATCGTATTGAAGGCGGTCAGGCAGTAGCATTGCGCGAAGATGCCATGAAGACCCATCATGATGAGCCTCTTGATATCGCTGAGCATGCTTTTGCCCCCTTTTTTGCCGCTGTAGCTGAAACCATCCGCAAACACCGATCTGACTGGTTGGTCTTCGCAGAGATCGATCCATTTGGCGCATTTTCTGGCCGCCAGTTCCCTAAGGAAATGCCCACGGCATGCGTCAATGCCAGTCATTGGTATGACATCGGTATGTTGCTCACAAAGTCTTTCAGTTCTTCCTTGTCGGTGGACCTTCTGACGGGAGAGTCTGCCAGGGGGACTGATGCCATACGCAGCCTCTATACGCGTCAACTCTCGCGCATCAAGAACATGGCCCAACGCTTTGGCGCCTCCGCTGCGCCTACGTTGCTGGGCGAATTCGGAATCCCCTACGACCTTGATCACGGCAAGGCATATTGGCTCTGGCGCCAAGGACAAACAGATTCGTCGATTTGGGGAGACCATACAACTGCTTTGGGGTTGATGTACGACGCGCTAGACATGCTACAGATGAGCTCCACCCAGTGGAACTACACGGCAGGAAATCGAAACGACCTGCGCGTCAGAGATCAATGGAATCAGGAAGATCTATCGATCTATTCAGTAGATCAGATTGACGAAAGTGTTGGACACGATTCTGGTGGGCGCGCCGTAAGGGGCTTTTGCCGCCCCTACGTCCGCGCGGTCCAGGGTCAATTGGAATCAGTCCAGTGGGTGCAGGACAAACGTGTGTTTGTTGTGAAATACATCGCTGACCTGAACATCCAAGCACCGACAGAAATATATCTGCCTCGGATTCAGTTTGATGACGGTTACAGCGTTGAACTTACCGGTTCGTCGGCCAGGAAAGACAGTGACTCAGAGCAGCAAATATTGCGAATATTTGCCAACCAGCCGGGTCAAATCGATATCGCAGTTCGTGCGACAACACGCCAGAGGAACACATGAAATCCAGAATTGATTTCTTGGCGATGCTGCTTGCGGGGTTCACAGCGATTGCAGTGCAAGCCCAGACCGCAGGATATTCCGAGACTGCACCGGCGCAAGCTGCTGCCAATTCCCGCGCAGGTGCTCGCCACTCGCCCGCTCACGTCAGTCCGGTACCCACCAACGAAGTCAGCCCGCAAATTCAGGCGTTGATTGGCGCGCCGTACCCGTCATTCTTCAATGCAGCACCCAAGGACACTGCGAGTTGGAAAGAGCTAATCAGCCAATGGACAGCGCCAGTGATCGCCGTGATTCCGGCTCTGAAAGAAAAGCTCGGGGTTGACGTGGAGACTACCAAAATTGCAGGCGTCAAGGTGTTCATTTTGACGCCAAAGAATTTTCATTCGAGCAACAAGGACCGGCTGCTCATGCACTTGCACGGAGGGGCCTATGTTTTTGGAGCGGGCGAGACAGCCTTGCCCGAAGCCATTTTCCTGGCAAGCTTCGGCGGGTACAAAGTCGTGTCGGTCGATTACCGCATGCCGCCTGATTTTCCGTATCCTGCTGCAATGGACGATGCCATGGCGGTCTGGAAGGAATTGATCAAAACCAACAAGCCCACCAACATGGCTGTTTTTGGAGCGTCTACAGGTGGCGCAATGACACTGGCTCTGGTGCATCGCGCAAAGGCCGAGAAAGTGCCGCTCCCTGCCGCCATCGCACCGGGGACACCTTGGGCCGATATCGCCAAGATTGGCGACACGTACGAGACGAACGAGTGGATTGACAACGTCATTGTGACCTGGGATGGCATGGTCAGCAAAGCAGCCTTGCTCTATGCAGCCGGGCATGATCTTAAAGATCCGCAGCTGTCGCCCATCTATGGAGACTTTAGTGGCTTTCCGCCTGCTATTCTGACGACTGGCACCAGGGATTTGTTCCTCTCCAATACGGTACGAACGCACCGCAAGCTGCGTCGCGCTGGTGTGGTGGCAGACCTGAATGTGTACGAAGGTCAGTCTCATGCTCAATATGGTTTCAGCTCAGGCGCCCCGGAGACCAAAGAAGCATTCACGGACATTGCCAAATTCTTCGATAGATATCTGGGTCGTTGATTGCTCTGCCTATGCACTGGAGTCGGCCGACGAAACGAAAACGAACTCGTAATCTGAAGGGCTGCTTTGGCTTCCCGGACCACGGCCGCGAACGTCCGGTCCCCAAGATTGTGGCTGTCGGGCACCAAGGGGCCGTTGGCCGCCGGCCGGTATCCGGTATCAGAACGAAGTTTGATCTCTTGGGTAATACTGTCTGACAAACGACATTGACCCTTCAGCGACAAAACGCAAAGACAGAAGCGCGCCAGAAGCTTCTCCCGATCCAGCGATGTATTCCGCCAAACTTGATTGACCGACCAAAAAAAACCCGGCACTGCGTCCGGGGAAACCACGTTGAACAAACAAGACGTCGGGTTACGGGAAAATTCCCAACTCAACGATACCCACCATTTGTAACGCCAGGGTGTCGACATAGTAAAGGTCGAGTAGGGAAAAACCCGTATCGAAAGTGCAATCTCTTCAGGCGGACAAAATATGTTGGCGCGCAATCAAATCAGTCCTGTCACCTCGGCTCAGCCAGTCAGTGCTAAGGCTATGACCATTCTTTACCTGCACTTTACCCATCACAAACAGGATTTGCACGTAGCGTCCGTCATCATGGGCCGCAATATCCGAACAATTTGAGGAGAGCAGCAAGTGAAGACACTATTTGGGGTGATGGGTTTGTCGATCCTGTCGGCCTTAGTTGCGGTCTTCGCTATCACTGAACTTTGCGCCAAGCCAAATCCCGGTGCATCGTCGATCGGCGGAGTTCGAGCCAAGTCTACAGAGGCCGGAGTACCGAACACAAGGCAAAAGGTTCAACAATGGGTTAATCATTAGGTGCCGCGTTGTCCATCTGCCAAAACGCGATACGCGATACCCGCTACTCAACAATATGAAAATAATCCATGTAGTGCGACGCTATGGTCCGGTGGGTGGCATGGAGCGGTATGTCTGGAATGTCACCCATGAATTGCGTGGCCTCGGTTATCAAGTAGAAGTTCTATGCGAAGTCTGTCCAGGCGAACGGCCGAACGGGATTGTTGTGCATGAGTTGGGTGCGGCTGCGATGCGACCCCGGTGGCGAGCGCACATGCAGTTCGCCAACACGGTTAACACCTGGCTGCAGGCAAACCCCCGTCCCGGGTGGTTAATACACAGCCATGAACGGGTCAACTGCCATGACATCACCACGTTCCATGGCTCGCCATTTGCCACGATCTTTGAAAAGCCCTGGTGGCGCCTGATTTCGCTGCGCGTGGCGATGCAACTGTTTCTGGAGCGACGTGAGCTTTCTGTTGCCAACCGCATTGTTCCCAATTCTGAATTCATGAAGCAACAGCTGATTCATTACTACCCGGAATTTGCGCACAAGCTCACGGAGCCAATAACACCTGGAGTAACGACTGCAGTTCTGCGCGACAGCAGGAGCGTGCCACGCGATGCAGGCGTGATCGGCTTTGTTGGAAGCGAATGGAAGCGTAAGGGTCTGCTATTGGCAATTGCGGCAATTCGGCAATTGCGCCACAGCCGACCCAACTTGAAATTTGTGGTGGTTGGCCCCGAGGTCGCCAAGGTAAAGAAACTATTTGCGAAATGGCAGGGTGGCTACGAATTGGCGGGTTGGACTGATCCAGTGCGCCACTGGGATTTTGATGTGCTGCTGCATCCAGCCAAAGCGGAGCCGTATGGCATGGTGATCAGTGAGGCAATGGCGGCAAGAGTGCCCGTGGTAGTGTCCGATGTGTGCGGTGCTGCTGCAGATGTCACGCCTGATGCGGGCGCCGCGTTGCCGCTGACAGCAACGCTCGAAGCGTGGGTTGATGCAATCGAACAACAGTTGTGTCGCATCAAGCCAGTGCCCAACTTTGTGCGGGCTTGGAATGAAGTGGCCCAAGAGCACGAACAGCTTTACCAAAGATGGTATGAAAGCAGAAACTTCTCGTACAAGGTCAGACGAGTCCCTCAGGCGATAAACACTGAACGACCGGTCTCACTCCCCACCATGAATGTGAGCAGTTAACTCGACCTGCACAGGGACTGGATCCCGGCGCATTGCACCAAGCCGGCGCAGCTGATGGGTCAGAGTCAACATGAAGTAGTCGGCTTTCAAAAAGTGTCACCCAATTGCCGCCAATCACGTCAGGTACTCGGGTGTATTCCATTGGCATAAACGATTTTCCGCCTGACAGGGAGCGTGGTGGCGAGCGGAAGGTGCCAGTCCAAGTTGCGATAGTGCGAGACGAGATGCTTTCATTCTTTGCCAGTGCTTCACAAAGGCGATACCTGACAGCCACGTCACTTGACCACACTGGCCACTTTGACATAGGCATTGCCTTTGACTGTTAGACGCCCATCTTCTTGGGCGGTCCTCTCAACCAGGAGATCGCGATTATCAATTCCAATTCCAATGCCACGCCCTTTGTTCTTACGCAGACTTCGCGAGATCTTTCGGCGAAAGAAGTCCCCGTTGATCAGTTGGAGTACCAGGCGTATGAGTCCGCGCCGCCAGAGGTGCAAGATCGAATGCTTGCGCAAATGGTCGGCAAGGTCTATGAAACAGCTCCTGTGACCTTGCAGAGCAGCTTGCTGGAACACCTTATGAGGCCATTGGGCTTGCTCGCCCTTGTCTCCATCGCCAACGGCACCTTTGCAAAGATTCGATTTCGCAGCAGTTGGCCAGACCTGCGTGTGCAGATGGCAGACGCTCAGAATGTGCAGGTGAGCGACGTGATAGCGCTCGTTGACCGTGTTCAGCAGGTCAGCGTCGAAGCTCTCGATGGCGTTGCCCAGATCCTCGCGGCGTCTCCATTGATGGCGAGTTCGGCTGCGGCTGCGGTACTTGTTGCCGTCCTCGTCAACCGTGCGAGAACGCGCATAGTCAGTGATACATACCCTACCTAACAGATCATGAATTACAAGAAATACCGACCCCTGTCACGCCTGGCATTCCCTACGATTCTGCTAATCACGGGTATCGCCAGCGCAGGACTTCCCCAAGTCAGTAGTGCTCAGCCCGTGCGGATGGCAACCGCGATCGTGCCTAACCCGGCTGCACTTCCAGACATGACGAGCATCGCGGCTCAATTCGCCCCGACGGTGGTGAACATCAGTGTTCGTGGGACGCGAAAAGTATCGACATCCGGTGACGCTGCCGGGGACAGCAGTAGCGATGCGCAGAAGTCTCAAGAAGAAGATGCCATGAGCGACTTTCTGCGCGGCTTCCAGCAGCGGTTTGGCGGCTTGCCGCCACAAATCCAAATGCCGACGCGCGGCGAAGGATCTGGTTTCATCGTCAGTCCTGACGGCTTGATCCTCACCAACGCCCATGTAGTCAGCGATGCAGAAGAAGTGGTGGTCAAACTGACAGATCGTCGCGAGTTCGTCGCCAAAGTATTGGGCAGCGACAAATTGACCGATATTGCCGTCCTCAAGATTGATGCCAGCAAGCTCCAGGCCGTATCGCTCACGCCACCCACGCCGCTGCGCGTGGGCGAATGGGTGATGGCCATAGGATCACCCTTTGGTTTTGAGAGTACGGTAACAGCCGGGGTCATCAGCGCCACCCGACGCTCACTGCCTGGTGACAGCTCCGTTCCCTTCATTCAGACCGACGCTGCGATTAACCCAGGCAATTCCGGCGGCCCACTGATCAACATGCGGGGTGAGGTTGTCGGGATCAACTCCCAGATTTATTCGCGCTCGGGGGGCTATCAGGGTCTGTCGTTTGCTATTCCGATCGGCGTAGCGCAACGTATAGAACAGCAAATTCTGAGCACTGGCAAGGTCAGCCATGCCAGGCTTGGCGTCTCAGTGCAGGATGTCAATCAAACGCTGGCGGAGGCCTTCAAACTGGACAAGCCGTCGGGTGCATTGGTCAACGACGTGCAGAAAGACAGTGCTGCCGAGCGAGCTGGTCTGGAGAGTGGTGACGTGGTTTTGGCAGTGAACGGCAAACCGATCGACCTTGCCGGCGACCTGTCGGCCAACGTGAGTCTGGCTCAACCGGGCGAGCAGATCGAACTTGACATCTGGCGCCATGGGGCGCCGCGTAGCCTGCACGCCACGCTGAGCGACGCGAAAATTGATCCAGTAAAACCACCAAAGCCCGTCGCGACTCAACCCAATCCAGTGGCACGTTTGGGTCTGCTGTTGAGTCTGCCAAAGTCAAAGGACGAACAGTCTGAGGGCAAGCCGGCCGGTTTAATTGTTGAAGGCGTCAATGGCCCCGCCGAGCATGCAGGTGTGCAGCCTGGCGACCTACTCCTGGCAATTGACGGTAAGCAGGTAAGCACGATTACTCAGGCTGGCGCGGCAGCAGTCCGGTCGGGGAAGTCCGCTGCGCTGCTGCTGCAGCGTGACGGCATGAAGATATACATTCCTCTGCGCTTGGGGTAGTTCATGCGTTCTGAAAGCACACAGATGAAACAGATAGCTTGGTCAATACTCCTGTTGGCGCCCTTGGTAGGCTTGGCGCAATCGGATGGCAAAGGTGCCCCGGCGACTGAACTCAGACCACCTGAGGCGACCAAGGCTACTGCGATGATGCATCCGCCTGGGCTACGTGAACTTAGCTTGACTGAGGTCTTCGATCGCCTCGGGCTGAACCCTCAGCAACGGGATTTGTGGGATGTGTTCAACAACAAGGTGGACGCCTATACCGGCGTCTACTACCGACAAAAGCCCACAACGCCTTCGCCAGAGGACCCGGCTCCCCATCAGATTGGCCGGATGGTTGACAACCTGCAGAACCGGCTCGCTGCGCTGGAAGATGTGGAGGCCGCAGCAAAAGGTCTGTACGCGAGTTTGACGCTGCAACAGCAGAAGACCGCCAACGAAATGTTGATTCTGGCGATTCCGGCGTTTACGGCCGCCGGCAGTGAATCTGGTCGCTCATCAGCAGAGTCTCGCCGCAAGGATGGCAAACCTGATGACGCAAAGCGGTCGCGCCGTGGTGGTCTCGGTGGAGGAGCGACGGGTCCTATGTCTGGAAACTGATACCCAAGACGAAATCAATCAACTTCAAGATCGTTCTGATTGTCCGCTTGGATCCTACGGTTCGTGACTGCAAATGACCGCTTCGATATTACGCCAGCGGCTGGAATGCAGAGCTCGACATAAGGGCACAAAGCTCGTGCCCGTCAGTGTCAGCTGTATGGTTATTCGATTTGACCCGAATTTAAACTTCACTGCGGAAGCAATTCCGGCGATGCTCAGAGTCGTCCGGAAGCAGTGGATGATTTGACTGGGTCGATCACAGACAACGCAGGGCAAGTGGCTGCTGCGACTTCCAAGATCTCGGCAAAATTGAATGTTGAGTGATGCGGCAGTTGAACGAGAAGCTGGTGGACGTTCTTAGTACTGAACTATTGATCGGAATCATTGTTGACCTGAGCCATTGGCCCGACTTCCCAAGTTAGATAGTCTTGCATCGCCTCCGTGGCGCCTTGTTTTAGGGCATAGGCGGGTAGAGGCAGTGTCCGAATATCAAGTGCAAGTCCTCTTTCAGCGCGGTCGAGCGAGCAAGGCGCCAGTCACCAGCAGCAGGCAGTAAATAGCGATGCGGAAGTGACGCTCACTAACCTTGCGGTGCATATGTTCACCCAGCCACACTCCAGCCACTAGCAAAGGTAGATAGGCCACTACTTTGGGTAACGCTGGTACAAGACGACCATCGAA
>CANNRR010000163.1 GCA_947508055.1 Burkholderiales bacterium
GTGGATCACGAAGTTGCTGTCAAAACCCGACGCGAAAGCCTGGACCGCATGCGCATGGCACTGGAGCGAAATGAATTTGTTCTCTGTTACCAGCCAAAGGTTAATATCCGCAACCGGGTGGTCGTTGGGGTGGAAGCCCTCATCCGTTGGCAGCATCCGGAACGCGGCTTACTGGCGCCGATGGAGTTTTTACCAATTGTCGAGGATCATCCCATCAGCATTGCCATTGGTGAGTGGGTGATAGCGACCGCGCTGCAACAAATGAGCGACTGGCAGACGGCCGGGCTGATCATGCCAACGAGCGTTAACCTGAGCGCATTGCAGATGCAGCAAAGCGGTTTTGTTGATTGGCTGTCGGGCATGCTGCGTGCCCACCCCGATGTGCCGCCCCACCAGCTGGAGTTGGAAATATTGGAAACCAGCGCCCTGGAAGACCTCGGCGAAGTCTCACAAACCATGCAGGCGTGCCGGGCCGTTGGTGTACGCTTCGCGTTGGACGACTTTGGCACCGGTTACTCTTCGCTGACCTACCTCAAGCACCTGCCGGCCGAAATGATCAAGATTGACCAAAGCTTTGTGCGCGACATGCTGACCGATGTCGATGACCTGGCCATTGTGCGTGGCGTTGTTGGCCTGTCTGTTGCCTTTGGCCGCGCTGTCATTGCCGAAGGCGTGGAGACCGAGGCGCATTGCGCGCAACTGCTTTTGATGGGCTGTGACCTGGTGCAGGGCTTTGGCATTGCACGACCCATGCCAGGGCAGGCGCTTCCGGGTTGGGTCGCAGACTGGACCGCGGCGGGCTCGTGGACATGACTGCGCCGATCAAAAAGGCCAGAATTTTGATCGTGGAGGACGAAGCCATCGTCGCCCGCGACATCGCGTCGCAAGTCCAGGCGCTGGGGTACGAACCGGTTGGTATTGCTGCCAACGCTGATCAGGCATTGCGACTGGTCGAGCAGGAGCGCCCAAACCTGGTACTGATGGACATTCAATTGTGCGGAGTGGTTGATGGCATTGCGGCTGCTGCCACCATACGCGCCAAATTCAATTTGCCAGTCGTTTTTCTGACCGCCTTTGCTGCCGATGATATTCTGGAGCGCGCCAAGCTTACCGAGCCTTTTGGCTACATCCTCAAGCCCTTCACCGAGCGGGAACTGAGTACCACGCTGGCCATGGCCCTGTACAAGCACGAGGTCGAGACGCGCCTGCACAACACCACGCGCCAACTCAAGGCGCTGTCACGCCGGGTGCTCGAGGTGCAAGAGCTCGAACGCAGGCGGGTCGCGGTGGAACTGCATGACGAGTTGGGCCAGTCGCTGACCGCCATCAAGATCAATTTGCAGTTGAGCCAGCGTCTCAAGGACAAGGCTCTGGCCGATATCAACCTGGAGAACATCCACATTGTGGAAGAGGCGTTGCGTCAGGTGCGCCGACTGGCGACCAATTTACGCCCCTCATTACTCGACGACCTGGGTCTGGCTGCGGCCTTGCAATGGGTTACCGAGCAAAGCGCCAACCGCAGCGGTTTTTCGGTTACCTTTCACCACGTTCGCGGACAATCCCGTTTGGCGCCAGACATCGAGACCGCGTGTTTTCGTATCGTGCAGGAGGCGTTGACCAATATTTCAAGGCATGCACAAGCCAAGCGGGTCGAAATTCGGCTGGATCGTCAAAACGACCATGTTATTTTGCGCATCACCGATGATGGTTGCGGGTTCAATCTGGACGACATGCGTATTCGCGCTGTGGCTGGTGACAGCATTGGTGTGCTGGGCATGCAAGAGCGTGGGACACTGGTCGGCGGTGAATTGACGATTGAGACAGCACCTGGCCAGGGCAGCACCGTTCAACTCCGCGCCCCCTGGCGCACCTACGAGGAAAACCTTTGACCACTGTTCGTGTTTTGCTGGCCGACGACCACACCCTGGTGCGTGCGGGCCTGCGCAAATTGCTCGAATCCATTCCAGGCATGGAGGTGGTGGGTGAGGCCGGTGACGGGTTGCAACTGATTGAAATGGTTGAAAGGCTGCAACCGCAGGTTGTGCTGATGGACATTGCCATGCCCGGACTCAACGGTCTGGAAGCCACCGGTCGACTGGTTAAGACCTGGCCATCGATTCGGGTGCTCATACTGTCCATGCACCAAAACGCGGAGTACGTGCGCCAGGCGTTGCGTCAGGGTGCTGTGGCCTACCTGTTGAAGGATGCAGCACCCATGGAGCTGGAATGGGCGTTGAGGGCCGTTTTGAGGGGTGAAACCTACCTCAGTCCGGCGGTCTCCAAGGGCGTGGTGAGCGACTATGTGCATCGACTGCGCAGTGAAGAGCAGCCAGTCGACGCACTGACCCCACGACAGCGCGAGGTGCTGCAACTCATCGCCGAAGGCCAAAGCACCAAGGAAATTGCGCGCCGTCTCGAGCTTTCGGTTAAGACTGTGGAGACCCACCGCACCCAGCTGATGAAGCAGCTAGACATCCACGAAGTGGCCGGTCTGGTGCGCTACGCTATCCGGACAGGGCTGGTTTCGGTCACTGAATGAGGGTTTTTCTGGGCGTCTAAGGTATTTCCCTGTTGGCATTCAGGTGTTGGCCTGATTCAGTTTGACCGACCAAGCAGCTATCGTAGACACCAATGTCTGCACTCCTTGCCGAAAAGAAAGCCCGTGTCCTTGTCGTGGAAGACGAAGCTATTGTTGCCCGCGATGTGCAGGACCAGTTACGCATGTTGGGTTACGCGGTCGCAGGCCATGCTACAACCGGCGAAGATGCCATTGCCCAGGTGGAGCAGTCCCGGCCAGACCTGGTGCTGATGGACATTCAACTGGCTGGCACCATCGATGGAATTGCCGCTGCCCACGCCATTCGCCGCCTGACCCACTGCACCGTTCCGATTGTCTTTTTGACTGCGTTTGACGCCGATGACACGCTGGAGCGTGCCAAACTGACCGAGCCCTTTGGCTACATCCTCAAGCCTTTCTCCGAGCGGGAACTGCGCACCGTACTGGAGATGGCGTTTTACAAATTCCAGGCCGAAACCAGCCTGCGTGAAGCGGCGCTTTACAGCCAGGCTATTCTGGACAACATGGTTGATGGTGTCATCACCTTCAATTCGCATGGCCTGATCGAAAGCTGCAACCAGGCGGCTAGGCACATTTTTGGCTTCGAGGCGGACCAGGCGCTGGGCCTGCACATTGCCATGCTGTCCCCTCCGGACCTGCGCCATCAACTGGCGGAGTTTCTACAGCACGTTCAGAGTGACCCAACACCTCGGCAGGTTGGTCAGGGGCGCGAACTGACCGGGCAGCGCCAAGACGGCAGCGTCTTTCCCCTGAGTTTGTCGCTCTCCGAGATTGCCCATGCCGGGCGGACCGGGTTCATTGCCCTGACCCACGACCTGAGCCAGCAGTACCAAGCGGCTGAAGAAATTTACCACCTTGCCTTTTACGACCGCCTGACCGAGTTGCCGAACCGACGCTTGCTGCTAGACCACATGAAGCAGGCGCTGCTGATGTCTGCGCGCAGCGGACAACGCGGCGCACTGATTCTGCTGGACCTGGATTATTTCAAGCAACTCAACGACACCATGGGTCACGCGGTCGGGGATGAGTTGCTGCGCCAGGTGGCGCAACGGCTCAAAGCGTGTGTGCGAGAGAGCGACCAGGTCGCCCGACTGGGGGGCGATGAATTCGTGGTACTGCTCAGTGCCTTGAGTCATGACGCCCAAGAGGCCGCCACACAGGCCGAGGTGGCCGCTAACAAGCTGCTGCTGGAGCTGGGTCGGCCCTACACCCTGGACGGGCACGTGCACAGCAATACGCCCAGCCTGGGCATTGTGGTGTTTTTGGCGCATGAGCTCACACCGGACGAGTTGCTGCAAAACGCTGAAATTGCGATGTACCAGGCAAAAGCCGCCGGGCGTACCACCCTGCGCTTTTTTGACGCTACCATGCAGCACGCTGCAAGCGCGCGTACGGCGCGTGTAACCGACCTGCAACGTGCGCTTGAGCAGCGTGAGTTTTTGCTGCACTACCAGACGCAGTTCAACCGCAACGGAGAACCCATAGGCGCCGAAGCCCTGGTCCGCTGGAACCACGCCCTGCGCGGCATGGTTTCCCCGGCAGAATTCATTCCTTTGGCTGAAGAAACCCGCTTGATCCTTCCGCTGGGCCAGTGGGTGCTGGAACGCGCTTGCGCGCAGCTGGCCCGCTGGGAGGATGAACCCGGCAAGGCCGAGTGGACGATGTCGGTCAACGTGAGCGCATTGCAGTTTGGGCAGAGCGATTTTGTTGCTAGTGTGCTGCACGCCTTGCGCCAGTCGGGTGCCAACCCCGTGAATCTGAAGCTTGAGTTGACCGAAAGCATGCTGGTCAACGATGTGCAGGACGTCATTTCCAAGATGAACGCACTTAAGGCCTATCAGGTGAAGTTCTCGCTGGATGACTTTGGCACAGGTTACTCATCGCTGTCCTATTTGAAGCGGCTTCCCCTGGACCAGCTCAAGATCGACCAGTCATTCGTACGTGACCTGCTGAGCGACCCCAACGACGCAGTCATCGCCCAGGCCATCATTGCCCTGGGTCACAGTCTGGGCCTGCAGGTGATTGCTGAAGGCGTGGAAAATCTTGCGCAGCGCGATATGCTGGCTAATATCGATTGCGATGCATTTCAGGGTTACTATTTCGCACACCCCGTGGCAGCGGCCGACCTGGCCAGGGCTACTGAAGAAATTGGGCTCTAGCCCTCGTAAATGTTGCGTAGTCAGCTATCTTTTTTGTAGCATTTCGTTCTGGAAGTCCGCGCATGAAAATTCGTCCACCCCGCTGGCGGTCGCTCAAAACCCGCGTCATCATCTCGGCGTTGGCAATTTTTGTGCTCAGCAGCTGGGCGCTTACCTTCCTGACCAGCCAGATGTTGCGCAAGGATTTGCAGCAGCTGGTCGGAGATCAGCAACTCTCCACGGTCAACATTGTTGCTACGCAGATTGACCAGGAGGTTGCAGAGCGGCTGCATGCACTGGAGTTGGTAGCCCAGCAGATGAAGCCTGGACACATCGCCAATCCGGCCAGCCTGCAAGGCATGTTTGCCGTTAACCCACTGTTGCTGGAGTTGTTCAACGGGGGCGCTTTCGTTGCCAACGCCGATGCCACGGCTATTGCGTCGGTGCCAGAGTCATTGGGCCGTGTGGGTGTGAACTACTCGGACCGCAACCACGTCACTACTGCGCTGCAATTAGGCAGGCCGGCAGTCAGTGACGCGACCGTCGGGAAAATGCTGCAGGTTCCTGTGATCTCGATGGCCGTGCCCATTCGTGACAGCAAGCAATCGGTGATTGGCGTGTTGGTCGGTGTTGTCAATCTGGGGCAGGTCAACTTTCTGGATTTGATTATTGGTCATAAATACGGCCGCACCGGGGGGTACCTTCTGGTCGACCCCGATACGCGCAGCATTGTCACTGCCACCGACAAGCGTTTCAACCTTCACGCATTGCCTGCGGCAGGCGTTAGCCCCATAAGTGACCGTTTTGAGAAAGGGTTCGAAGGACACGGCATTCTGGTAGACGCACTGGGTGTCGAACATGTCGCGGCGGCGCACAAGATTCCGGCAGCGGGCTGGTATGTGGTGGCCCTGTTGCCCACCGAAGAAGCATTTGCCTCGCTAGCCACAATTCAATGGAAGACGTTTTACATTGCCCTGTTGCTGACCTTGCTGGCGGGGGGGTTGACCTGGTGGATTCTTCGCCGTGAGCTCACGCCGGTGATTGACACAGCGCAGACCCTGGCCCGTTTGAGCCGCAGCGATACTTTTCCAGCGGCTCTGCCAGTTACGCGGCACGACGAAGTCGGCGACCTGATTGGCGGTTTCAACCGGCTGCTGGAGGTGCTGCAACAGCGCGAAGGCGCTCTGATCGACAGCGAGCAACGTGCGCGTGCCCTGGTGGAATGGCTGCCCCAAGCGATGATCGTGCATGATGGCAAGGTGGTTTTGTATGCCAACCCAGCCGCGCTGCGCGTTCTGGACGCGCGATGTGCTGCCGAGCTCGTTGGCAAGCCGCTGCTGGACCTTGTGCACCCCAGCTTTCATGCGCTGGCCATTGGCCACGCCCGGAATGCTGTCGTGGCTGGCAACGATTCAAACCTGATCCAATACACATTTGTCACGGTGACCGACCGCTTGATCGACGTGGAGGGCCAGGGCATTGCCATCCAATACCAGGGCAAGCCCGCAAGCCAAATGGTTTTTCATGACATTACCGAGCGCAACATTGCCGATAAGCGATTGCGCCAGCTCTCACGTGCCATTGAACAGTCGCCGATTGCGATTGTCATCACTGACCTCAGAGGCGCCGTCGAGTATGTAAACCCCCAGTTTGAGGTTGTTACTGGCTACGCTTTGCACGAGGTTCTGGGGCGTAATCCGCGCATTCTTCAATCGGGGCAAACTGCGACGTCGGTGTATGCCGATTTGTGGAAAACCCTTCAGGCCGGGGACACCTGGCGGGGTGAGTTTTACAACCGCAAGAAGTCGGGTGAGTTATTCATTGAACACGCGGTGATTGCCCCCATTCTCGATGTCATAGGTGCCGTCACCCATTACGTAGCGCTCAAGGAAGACATCACCGAACAAAAGCAGCGCGAGGGAGAGTTGCAGTCGTCACTCAAGGAAAAAACTGCCCTGCTCAACGAAGTGCACCACCGGGTCAAGAACAACCTGCAGGTGATCGCCAGTTTGCTGCGTCTGGAGTCGGGCCGGGCTAGCGAGGCCGCAACCCGCTCGGTCCTTGAAGAGATGAAGGGTCGCATCCGCTCCATGGCGCTGGTCCATGAAACGCTATATCGCTCTGGTAACTTTGCGGGGGTGGAACTGCATCGCTATATAGCGCAAGTGGTATCTGTGGCTTTTCGGGCGCAGGCCAGCACAGGCGGCAAGGTTCGGTTGGTGTTGGACCTGGCACCCGTCACCGCCAGCCTGGACCTTGCAACCCCGTGTGGCCTGCTGGTCAATGAATTGATCTCAAACTGCGTCAAGCACGGGTTTGGGCATGGCGAAAGCGGGGAGGTTCGTGTGGCGCTGCAACCCGCTGACAGCCCGACCGACGGGCCGCGGCGCTGGTGCCTGCGGGTGAGCGATAACGGGGTTGGCCTGCCTGCCGATTTTGAGCAGCGGCGTGGTCAGTCCCTTGGCCTGCAACTGGCAACTGACTTGGCCGGGCAAATTGGTGGTGTACTGATTATTGAGCCCGGACCGGGGGCCACTTTTTCTGTGACGTTCCCGGTTGATGCGACCTAACTTAACATAACAAAATCATCAGTCGGCTTCATAACAGAAAACCCGCTGTCCCAATGGGAGAGCGGGTTAATGAGTCTATTTGAAACCATTTGAGAGTATCAAATGGTGCCGGGGCCGGAATCGTGTAGCTATAGAAACCGGCTAAATGGGGAGTTTATGGGGACTTCTGTTCCCACTTCACCAACTCGATTCGATTCCACTTACCGGCCTTGCGGAACGGAATCCTACCATCGCGCTCCATATTGTTCAAGGTCTTCGGGGTGCAATCGTACCTCATGCACATCTCGCTCGTTGTCACCCATGGCAGCATGTGCGAAATTAGTGTTGCAAACTCCTGGCGCAAGCCGCGAAGTTCGGCCATTGCTTCGTCGCGGTCTTCGCAAGTTACTTGTAGTTTCATAAATACCTCGCAGAATTTGAATACACGTAAATGGCTCGGGTATGTTGACAAACTCAGCGGGAAAGACCAACGTGGTCTAAGTAACGCCCTGCAAGAGACGTCTGGACCTCTTACGGATATTTACAACAGCACATCAAAGCGGCTAGACAC
>CANNRR010000164.1 GCA_947508055.1 Burkholderiales bacterium
GACAGGCCGGTGGCTTGCGCCTGAATTTGTGTCACCGTCTCGGTCAAGGCCTCGGGCAATATGCCATGCGCAAAGCGAAGCGTGCCGTCCTGGCCTTCGCCCTGTGCGTTCTGACCGGTTTGTGCCCAGACCAGTTCCATCGCCATGCGGGCCAGTTGCGTGAGTGCGCCTTTGAGCTGACTGGTCACGGTGGCTACGTCTTCGCCGATGTGCAATTGCAGGGCGTTGCTGACCTCTTGCAAAATTTTTGGCAGTTTATCCAACCAGCGCAAGTTGCTCAGGTCCATGGCGCTGGCAAACTGGTCCAGTGCCACGGCTGGCAGGTGGTGTCCCTCGTCAAAAATAACCAGACAGTTGTCCAGATCGGGCAGGGTCTTGGTGCCCAGAGAGGCCAGCACCAGATCGTGGTTGGCGACGATGACGTTGGCCTCGGCCAAGCGGGTGCGGGCTTCGTAGTAGCTGCAAGTACGAAAGCGTGGGCAGTGCCGAATGGTGCAGGTGTGGCGCTCGGCGGCCACGGTAGACCAGTCGCGGGCATCGGGCGCTTCGCCCAGGCTGTCGCGGTCGCCGTCCCAACTGTCGGTGGCTAGTGTGGACGCCATGGACTCGTATAGACGGATGCGTCGCTCCTCGGCCTCTTCCTGCGACAGCACCGAGCCAAATTTGGCGGGTTTTGGAGCGTCGTTGTCGGCATCAAACAAATCTTCGACCACACCGCCGTTGCCCACCAGTCGTTCCAGCTTGAGCTTGCACACGTAGCGCCCCCGCCCCTTGGCCAGCGCGAACACAAAGGGCTTGTCCATGGTCTGGGCTAGGGCTGGCAGGTCTTTGCTCATCAACTGCTCTTGCAGCGCAACCGTGGCGGTGGAGATCAGCACCCGGGTTTTGCGCTCCAGCGCCAGCGCAATGGCGGTGGAGGCATAAGCGGCTGACTTGCCCACCCCGGTGCCGGCCTGGATGACGGCGATGGCCTTGGTTGGCGTGGGGTGTTCCCCCAGGTCGGCACGTGCCAGGGTTGCGGCCACACAGACAGCCATCTCATGCTGGCCGGGGCGCGGGCGAAAGCCGGGCGTGGAGCCGACTACTTTTTCGAAAGCCGCCAGCGACAGATCGGCCAAATTTTCAGTGCTCAAGAAATCATCCAGAAAGGGGAAGTGGGCGGGCGGGTGTCCCACAAGGGACCGCCGTGGGTCGAATATACCGTTTTCAGCCGGTTTGCCCTGGGTTGAGACAGCCGTCTCTAAGGGCTTTTCCCCGTGTCGGGCGTATCGCGATAGGGTATTCTTTCGCATTCATTACAAGGAGTGCTACGGTGGCCAAACCTAAACTGATTCTGGACTACGTTTACGACCACGAGGCCAAGTTGGCCGACAGGGTCTACCTGACCCAACCCACGGGGGGAGGGCAGGTAGTTGATTACACCTGGCACCAAACGCTCGATCAGTCTCGCCGCATGGCTGCGCACATCAAGGCGCAGGGCTTCGATTCCGGTGCGCGGGTGGCCGTTTTGTCCAAAAATTGCGCCCACTTCTTCATGGCCGAGCTGGCCATCTGGATGGCAGGCTGCACCACAGTGGCGATTTTTCCCACCGAGACCGCCGAAACCATTGGCTATGTTCTGGAGCACAGTGGCGCCAGCATGCTGTTTGTCGGCAAACTCGATAGCTGGGCGCAGCAAAAACCGGGCGTGCCCGACACACTGCCCTGCATTTCGTTTCCCCTTGCGCCCAAGAACAGCTACGAGCAGTGGGATGCCATTGTGGCGCGCACGCAGCCGTTGACCGGGCGCGCTGCGCGCGCTGGCACCGACATTGCCATCCTGTTGTACACATCGGGCTCCACTGGTACGCCCAAGGGTGTGATGCATAGCTTTGAGCGCATTACCAAAGTGGCTGAAAATATTGCCAAGGACATCAAGTCGCGAATCGGTGATATTGACGACAACCGCATCCTGTCGTACCTGCCCTTGGCGCACGTGTTTGAGCGCGCCTGGGTGGAGTGCATGTCCATGATTGACGGCAAGACCCATGTCTACTTTGCGGACAGCCTGGATACCTTTGTGGCCGACCTGAACCGGGCACGACCGACCACCTTTATTTCGGTGCCGCGCTTGTGGCTCAAATTTCAGCAAGGCGTTTTTGCCAAGATGCCACCGAAGAAGCTCAACCGCCTGCTCAGCATCCCGATTTTGAGCGGTATCGTCAAGCGCAAGGTGTTGAAGAACCTGGGTCTTGACCAGGCACTGCTGGCTGGCAGCGGTTCGGCACCGATTCCTGCAGAGCTGATTTCCTGGTATCAGCGGCTAGGGCTCAACATGATTGAGGGGTACGCGATGTCCGAGGACTTTGCCTACTCGCACAACTCCACGCCCGAAATCAATGCTCCCGGCTGCGTCGGTGTGCCACTGCCAGGCGTCGAAGTGCGGATCAGCGAAGACGGCGAAATCCTGATCAAGTCGCCCGGCCAGATGGTGGGTTACTACAAGCGCCCCGATCTGGACGCCGAGGTGTTCACTGCGGATGGGTTTTTCCGCACCGGTGACCGCGGCGAGCGGCGAGCCGATGGCCTGTTGAAGATCACCGGGCGCGTGAAGGAACTGTTCAAAACGTCCAAGGGCGAGTACGTGGCGCCCGCGCCTATCGAGAACAGCCTGAATGCGCACCCATTGATCGAGATGAGCATGGTGTCGGGCTTGGGCCAACCCGCCGCCTATGCTATGGTGGTGCTGGGCGAAGATGTACGGCCCAAGCAGAAAGACCCCGCCTTTCGCAAGGAGGTGGAGGCCGAACTGGCTCAACTACTAAAAGATGTCAATGCCGAGTTGGTTAGTCATGAAAAGTTGCAGATGATCGTCGTTGCCCAACAGCCCTGGACGATCGAAAACGGCTTCCTGACACCGACCATGAAGATCCGGCGTGCCCGCATCGAAGGCGATGTCAGTGGAAAGGTTGACATCTGGTACGGTGTCGCCGGCAAGGTGCAGTGGGCCTGATGGCGGCAACTAAAGTGCTACGATTTACGTAGCATCCTACGCATATTCTATGGGTGCTGGCGCTCATTTTTGTTATGAACTGAGGTCAGCCCCCTTAGTTTTTGTGGGCTCTCGAACTGCCGCCGTTCACCACGGATGGGGTCGGTGAAAGCAATGCTTTTTGCCAACAATTGCAGTGGGTTGCGGTAGTCGGCGCTGCCCTCGGGTGTTAGGGCGGGGTAAATGCCATCGCCCACCATCGGCAGGCCAAGTGCTGCCATGTGCACACGCAACTGGTGGCGCTGCCCGGTGACAGGTTTCAACGCATAGCGTGCCAGTTTGCCCAGCACCTCGATGGGCGTGATTTGCGTCAGTGCATTGGGCACGCCTGGTACCTCGGTCTGTTGCATGAAATGGGCAGATGGCACGATGCGGCTCTGTCGGGTGACGGGCCAGGGCAGGTCCGCGTTCCAAGGGGCGATGCACTCATAGGTCTTGTCCACCTGGCGCGTGCGAAACAGTTCCTGGTAAGCGCCGCGACTGGCCACTTGCTTGGAGAACAGCACCAGACCAGCGGTGTCTCGGTCGATGCGGTGGATGGGCGAGAGCGCCTCCAGCCCCAATGCATTCTTCAGGCGAATCAGCACCGTCTCTTGCAGGTACTTGCCCGAAGGCACTACCGGCAAGAAGTGCGGCTTGTCCACCACCAGCAGGTGCTCGTCCTGCCACAGGACGGTGGCCTCAAAGGGAATGCGCGGCTCGGCAGCAAGGGCGCGGAAGTAGTACAGACGTTGTCCTGCGCGGTAGGGCGCGTCGGCCTTGAGCATCTGTCCCTGGTCGTCGATCACATCGCCCGCGTGCAGACGCTGCAGCCAGGTGTCCGTGCTGACGCCTGGAAAGCGCTGCGGCAAAAAGTCGATCACCCGCGCCCACGGCCCGGCGGGCAGTACCACACAGCTGGCGCCCACGCCGTTTCGGCTGGGGGGAGCGTTAGGCCGGTGCAGGGTCATGGTCTGCTTGCGTGCTAAAGGCCTGGGTGACAGCGGGTTTTGCTTCGTGTCCCCCGCCCGCTGCGCGGGCTCCTCCTTTACCTACGCAAAATCCACTGTCACCCAGACCATTGGCAGTCGGAAACACGGGGCACATCTCTATATGCGCTCAAAAACTACATCCCACACGCCGTGCCCGAGCTTGATGCCTCGGTTCTCAAACTTGGTGAGCGGACGATAGTGCGGCTTGGGGGCGTAGCCATTGAGCTCGGGGTTGGTGGCCAATGCACGATTCTTCAGTAGTGGCTCGGCGCTCAAGACCTCCAGAATCTGCTCGGCATAGGGCTGCCAGTCGGTGGCGCAGTGCAGGTAGCCACCCACCTTGAGACGCCGGGTCAGTTTGGCAACCAACGGCGACTGAATCAGGCGGCGCTTGTTGTGCTTGGTCTTGTGCCAGGGGTCGGGAAAGAAGATGTGCACGCCGTCCAGGCTTTGCAGTGGCAGCATATGGTCGATCACCTCCACCGCATCATGGGCGCAGATGCGGATGTTGCTCAGCTTGTTCTCGCCAATGCGCTTCAAAAGTGCGCCCACACCCGGCTCGTGCACCTCGCAGCACAGGAAGCGGGTGTCGGGCAGCACGGCGGCAATGTGCGCCGTGGCCTCGCCCATGCCAAATCCGATTTCCAGCACGATGGGCGACTGGCTTAAACCATTCTTGGCGCTAGCCCCTGTGGAATCTGCGTAAAGCGCTTCGAAATCAATAGCACTTTGCTGGTAGGGCAGCAAAAATTGGGGCCCCAGTTCATCAAACGCCTTGGCCTGGCCGGTGGTGGTACGGCCGGCGCGCTTCACAAAGCTCTTGATGGTGCGCATGAAGGGCTTGGCGACGGCGCCGACTTCAGCATCGGGCAAAGTGGGCGATTCGGTGGCGTGCTTCACAGGGGTGGGCGTTTCGGTGCTCATGCGGTGTCTTTCTGGCGCTGGCGCAGGGCCATTTGGGTGGCCTGCATTGTAGGCAGGCAGGGCGTTGTCTACGTGCCCACCGGCAGGCTGCCCGCCGCCTTTACCTCTTTGAGCGAAAAGCTGGTGGCAATTTCCTTTACGCCCGGCAGGCAGCGGATCTTGTTACGCACCAGGGTCGAGAAGGCTTCCAGATCGGTGGCAATCGCCTCGATCAGGTAATCGTAGTGGCCCGACAGGTTGTGGCACGCCACCACCTGGGGCAGGGCCACCACCTCGCGCTCGAACGCGGCCGCAATCTCGGCCGTGTGGTTCTCCATTTGCAGGTGGATGAAGCCGGTCACGCCATAGCCGAGTTGCTTGCGGCTAAGGCGGGCCTGGTAGCCCTCGATCACGCCGGACTCTTCGAGTTGCCGCACCCTGCGCCAACAGGGCGATTGGGACAGCGACACCAACTCCGCCAGGTCGGCCATGGTCTGTCGTGCATCGCGCTGCAGGGCCAGCAAAATGGCCTGGTCGGTAGCGTCAAAGGGTTTCATGGGTGTTTTTGCCTTAAATCATTGTAATTTTGAGAAATTCATCCAAATTATGAGCATGCGGCGTTCATTTTGACGAAATATTTTCTTTGAGGCTGCATAAAAATTCTCCCATACAACATTATCAGGAGACCGCGCCATGAACCTCAACGATTTGCCACTCAATGTGATCCCCGTTGCCGCCAAGCCCAAAGCAGGTGGCTTTAGCACCCGCGCCATTCATTGGGGCTATAACCCGGCCGACCACAATGGCGCGCTGGTGCCGCCCACCTACGCCACGTCTACCTTTGCCTTCCCCGACGTGGCTTACGGTGCGCGCTGCTTTGCCGGCACCGAGCCGGGCTACTTCTACACCCGCATTGCCAACCCCACACTGGCCTTGCTGGAGGCGCGCCTGACCAGCTTGGAGCAGGGCGCTGGCGCCGTGGTCTTTGGCTCGGGCATGGGCGCTATCACCGCGACGATGTGGTCGTTGCTGGAGCAGGGCGACGAGGTGCTGGCCGACATCACGCTGTACGGCTGCACGTTTGCCTTCATGAACCACGGCCTGACCCGCTTTGGCGTGACCGTGCGCCATGTGGATATGACCGACCCGCAACAGGTGGCCAATGCCATGGGCCCCAATACCAAGGTTGTGTATTGCGAGACCCCGGCCAACCCGAATATGCGCCTGGTGGATATTGCCGCCGTGGCCGCCATTGCCCATCAGGGCGGTGCCAAGCTGGTGGTCGACAACACCTACTGCACACCCTACCTGCAACAGCCTCTGCTGCTGGGTGCCGATGTGTCAGTGCACTCCATGACCAAATATCTGGGTGGCCATGGTGACCTGACCGCTGGTGCTGCGGTGTTTGCCGATGCGGATCTGGCCAAACATGTGCGCCTGGTGGGTCTGAAGGACATGACCGGTGCCGTGATGTCGGCACCCGACGCGCAACTGGTGATGCGTGGCCTCAAAACTTTGGCATTGCGCATGGACCGCCACTGCCAGAGCGCACAGGCTGTGGCCGAGTTGCTGGAATCGCACGCTGCGACCGCCGTGGTGCATTTTCCCGGCCTCAAAAGCTTTGCCCAGCACGCGTTGGCCAAGCGCCAGATGCGCCAGTTCGGCGGCATGATTGCGTTTGAACTCAAGGGCGGCATGCAGGCCGGCATCCGCTTCATGGACGCGCTGCAACTGGTGACCCGCGCCGTGAGCCTGGGCGATGCCGAAAGCCTGGCCCAGCACCCGGCCAGCATGACCCACTCGACCTACACGCCCGAAGAGCGCGCCGCCTGTGGCATCAGCGAAGGACTGGTGCGCCTGTCCGTTGGCCTGGAAGACATTGCGGATATTCTGGACGACGTGCGCCAGGCGCTGGATCTGGCGCAGACAATCTGACGCATCGTCAGACACGCCACCACGGAACACGCCATGCCCCCAATCGGAAACTCGCCAACACCCATAGATACCGACCCCATTGAGACCGCCGAGTGGGCGCAAGCCTTTCAGGCTGTCGTGGCCAACCATGGCCCCGAGCGTGCGCGCTTTGTGCTGGACCAGTTGGTGCGCCTGGCGCACACCGCGCAGGTTGGCTGGTCGCCCGAACTGGCTACGCCCTACGTGAACACCATTGCGGTGGATCAGCAGGGCAGCTTTCCCGGCGACCTGGCCATCGAAGAACGGTTGGCTTCGTTGATGCGCTGGAACGCGCTGGCGATGGTGGTGCGCGCCAATGAAGCCTATGGAGAACTCGGTGGCCACATCGCCAGCTACGCCAGCGCCGCGGATTTGTTTGAGACCGGCTACAACCATTTCTTTCAGGCCCGCAGTGATGATGCAGTGGCAAGCGTGGGGGCCAGTCTGGGGGACTTGGTGTTTTTTCAGCCGCACAGCGCACCGGGGGTGTATGCCCGCGCGTTTCTGGAAGGTCGGTTGACCGCCGAAGATCTGGGTTACTACCGCCAGGAGTTGACATCGCCCCAGGCCCTCACGGGGCAGGGCGCACGCGGCCTGTGCAGCTATCCGCACCCCTATTTGATGCCCGACTTCTGGCAGTTCCCCACCGGCTCCATGGGCATCGGCCCGATCAGTTCGATCTACCACGCACGCTTCATGCGCTACCTGACCCACCGCCAACTGCTGGACTGCGCGAGCCGCAAGGTGTGGGGCGTTTTTGGCGACGGCGAGATGGACGAGCCCGAGAGCATGAGCGCCCTGACGCTGGCTGCGCGCGAAAAGCTCGACAACCTGGTCTGGGTGGTCAACTGCAACTTGCAACGCCTGGATGGCCCGGTGCGTGGCAATGGCCGCATCATCGACGAGC
>CANNRR010000165.1 GCA_947508055.1 Burkholderiales bacterium
AGGATGCCGATAAAGAATACTACCGAACTCATGTCGATGCGGGTTAGCGCGCGCACCAGCGTCAGGCGCTGCTTGCGCAGGTCTTCTTCTTTGCGGTGAACCAGATCACCGACCAGCCAGACAAGGCCCAGGCCAAACAGGATGCCCATGAATGGCGGCAGGTGGGTGACGGTCTTGAATACCGGAACCGCGACCAGCACGCCCAAGCCAAGAAAAAACATCAGGTTGCGCTCGAAACTGGTGGTACCCATGGATGCATCCTCCGTACCGCGTTTGGGCGCAATGACCGGTCTGTCACCCAGCACCCGGCTGGTCACAGCCAGTGGCACCAGCAGGTTGATCATGGACGGCACAAACAGCCCCTTCATGATCTCGATGGCCGTAATCTGACCGCCGATCCATAGCATGGTGGTGGTGACGTCACCAATGGGTGTCCAGGCACCACCCGCGTTGGCCGCAATGACGATGATGCCGGCAAAGAACAGGCGGTCTTCGCGCTGCTCCAGCAGCTTTTTCATCAGAGATACCATCACGATGGTGGTGGTGAGGTTGTCCAGAATGGAGCTCAGAAAGAACGAGACAAAACCTACCATCCACATCAGGGACGACAGCTTGGTGGTTTTGATGCGAGAGGTAATGACCTCGAAGCCGTTGTGTGCGTCCACCACTTCGACGATGGTCATGGCACCCATCAAAAAGAAGACGATTTGGGCCGTGCCCATCAGGGATGAGCCCAGTTGGGCCTCCAGTATCCCCGGGTCAACCGGGCCCAGGGCATAAATGGTCCAAAGTAAGCCCGCGCCGAGTAGCGCCGTGGCGGATTTGTTGACCTTGAGTGGATGCTCCAACGCGATAGCCGCGTAGACCAGCACAAAGATGATGATGAGCACGGTAAGCATAGCGTTGTTCCTCATTTTTTTTGGTGCGCTCTGCGGAGTCTAAGGTTTATCGCGGCTTTGGTGGCTGAAGAAACCCTTACAGGGAAACCATCAGTCCAGCAGGCGACGGATCCAAAGCCGCAGGCTGTGCACCCTGGCGGCGCTGGCGAGCCACACCGGCGAATGCTTCACGCGGGCAATGAGTGCATCTTTCCAGCGTTTCCAGCGTGCGTACCAGCGGGCAAACCAGGCCAGTTGCATCAGCGCCGGTTGGGTCAAGGCAAACAGTCGAGCCACAGCGGCGGTGCCCAGCATTTTTGCGGCCAGCACCACGGCAATGCCCAGCACGGTATGGCCGCGGCTGATCCAGTACAGTGCCAGCAGCTTGACCGGTAGCAGCATGAGCGCAGGGGCAAAGAAAGCCACCAATGCACCATAGGGTGGCAGTCGGACTATGAAGGCCTCCATGCGCGCCCACAGGGGCAACTTTGCCAGCCTAGCCATCAGCCGGGCCAGCGGCTCCCAGCCCCACTCTTCGAAGATCAACACCAATGCCAGCACCGGCCCGACCGTGAAGTTGAACAGTGTCGAGAGCAGACGTCGCAGGAAGGTCATGGCGTTATCGGGTGCCGAGAGTTATGAGCCATATGGTGCTGCAGACCCCGTAGAACGTGCGTAACGAGCTATTGAAAAGATAGCATGTGCTGCACGCTCCAGATGCCAGCAACGGTCAGCACCAGTGAGCCCAGCAAGTGCAGGCTGGCTGTGCCCAGCGCCAGCGCATAGCGCTGCTGCATCAGCAGGTTGACTACCTCTGCGCTGAAACTGGAAAACGTGGTCAGGGCACCCAGAAAACCGGTGACCAGTGCCAACCGCCACACTGGGTCGAGCTGGGGCATGGCCTGGAACACCGCTACACAAACGCCGATCAGGTAGCCGCCAATCAGGTTGGCCGCCAGCGTACCCCAGGGAATGACACCACCCGGGCTGAGCCACAAACCCAGACCCCAGCGCGCCAGGGCTCCGGCGCTGGCGCCCAGACAAATTGCAATGACAGGCCACATGGCTCAGCACCCAGCCACAGAAATATCGAAACATGAAAACGTGCATTTGCCCCCAGGCCGGCGTTCCAAATCCTCGCCATAGCTGGTGCTATGTCTGCGGTTTGTGCCTAGGCCTGTGCGCAAATTCATCATTTTCATTGTGTTCCGATACCTCTGTGACTGGGTGCTAGTTTGCCATTTTTTCGGGTAGCCAGGTCACGATGCCGGGGAAGATATAGATCAGCGCCACGGCGACGCACATCAGGAAGAACATGGGCATGGTCACCTTGGCAATCCAGGTGAGCTGTCGCCCGGTCATGCCTTGCAGTACAAACAGGTTGAAGCCCACAGGCGGTGTGATCTGAGCCATCTCCACCACCAGCACGATGAAGATGCCAAACCAGATCGGGTCAATCCCGGCCGCGTTCACCGTGGGCATGAGCACGCCCATGGTCAGCACCACCATGGAGATTCCGTCCAGAAAGCAGCCCAGGATGATGAAGAAAATGGACAGCGCCACAATCAATTGCCACCTGCTCAAAGCCATCGAGGCAATCCACTCGGCCAGGTGGCGCGGCAGGCCGATGTAGCCCATGGCCAAGGTCAGGAATGCAGCACCGGCCAGGATCAGCGCGATCATGCAGTACAGCCGTGTGGCGCCCATGATGGCGTCGCGAAAGGTGGCCCAGTTCATAGAGCCTTGCAAGGTGGAGAGCACCAGAGAGCCAACCACTCCGACGGCAGCCGCCTCGGTGGCTGTAGCAATGCCGGAGTAGATCGAGCCCAGCACCGCGGTGATCAGCAGCACGACGGGGATCAGGCTGCGCGAGGCGGCCAGCTTCTCCATGAATGTGGTCTGCTCATCCGACGCTGGTACCTGGTCCGGGTGACGCAGTGCCCAGAAAATGATGTAGCCTGAAAATAGGCAAGCCAGCATGATGCCCGGAATCACGCCGGCAATGAATAGCTTCGAAATGGATACCTCAGCCGCTACACCGTAGACGATCATGATGATGGAGGGCGGTATCAGCAGGCCCAGCGTGGCCGCACCGGCCAGCGTACCAATCACCATGTGGTCCGGGTAGCCGCGGCGTGTCAGTTCGGGCAGCGTCATTTTGCCGATGGTGGCGCAGGTGGCCGCGCTGGAGCCGGACACGGCGGCGAAGATGGTGCAGCCAATCACGTTGGTGTGCAGCAACCGCCCGGGCAGGGCTTGCACCCAAGGGGCCAGGCCTTTGAACATGTCCTGACTTAGCCGTGTTCGAAACAGGATTTCTCCCATCCACACAAATAGGGGCAGGGCGGTCAGCGTCCAGCTACTGCTGGAGCCCCACACGGTGACGGCCATGGCGTCGCCCGCCGGGCGCGAGGAGAACAGCGTCACGGCCATCCACGCGACGCCGGTAAGGGTCAGGCCGACCCATACGCCGCTGCCCAGAATCAGCAGCAGGGCCACCAGCAGGGCGGCGGTAATGGTGAGATCATTCATGTCGTTCCAGATCGTGTCTATTTGCTACAAATTTCGTAGCGGCTTGCGCTTTGTTTACGGGCGCTACAGGCTGATTTGCCTACTCATTGCACTACTCATTGCACTACTCATTACGCAAAGGCTCATCGCTGCTCAGCACGACGCGTTCGCCACGCAATTCGAGCACCAGTTCGTCGATAAAAGCGATGGCCAGAATGACGGTGCCCACAGCCATGCCGATCTGCGGAATCCACAAGGGGGTGGCATCGGTGCCGGTGGAAATGTCATTAAAGGCGCGGGACTGCCAGGACAGGCGGCAGCAGTAAAAAGCGAAGAGTGTGCTCAGCGCCGAAGCAAAAACCAGTGCCCAGATTTCCAGTCCCTTTTTCCATCGCCCCGAAAGTGAGGCAAGGATGAGCGTCACGCGGATGTGCTCGCCGCGCTTGAGCGTGTGGGCCAGCGCCAGAAAGCCGCTGGCCGCCATCAGGTAGCCGGCGTATGCGTCGGTACCGGGTACATAAAAGTTCAGTTGCCGCCCCCCCACGGAGAGCAGCACCATGATCAGTAGCCCCACCATGAACAGCGCCGCCATGGCGGCAGCGCCGTCGTACAGGGCGTTCAAAGCCTTGCGCATCAATGCACCTGCGTGCGAATCAAGGCTTGCTGAATGCGTCAACCACCGCTTTGCCCTCAGCGCCGGCTTTTTCCAGCCATTCCTTGAGCATGGTGTCGCCCACCTTTTTCATGTCGGCCTTTAACTGCGCCGATGGCACCACGATGCTCATGCCGTTGGCCTTGAGCTTTTCCAGTGTTTCAGTGTTGACACGCTTGCTGGCCGCAGTGCCACGGACTTCCGCTTCGGCTGCGGCGTTAAGGACTATGGCTTGGGTTGGCTTGTCGAGGGCGTCAAACGCCGCCTTGTTGACGATGACCGCATTCTTGGGCAACCAGGCCTGCATGTCGTAGTAGTACTTGAGCGACTCGTACAGCTTGCTGTCGACGCCGGTGGCACCAGAAGTCATGGTGGACTCCACTACGCCGGTGGCCAGCGCTTGCGACAGTTCTGCGGCTTGCACGGTGACCGGCTGCGCACCTACGAGTTCGGCAATGCGGCTGGTGTTGGGGCTGTAGGCGCGCCATTTGATGCCTTTCAGGTCTGCGGCAGAGTTCAATGGTTTTTTGGTGTAAATGCCCTGTGGTGGCCAGGCTACGGCGTACAAAAGGCCCATGCCCTGCTCGGCCAGCTTTTTCTCGATCAGCGGCTTTTGCGCCTTGTACAGTTTGGCGGCCTCGTCGTAGCTGTCGGCCAGGAAGGGCAGGCCATCGGCTCCGTAAATTTGCCATTCATTCTGGAAGTTGGCAAATATGATTTCCCCGGCCTGTGCCTGGCCGCCTTGCACCGCGCGCTTGATTTCGGGTGCCTTGAACAGCGCTGCGTTGGCATGTACCGTGATCTTGAGCTTGCCGGCAGTGGCCTTGTCTATGTCGTTGGCAAACTGCTGCAGGTTCTCTGAGTGAAAATTGGTGGCAGGGTAGGCACTGGCCAGGTCCCATTTGACTTGGGCCAAAGCGGCTCCACTGGCCAGGCTCAGCGTGAGGGCAGCGGCAGTAGCAGTCAGGGCAAACAGGCGACGTTTCATAAAAAACTCCGGTGGGTTGAATGAATGGATGGTGTGGCGTGGCAGACACTGAAATGTAAATCGCAATTGGGCAGAGCATCTCGGTGTTTTCCCTAAACGTCAATAAATTGTCGATAAATTGTCATTGTGCTGCCTACAATTCGGCGACGCAACAAAGATGCCAACCTGGAGCACGCCCATGGCCAAGAAACCTGCACCCCCCGCATCGGCAGCGGTCAACGAAGCCCCGTCGTCGGGTAACGCGCCCATCGTGTCGTCGGCGCATCTGGTGTCTCCGCGCAGTGCCGAAATGAGCGAGTTCGAGTTTGGCCTCATCGTGGCGGGCAACGCTTTTCACCGCTGGATCACGCACTGTATGAGTGCAGCCGGCCTGAAGGACCTGACGCCGCTGGATGTTTTGGTGCTGCACCATGTGACGCACCGCGCCCGCAACAAGCGGCTGGCCGACATCTGCTTCATCATGAATGTGGAAGACACCCACCTCATCAACTACGCGCTCAAGAAGCTGCAAAACCTGGGTGTGGTGGCATCCAGCAAGAGCGGCAAAGACGTAACCTACGCCTCCACCGAAACGGGTCGGGGCTTTGTGGCGCGCTACCGCGAGATCCGCGAGTCCTGCCTGATCAATGCACTCAATGCGGATGACGGGTTGAACCGCGACATTGGTGAACTGGCGCGTCTATTGCGCCTGCTATCCGGCATCTACGACCAAGCGGCCCGGTCCGCTGCATCCCTATGAACCCATTCAACACTTCACGCTGGCAATTCTGGATTGACCGTGGCGGCACTTTTACCGACGTGGTGGGTAAGCGCCCAGACGGCACGCTGGTCACGCACAAGCTGCTGAGCGAAAGCCCAGAACAGTACCGCGACGCGGCCGTGGCCGGCATTCGCCATCTGCTGGGTCTAAAAGCCAATGATCCGGTTACGCCCGATGTGGTGGAGTGCGTGAAGATGGGGACCACCGTGGCCACCAACGCGCTGCTGGAGCGCAAAGGCGAGCCCACATTGCTGGTGACTACGCGGGGTTTCAGGGATGCGCTGCGCATTGCCTACCAAAACCGTCCCCGTATCTTTGACCGCAACATTGTGCTGCCCGAGTTGCTCTACAGCGCGGTGATCGAGGCGCAGGAACGGGTGGGTGCGCATGGTGATGTGATAGAACCTTTGAATCAGGTGCTATTAAAAGAGGAGCTGCTTGCGCAGTATGCACGGGGGCTGCGAGGTGTTGCAATAGTTTTTATGCACGGCTACCGCTATACAGAACATGAAAAGGCGGCAGCCCGATTGGCGCGGGAAGTGGGCTTTACCCAGGTCAGTACCTCGCACCAAACCAGCCCGATGATGAAGTTTGTCAGTCGGGGCGACACCACGGTCGTGGACGCTTACCTCTCACCTATTTTGCTGCGCTATGTGGAGCAGGTGGCGTCAGAAATGCCTGGCGTGCCCTTGTACTTCATGCAGTCGTCTGGCGGCCTGACCGATGCCCGAGCCCTCCAGGGCAAGGACGCGATTCTGAGTGGCCCGGCAGGTGGCATTGTTGGCATGGCGCGCACGGCGGCGATCGCGGACATTGAAAAGGTCATTGGCTTTGACATGGGCGGCACGTCCACCGATGTGTCGCACTACGCGGGCGAGTTTGAGCGCGAGTTCGAGACCCAGGTGGCTGGTGTGCGCATGCGCGCACCGATGATGAGCATTCATACCGTAGCAGCGGGTGGCGGCTCGATTCTGGCGTTTGACGGCTCACGGTTTCGGGTGGGGCCGCAGAGCGCAGGTGCCAATCCCGGCCCGGCCAGCTACCGCCGTGGTGGCCCGTTGGCGGTGACCGATGCGAATGTGATGCTTGGCAAGGTCCAGCCGCGCTACTTTCCCAAGGTGTTTGGCATGCAGGCCAACGAGGCACTGGACGATGTTGTAGTGCGCGAAAAATTTGTCGTTCTGGCAGCGCAGACCGGCCGTGCACCTGAAGAGGTGGCCGAAGGTTTTATCGCCATCGCAGTGCAGCAGATGGCAAATGCCATCAAGAAGATTTCGGTCGCTCGAGGCTACGATGTGACGCGCTATACCCTGCAGTGCTTTGGTGGCGCTGGTGGGCAGCATGCCTGCCTGGTGGCCGATGCGCTGGGCATGACGCGGGTCTTTGTGCATCCGCTGGCAGGGGTGCTATCAGCCTACGGCATGGGGCTGGCGGACCAGACGGTCATACGGGAGCAGGCGGTGGAGGTGAAACTGGTGCCCGAAGCCATACTGCAGATCCGAGCCCAGCTCGATACTCTGGCCAAAGTGGCCCAAGATGAGCTGGCCCAGCAACAGGTGAACCGGGGGCAGGTCACGACCCACTTGCGCGTGCATGTGCGCTACGAAGGCAGTGACGCCGCGCTGGTGATTGGGTATCCGAATTCCGATGGGCCAGACCATGAAAACATCGTCACGCTGATAGTCGCCGGTTTTGAAGCGGCTTATCGCCAGCGTTTCTCGTTTTTGATGCACGGCAAAGGGCTGATCGTGGAAGCGGTGTCGGTCGAGGCCGTGATTGCCGGTGACGCGCCCGCCGAGCCACGCCATGCGGTGCATGCGCCGCGCGACCTGCGCCAGTGTGGCGCGGTGGCAGAGATGGTGCGCATGTACAGCGATGGCCAGTGGCTGGATGCAGCCCTGGTGGTGCGCGAGGCACTGCGCCCGGGCGACGTCATCCCCGGCCCGGCCATCATTGCCGAGAAGAA
>CANNRR010000166.1 GCA_947508055.1 Burkholderiales bacterium
ACCACTTCAATCAAAGCGTCCTTGAATGCGTCGCGCTTTGAGCCGTGCGGTCGGTCGGTAAGCCCGGCCAGATGCGCAGTCACCTGCGCCAATTCCTGTTGCTTCAGGCGCAGCGCGGTCTTGGCACGGTGGAACCACGCGGCATCGAGCGTCTTCTTCTCGTTCTGACGCCGGATGTCGGTGGTGGCGATCTGGATGCGGATGGAGGCGATCTCGCCTTGCAGCGATGCCATGCGTTCACGACAACCATACGCTGAGTCCAGCAGACAAACCGCCTCCTGCAGATTGAAATGCTCGGGCATGTGCCGTCCTTCAGGCTTGGCGCTTCCAGGGCAGGCCGTTGGCTGGGTGCGTCGGGGCTTGCCCGACAACGCCCGGGTGTGCTGCTGGCGCCTGTGCAGTCGGCGGCGCCGGTGCAAATGAGGCGGCGTTGGCGGCCGCCGGCGTGCGTGGGAGATAACGAACGGAATTGCTCTCGCCGTACATGCCCTTCGGGGGGCGCACCCGCACATCGGCTATCAGCGGGATCAAGTGCAACTGCTCAGAGTTGCTGACCTGCAACTTGCCAACCGCGCGGCATATGGAAGACAGGGTGCGCTGCGCCATCTGGACCGCATCCGGATTGGCGTTGACCAGGTTCAGACGGTCAAACAGTTTGCGACCGGCGTGCTGGCTGTCAAGAATGTCGAGTTCCAAGTACAGGTACTGGCCGTTCCCATCCTTGGTGGCACGCATCTCGCTGGCGATGATTTGTGCGAGGTACTTGCCCGGCGGCAGAACGTCGTAATTGCTGGGTTCGACGGCGGATGCATCAAAGGTCTGTCCAAATGAAGCCATGGTGATTTACTCCTTTTTCAGTTTCAGGTTGGGGTTGGGGTGGCGGTAACGGATTGCGGCGCGGCGAGCAGGGACTGGATCGCCGGTGGCATGGCTTGGGCGAAGGTCGACCAGTCCAATGAAAGGGTCTCCGGCAGGCCGTAGCGGTTCTTGGCGAGGAAGGCCGGGCGCTCGGCTGTGTGGATGACGCGCTCGCCCGAGCCCATGGCGCGGTTGACCTTCTTGTTGAAGCCGACATCGGCCTTGACGGTGCTGATGCGGTAGTTAGCAAACAGCACGACATCAGAGTGCTCTTGCAGCAGCGCAGCAGCGCGCGTGTGCAGCTTGATCACATAGCGGTCGTAGGGGTCGTGCTCTGGGCTGTCGAAGCGTTTGATGTCGGTGTGGGCGATCTGCACCACCGTCATGCCGCGGTCATCGCGCAAGGCGTTCAGCCCGTCGATGTACTGACGCCACAGATTCAGGGCGGCGACGTAGCCTTTTCCGTAACCGGCATCTTCGATGGATGCCCAACCGTTATCACGGCAGGCCTTGCCCCAGACCAGGGGCTCAAGCCAATCAACGCTGTCGATCACCACGGTCTTGAAATCGTGGGGCTCGGTGTACAGCGCTGCCAGTGCATCAATCACGTCCTCATAGGTGCGCGCCAGTGGAAAGTGCGAAGAAGGGAGTGTTCCCAGGCCGTCTTCTGTCTGCACGAAAACCGGCTGGTTGGCCTCGGCGGCGAAAGTGGTCTTTCCGACACCGGAAACACCATGGATCAGGATGCGCGGCGGTTTGGGCGCAATGGCGCGGGTGAGTTGATTCAGGGACATTGCCATCACGCCACCTCACCGAAGCTGTTGTCGTTGGCCGCGTCCGCAATGGTTCCCGCCTTAATCTGTTCAAGCTTGTAGCTGGGCTTGCCGACTTTGAGCGTGCGCGCCGGCTCAAACAGGTGTCGAACTGCGGGGGGCCAGGCGTTGTATTTGGTCTCGGAGACCTTGATTTCGATGCCGACGTAGTCGTCGGGGTTCTCCCCCCACTTGCGCAAGGCTTCGACTGCGTCCTTCAACTTCATCTGGTCGTACTCAGGGCGTTTCGGAAGATCGGCTGAAACAAGAAAGCCATCAACCTCAAAGCTCACCTTGCCGGTGGATTTGCCCGCCTCTTGGCGCAGGTGCTGAGCCTGCTCACCCAGGCGGTTGTGCAACGCGGTCTGTAGCGCACCAATATAAAGAACGGCGGTGTCCTTGGTCGCAGTGACTTGTTTGATCATGCGATTGAGATCGGTGAGCGGGAGCTTGTCGAGCTCAGTCACGTAAAGCTGGCCTAGTTCATCCAGCACGTCGGGTTCGGGAATCATGAGGTTTCTTTCTTTCAGTGGGTTTTGCGGTTGCTTGGAGCCATCTGCGCAATGCGCAGATGGGTACGGATTTCGGGTGGCTTGAGTGGGGAGCTGGAACGCATGGCCAGGTAGCGGTAGTGGTCCTCGCCCACCTTTTGGCTAAACAGATGCACAAGGCCAAGCTCACATGCGATCCAGGCGCGGCGGGCGACGGAGTGGATACGGGCGCGGTCGTTGGTTGCCAGGTCGCTGTTTGTCTCTGAGCGGTCACGCAGCAGCAGACCCTCGTGGTACTGAATGCAATGGCCGACCAATGCGCTGGCGACCCAGTCACACAAGTTGGTCTCGGACAGTTTTTCAATCGGAACGTAAACAGGCTGCAGCGCTGCGCGGCCAATATCAACACCCAGACCCAGGTGGCTGCGTGAGGTTTCAATCAGGTCGTTTTTGTAAATCATCAAATCTCCGGGCGTGAGTTGGCCTACCACCGCTGCCCAAGCGGGCGCGGAGTTTGCAGGTGTTAAAGGTTTTTACTGAGCGAGGTGACTGTTTTTCTCAGCCACCCCGCGATCGGTCAGGCGGCAGTCCTGATACCGAACATGCGAAGGTGCATTTGCAGTTCGGCGACGCGGCGGTAAAAGGTGGCGGTGGACATGCCGCAGGCTTTGGATGCCATCGGAAGGTCCTGGTGAGAGGCAAGCAAGCTGAAAAGTTCAGCCTGTTCCTCGCTCATGTGCGCCAGCGCTGTCTCAAGGTCATGGAGCGTGTTTGAGTTTGAAAAGAGATCGTCGTCACCATCAAACCATTGCGATCTGTAATGGGCTTCGCTTGAACCGATCGACGTGACATCGTCGTCATTGGCCGCGTCCTGCGTCTGGTCCATACCCTGTCGTGCTCGGCTTATGTTGACGATCTCCAGCGTGTCAACGTCTTCACCCGAGGCAAAGGTCAGGCGCTCTTTGTCTGTCTTACGGGCCTTGAGAAATTCGGCGGTGCGGTGCTCTGACACAAATCCGGTAAACGTCCCGGGGCTGCCCTTCTCGGGATTAAATTGAGCTTCACGCTCCAGAAGGTCAAGCAAGATTTCCTGATAGAGGTCTTCCCGCTCCGAGGTGCTCAGCCGAGCAGAAACCGCTGCTCTGTATGTGCGGGTCTTGGCTGCATTGATAGCAGCGCGGAAGTACGGGTCGTTGGCCGCATCACGGGTGAAGCGGGGATTGCGCACAGCTTTCGCGCTTGAAGTATTGTTCTGTCCGTCATCGCTTGGCAACATGTCATTTCCTTTTTCGTTTTCGTGTACATGAAGCCATTGGACCGGGGTTACTTCATGAAATCACCGCAACTGCGGGAACTGCGACCGCAACTGCGGTAGCAGGGTATGTATTTGGGTTACTGGTCCAGGCTCTTTTTGGCAGCTGCAAATTTTTCTTGCAGCGTCCGTTCTGTAATTCCGGGCTTCTTGAAATTGGCCATCAGCTGATCGATCAAGGCAGATTGACTGCCGAAAACAGAATGTGGCTTTCCTGCGGGGGACTTCATCAGGAATAAAGCCACCAACCCGCCGATGATGTTCAGGTAGGTGGTCTCGGCTCTGAGTCCAACGTCCTTGCTAGGTTTAAGCTGTTCAGCCAGCTTTTGGTTCGCAGTCACCAGAGCATCACGCTCGGTTCTCAGCTTGCGGTACTCATCCGCCGCCTTTTCAAGTCGCGCCCGTAATCCATCGCGTTCGGCCTGCAATGCCTGAAAGGCATCTTTATTTATGGCTGTATGGGTGTTGCGCTCGATGTCGTCGAACAAGAATGCGGGCTTGTCAGACGGGAATTGAGCCGCAATCCAGTCCTTAAGGTGTTGCCGGGAAATGTGACGTCGCTCTGCGGCAACGTGTTCTTCGGTCGGCACGACTTTCCCGTTCTCCCTGCTACACGGCAGAAGCCCCGTCACGATCGCGTCGTGAATCGCCCGGCACCTGGGCTCAAGACAGTTGATGTAAGGGTGCTTCAGAACGCCCCTTGCGACTTCCGTGGACAACGCCAGGTGTTCTTCCACTTCTCCGGGCTCGATGCCACACCACAACGCTGCGGCAACCGGCACGCGGTACACCGTGAAGTAGGACTGGACTGCTTCACAACTGTCGTTTTCCCATGTTTTTTTCATATTTTTCTCTTTTCATTTATGTGTCTGTGGTGGCGTTGCGTTTGAATTGGCAGACCTTGTGGCCTTCGTTTGAGCCGGAGGTGGCGGACAAATGGCTGCCGCAAATACCTGCCGACTCAAGTAACTTGATCATTCTTCGATGGGCTTTGCGGGTTCCATGTCGCTTGCGCCAATAGCGATGGCACGGGTCTGCAGTTCCCTAAACATGCCCTCCTGAATGCGATCCTTCAGGTTCCACACCACCTTGTGTGGGTTGAAGAGCAACACATAGTGGTGCGCGCCTGTGGGGCCTTCCTTTGCATCAATGAAGCCCAGTTCAACCAAGGAGCGCATGCGGTCTTTCCACGTGCTCAGTGCCCTCTCGCCGGTAAACCCGGACTCAAACGCCAGGGTCATCGGGTTGTCGATGGCCAGGAGTGATTCGTCAAAAGTGCGGCACCACAAGACGAAATAGACCATGCCTGCCGGTTTGTTCTTGGTCAGCGAGTCGATGATGTTCATGATCAAGGGCATCGTGCGGGGGATGGTGGTGAAGCCCTTGACCAGTTTTCGGTTCCAGAGCTTTTCATCGTCCAGGTCTGGCCAGCAGCTGTCGCGCAGCGCTTTGGCCTTCTCTTGGCCCTTGGATATCTTTTTGGCGGTTGATGCAGCGGACATTTGGTTTTCCTTTGGGTTTTCGATTTCAGTGCCAAAATTCTAGATCCGAATGGTCAAACTCGCTATGATTAAAGCAACGCTTTTGGCGCCAAGTACTCGTCTAATATAGGTAACTCATATGTTGAGTTGACTATTTTCGACACATCAGAATGCCATTAGATGCGGCAAAAAATGGCGTAAAAACACGTGTATTCCATATAAATCAATGGCTTACAAGAATTTTGCTGTGCTCAAAGTACTCAGTGATCATGTGATTCTGTGCTCCTTAGTTATCCTGTGCCCGACCCGGGCGGGCACAGGATTCAGTCGGATCGCCCTAATGCGCCATCACATCACCCCTAAAACAGCTCAATGCCGCGCGTTTGTGGGCAAAAGCGCCGCCCTCTGAGAAAACCCCCCACCGGCGGCGGTATGAACCTACATGACCGCCACCCGCACCTCTACCTACACCCCGCCGCCCGAGCCCACTCCCATGGCCATCGTCGGCACCATCTTGGCACTGGGCGTAATCCGCCTCATTGAAGGTCAAGATCTACTTGATAAATTGACCGAAGAGCGCGTTAGTACGGATGTTTTGACAACCAAGGAGAAAACCCCGTGACTGACTCAATCGTTGCACGTGTTGCAGCCCTGAGAACTGCCGATTTCGCTGATCTCAAACAAATGTGGCGCGATCTGTTCCAGCAGGAGCCACCCCTGTTCAATCGTCGCTTCCTGGAAAGCCGCCTGGCCTACCGCATTCAGGAGTTGGCGTTGGGCGGTTTGAAGCGCGACACCATCAAACGCCTGGAGCGACTTGGCGAGCAACTTGATGGTGGCAAGCAGGCCGTTCGCAGCCGTCGCATCGATGGCAGGCCCGTTACGGGCACGCGCCTTATCCGCAACTGGGAGGGCTCTGACTGCGAAGTTGTTGTCGGGCTGGACTATTTTGAATATGCTGGCCAGCGCTACAAATCACTCTCAAGCATCGCGCGCACCATCACCGGCACCAATCGCAACGGGTGGACATTTTTTGGCTTTTCCTCGGGCCGGGGGCTGTGATGAATACGCCCCGCAAACTCTGTTGCGCGGTGTATACCCGCAAGTCCACCGAGGAAGGGTTGGATCAGAATTTCAACTCGCTCGATGCCCAACGGGACGCCTGTGACAACTACATCGCTAGCCAGAAGTCAGAAGGCTGGGTGATGCTGGGTGAACGCTACGACGACGGTGGCTTCTCGGGTGGCAACATGGACCGCCCCGGCCTGAAACGCTTGCTTGACGATGTGCGTCGCGGGTTGGTCGACACCATCGTGGTCTACAAAATTGACCGCCTTTCACGCTCGCTGGCGGACTTTGCCAAGCTGGTGGACCTGTTTGACAAGCACAAAGTAACCTTTGTTTCGGTCACGCAGGCATTCAACACCACCACCTCCATGGGGCGACTGACGCTCAACATCTTGCTGTCGTTTGCTCAGTTCGAGAGGGAACTGTCGGGCGAGCGGGTACGCGACAAGATCGCCGCATCCCGCCAGAGAGGCATCTGGATGGGTGGCATGCCCCCGCTGGGCTACGATGTTGTTGAGCGCAAACTCACTTCCAATCCCTCTGAGACGCAGGTGGTCAGGGAGATGTTTTCGCGGTTTGCGGCGGTGCCGTCCATGGCCACCCTGGTCCGGGACCTGCGCGCCAGGGGCGTAACGTCCAAGTGCTGGACTACCGCCAAGGGCGTCGAGCGCAAGGGCAAACTGATCGACAAGGGCTACGTCTACAAGATTTTCAAGAATGCGGTCTACATCGGCATTGCAGCCTACAAGGGGCAACACTACCCTGGTGAGCACCAGGGCATCATCAGCCAGGAACTCTGGGACCAGGTGCAGGAGCACTTGCAAAACGGCGACCGAAAGCAAAAGGGGCCACGTGCGGATCGCGCCAGCAGAGCACCATCACTGCTGCGGGGCCTGCTGTTTTCGGAGCAGAACCGGGCGTTTACGCCGGCCTACACGCACAAGGGACTCAAGTTCTACCGGTATTACGTCAACACTGACTCGATTAAATTGGGCAAGACGGGTTGTGAAATCCAACGAATTCCGGCCGGAGAGATCGAAACGGTCGTTGTTGAGAGGATGCGCCATGTCCTGAGAGCACCCGAGGTACTGGCCCACGCTGTTCGCGAGGTCTGTGCCTTGCGTCCAAAAATCGGCGAGGCAGATGCCATCCGGACTTTGCAAGCAATAGACCCCGTTTGGGATCAGCTCTTTCCTGCGGAGCAGGCAAGCATTGTGCGCACCTTGGTCGAGCGAATAACGGTGCGCCTTGATGGAATCACCATAAAGTGGAAGGCTCTTGGGATGAACCAGTTGCTACGCGATACCTTGATTGCACCTGAAAAGGAAGCAGCATGAACGAACCGCTTATGCTTGGCCACAAGACCGACGTTCCGATGAAGTTCCGCATCCGGGGTGGAAAGACGGTGATGGTTCTGCCTGATGGCACCAGGGCGATTGAGCGCAAGGAGGTGATCGTTGACAACACTATGGTCAAAGTCATCGCACGTGGGCTTCGCTGGCACCGGCTGCTGTCTGAAGGCGTCTACAACACCATTGAAGACCTGTCAGAAGCCGAGAAGATCAACCCGTCATACGTGAGCCGCGTAACGCGAACAGCCTTCTTGTCCCCGACCATCGTGCAGGCCATCCTGGATGGCAAGCATCCTGCACATCTGACAATGAAAGACCTACTGGAGCCGTTTTCACCTGAGTGGGGGGAGCAGCACAAGCG
>CANNRR010000167.1 GCA_947508055.1 Burkholderiales bacterium
AACAAAATGCTACAAGTCTGTAACTTTTTGATTTGTATAGAGTAATTTCAATTTCTGAGATTTACCTGAACCTTGCTGGAAGTACAAGGGGTAGCATGGGGTGCAAGGGGTCGAAGGTTCGAATCCTTTCACACCGACCATATGAATCAAGGACTTAGAGTAGAAATGCTCTAAGTCCTTTCTTCTTTCTGGCTCTAGTTTGTCAAATTGCCCCCACCATTGCCCCCACTGCTGCAAAAGCTGGCGGCCATCCTTCCAAATTGCCCCCACCCGAATTAGTCATCGACTTGCAGCATGTGGTCGGTCTGGGTTGTTGCTGGAGCGTCGTGGTATATCTGACGTGCGAAAATTGGCACCCATTCGGAGAAATCATGGTCACAAATAAAAGTTTGACGGTTAAGGGCGTTGAGGTAAACCTCACATCAAAGGACGATGAGGACTACATCAGCCTTACCGACATGACCAAAAGTTTCAACGGTGCAGATCAGCTCATCAAAAATTGGTTGCAAAACAAGAACACTGTCGATTTCTTGGGTGTTTGGGAGCAATTGAACAACCCTGGTTTTAATCTGGTGGAATTCCACCTAATTAAAAACGAAGCCGGTTTGAACCGGTTTGTGATGTCAGCCAAGCAGTGGACAGAGCGGACCAAGGGAATTGGCCTGCTTGCGCGTGCCGGGCGCTATGGTGGCACCTTCGCCCACAAAGACATTGCCTTTGAATTCGGTTCCTGGTTGAGCCCTGAGTTCAAGCTGTACCTGATCAAGGAATTCCAGCGTTTCAAAGAGCAAGAGGCGCTTTCCGGCGGGATTGAGTGGAGCATCCGCCGCTCGCTGGCAAAAGTGCAGTACAGGGTTCATACGGACGCCGTCAAAGAACATTTGATCCCGGCCCAACTCACTGGCGCGCAAATTGGATTTGTGTATGCCAACGAGGCAGACATTTTGAACAAAGCGCTGTTTGGGATGACCGCCAAGGAATGGCGCACTGCCAACCCTGAGGCTGAGGGCAACATTCGGGACAACGCGACCATGGAACAACTGGTTGTGATGTCCAGCCTGGAAAGCCAGAACGCTTTGCTTATCCAGCAACAGATGAGCCAGAGCGATAGGCTTGTGATGTTGAACACTTTGGCTAGAAGTCAGCTCACATCGTTGCTGTCAAACCCAAGTATCAAGAGTTTGGAAAACAAGCCGCTGCTGAATTAGCTGGAACGAAAGTAAGCCAGCGGTCACGCTGGCTTACAGGCCGTTTCGGCCGGTAGCCCCCGTATTGCGTGCGTTACAAGCTACCAAACCTGTAGCAAAACCCAATAACAGAGGCGCGCGGGCTGAGGGAGCCCCCACGGGGGGCGGACGGGCAGACCAGCGCGCAGGGCTGATGCCGCGTAGCGGCGAAGCACAAGGGTGGGCGGGGGCACACACCACACAACTGGCCGCAGGCCACTGACCAAGCACACAGCGCGCAGCGCCTGACCAATGCCACGGTGCCACGACAACCACAAGGACGCGCAGACGGCGGCGCGTAGGGCGTGCCAACGACCGGGAAGCGCCGACGGCTGTGCGACCGACTCCAGCGAAGGCCACTTTGCATAACGCCTGTTGCCTTCACCCGAAGGGCGCGAAGCGGTGACCGGCACCAAGCGGAGCTTTAGCGCAGCGACTGGCGGGCACTGAGGGCAATGCGGCGTTATGTAAAAGCGAAGCGGGTGGCCGTAGCGGGCGTGTGCCACAACTGCCACGCACACCAAGGCATCCAGGCCGAGCCGCAGGCGACGGCTGATCCAGCACGATGCGCCAGCGAGCCGAGGCCATATCTGCGCACCAGCGCACTGACCAACACTTGCGAAGCACTGGCGATGTACCTCCCCGGCACCTGTGCGGGGCGCACCAGCGCCGCGCGCACTGACTGACACTACAGCGCTGGCAAACCGAAAGCGGTGATGCTGGGTGGACTGGCCCACAGCGCGCAGCGCCGTTCAATCAAAAAACAGGCCGTCCAGCATGACCGCGCTGTTCGCCAACGCCACGCGACAGCTTCGTGGTGCCTGGCCATTGCGGTACTCCGCATTGGCCACTGACCAAAGCTACAGACTCACGCAATAGCAAAGCGGTGATGTTGGGTGCGCTGCCACCAGCGCGCTGCGCAGTTCAGCAGGCAGCGCTCCCGGCATGACCGCGCTGGTGGAAGCCACTGACACACATCGAGCGCCGAAGGGCCGTCAATGCCTGCCGCCTTCGCGGTAGCTGATCAAACCCTTGCGCAGCACTTTTTATATGCCAAATAGGCCGCTAGCCCTCGTAGAACGTGCGCAAGCAGCTATCAAAAGAGTAGCAAATGGATGCCGCTACGCCATCCCCAGCTTTTCTCGCGGTTGGGACAACGGTTGGGACAATGGACGTTTCTGGAGCCACCAAGAAGAAAGGACTTAGTGTCTTTCGACGCTAAGTCCTTGATTCATATGGTCGGTGTGAAAGGATTCGAACCTTCGACCCCTTGCACCCCATGCAAGTGCGCTACCAGGCTGCGCCACACACCGATCTAGCCATTTATTATAGCCGGCAGAACACCGCAATCTCAGTGGGCGAGAGATAGAAGGTCACGTATTTCAAACAGTTCTCGTCGCAGGAAAAACAAACGATCTGCGATACCCGTGGTCGACGCTTCTGGCACATCATCTTCCAGGGTGTCTACATCAGAATTAGCGACCTCAATTACTTCTACGCCATCCAAAGCGACCTCACCGCTGCGTTTCTTATCGCGCTCAGCCTGCAGCAACTCCTGCATTTTGTTGCGTGCGCCACTGATGGTGAAACCTTGATCGTACAGTAGATCGCGTATTCGGCGGATCATCAATACCTCGTGATGTTGATAGTAACGACGGTTACCACGCCGCTTCATTGGGCGTAGCTGCGTGAACTCCTGCTCCCAATAGCGTAGCACGTGAGGTTTGACGCCACATAAATCGCCGACTTCACCAATAGTGAAATAGCGCTTGGCGGGAATGAGAGGAAGAGCTTTCTCCATTGAAATCAATGTTGTACAAGAGAAAGCTTCGAGATTACTCTAAGTTGCCACGGTATGTAAAGCGTCTTTCACGCAAGAACGTCAAATACTCGACAACAGCCCCTACAGAACTGGCGGTGTGCGGCCGCCGTCATCCTGAATTTGTTCTTTGAGTTTGTGGCTGGCATGAAAGGTCACGACGCGGCGGGCTTGGATGGGTATCGCCTCGCCAGTTCGGGGGTTGCGTCCCGGGCGAGGAGCCTTGGTACGAATCTGGAAGTTGCCGAAGCCGGAAATCTTGACATCAGTGCCCTCAACCAAGCTATCGGCGATCAAGTCAAAAAAGGCGTCAATCATGTCCTTGGATTCGCGCTTGTTCAAACCGATCTGCTCAAACAGCAGTTCTGCCAACTGCGCTTTGGTCAATGCGGGGGTTTCCAGACTCTCAACGGAAATATCCATTCAATACTCGTTTCTTGTTGATTCTGATGGTAATCGCTCAGGTACGCTGACGGGCACCTAATATGCTTACCAGGGAACTCACGACCGCTTGCACAGCAGCATCAATCTGCTCTTCAGTGAGGGTTGCCTCATCACTATTGAGCGTTAGACGCACTGCCATACTCTTCTCATGGCTTTCGACGCTCGCGCCGTCCGGGTCTTTGCCTGGTTTTGGTCGATAGACGTCAAATAGCAGTGCGTCGCGCAGAAAACCAGCCGTTGGCGCTGTCCAAATTGCGTTCATCAGGGCCGCATGGGATACCCTTTCGTTCACCATGACGGCGATGTCGCGCTCCACTGCATGGAGTTTGGCCACCGCGTTGAAAACGGGCACCTCGCGCTGCAAAACCGCATCAAGCTCGATTTCAAACATGACAGGCGCGTGTGCCAACTCGTAGGCTTGCCGCCATCTAGGATGCAACTCACCGACAAAACCCACGTTGACCCCATCCAGCGAGATGCAGGCGCAGCGTCCCGGGTGCATCGCCGGATGCTCAGCCGGGAAAAAAATCGGTTTGCGCGGTGCCAGCAGGGCTTGCACATCACCTTTGACGTCAAAAAAATCGGCGCCCTGCTCCTTGCTCCCCCATTGCAGACGATCGGCACTGCCGCACACCATGCCCGCGACACGCATGGGTTGATGAAACCCCTTGACCGTAGAGTCGGTGTCCTTGATGGAGGTGTCACGCAGAAAGACGCGGCCCACTTCAAATATGCGTACTCGTTGAGCTTTGCGATCAAGATTGAACTTCAATACCTGCAGCAATGAACCCAACAAGGACGACCGCATGACGCTCATTTGGCTGGCAATTGGATTTAGAAGTTTGATCGGCGTCTGGTTACCACTTAGCTCATGCTCCCAGCGCTCTTCAACGAAGCTGAAATTGATAGTCTCCTGATAGTCAAGCGCTGCGATAGTGCGCCGCACCGCGAAAGGACTGCGCTGCGATTCATTGTGGATCCTGGCAGTAATAGGTGCCAGAGGCGGCGTCTGCGGCAAGTTGTTGTAGCCCACCATGCGCGCGACCTCTTCAATCAAGTCTTCTTCGATTTGCAGATCAAAACGATAAGATGGAGGCAGCACAGTCACGATGCCATCGCCTTGCGTGAGAGGCAGTCCTAGGCGGGTCAGCGCATCAACGCACTGCACTTGCGTGATCGGCATGCCAATTACCTTGGCAGCACGGGCCACGCGCAGGTTGACCGCAGCGGCAATCGGCATATTGGTCTGCAAATCGTCAATCGGGCCACATGCCGTGGCCGGCGTGCCGCAGATTTCAATGATCAGTTGTGTGATGCGTTCAATGTGTTCGACGGTCTGGTTCGGATCTACGCCACGCTCAAAGCGGTGGCCCGCGTCGGTGGAAAAATTGAATCTGCGCGACCGGCCGGCAATAGCCTTGGGCCACCAAAAGGCAGCTTCAACATACACGTTCTGCGTTTCGTCAGACACTGCCGTGGCGTCACCGCCCATGATACCGGCGAGCGACTCGACTTGATGTTCGTCTGCAATCACGCCAACCTTGTCATCTAGCGTCACCATATTGCCGTTGAGCAACTTGAGTTGTTCACCTGGCTGGCCCCAGCGAACATCAAGGTCACCATGAATCTTGTCCAGGTCAAAGATATGGGACGGACGACCGAACTCAAACATCACGTAGTTCGAGATATCCACCAGTGCCGTGACGCTGCGTTGGCCACAGCGCGCTAGTCGCTCCACCATCCAGGAGGGCGTGCCGGCGCGCGGGTTGACGTGACGCACAATCCGGCCGGAAAAACGCCCGCAAAGGTCTGGGGCACTAACTTTCACTGGCAAGCTGTCTTGGCAGCCGACCCGGGTTGCGATGAAGCATGGAGAATTCAGGGGTGCGCCAGTCAGTGCTGCCACTTCTCGCGCCACGCCATACACGCTGAGGCAATGCGCCAAATTAGGCGTTAGTTTGAGCGTAAACAGCGTGTCGTCCAGATTTAGATGCACCCGGATATCCTGGCCCAGCACGGCGCTGCCGGCCAACTCCAGCAAGCCACCGTGGTCTTGCGAAATCTTCAGCTCACGAGCCGAGCACAGCATCCCCTGGCTCTCGACGCCCCGTAATTTGCCCACCTTGATCAAAAATGACTTTCCATCGTCACCGGGAGGCAACTCCGCACCAACCAAGGCCACCGGCACCTTGATGCCAATGCGGGCGTTGGGTGCTCCGCACACAATGTCAAGCCAAGTCGTTTGACCCACATCCACTTTGCATACGCGCAGGCGATCAGCGTTCGGATGCGCAACGGCCTCCTTGATTTCACCCACCACAATGCCGCTAAACGGCGGCGCCACGGGTTTGAGTTCTTCAACCTCAAGGCCGGCCATGGTGAGCACCTCGGCAAGTTGCGCGGTGGTTAGGGGCGGATTGCAGAACTCGCGCAGCCAGGATTCAGGGAATTGCATAGTCTCTTAAGTCAGTTGGGGGACACTAGCTCACCAGGGGCAGTGTCGGATTCCGCAATATTTCATACAAACTGCGACAGAAAGCGGATGTCGCCATCAAAAAACAGACGCAGGTCATTCACGCCATAGCGCAGCATGGCCAACCGATCCGGCCCCATACCAAAGGCAAAGCCCATGTATTTCTCGGGATCCAGCCCCATATTGCGCACGACATTGGGATGCACCTGGCCCGAACCCGCAACTTCCAGCCAGCGACCAGTCAACGGACCACTCTGGAACTGAATGTCTATCTCGGCACTCGGTTCAGTAAACGGAAAGAAACTGGGGCGAAACCGCAGCACCAAGTCATCAGACTCAAAAAAAGTGCGGCAAAAATCGGTGAATACAAACTTCAGATCTTTGAAGCTGACGTTTTCTCCCACCCACAACCCCTCGCACTGGTGGAACATCGGGGAATGGGTGGCGTCGCTGTCAACGCGATAAGTGCGCCCCGGCGCGATAACGCGAATCTCAGGCATGGAACCCGAAAACAGCGAACCATCGGTCCATCCTGAACCAAGGGCGGCACGGTGTTGTTTGACATGCTGAACCGCATAGCGAATCTGCATTGGGCTGGTATGGGTGCGCAGCAGGTTGGGCGCATTGGCAGCTCCACCTTCGACATAGAAGGTGTCATGCATTGAACGCGCCGGATGATCCTCTGGCGTATTCAATGCAGTGAAGTTAAACCAGTCAGTTTCGATTTCGGGACCTTGTGCCACATCAAAACCCATAGAGCCAAAGATGGCCTCGATGCGCTCTAGCGTAAGAGAAACAGGATGCAAACCACCCTGTCCGCGCTGGCGACCTGGCAATGTCACGTCGAGTGCTTCTGCCTGTAGTTGAGCCTGCAACTCAGCATCGGCCAGCGCTTGTCGCCGATCATTCAAAGCCGCTTCAATCGCTTGCTTGGCAAGGTTGATGGCGGCGCCGCGCGACTTCTTTTCTTCAACCGGGAGGGCTACCATGCCCTTCATCAGTTCCGTAATGCGACCCGACTTGCCCAAGAACAAGGCCTTGGCATTTTCCAACTCTGCTGGGGTAGCGGCCTGCTGAAAGGATGTTCTGGCGTTATCGACGACGACGTTCAACTCATTCATAAATTCTCTAGTCATGAAAAAGGGCTAGGGCTCTTCCAAGCTCTAGCCCTTGTTTCTGTTGCATGGAGCGCTATCGAATAAATAGCGAACCCTGGCGAACTCAAGCAGCCAGTTTGGCCCTGACTTGCTCCACAATACCTGCAAACGCAGCCATGTCATGTACAGCGATATCGGACAACACTTTGCGGTCAATCTCGATGTTGGCTTTCTTCAGACCGTTGGCGAACTGACTGTAAGTCATGCCGCACTGACGCGCAGCCGCGTTGATACGGGCAATCCACAACTGACGGAATACACGTTTTTTGGTACGGCGGTCACGGTAGGCATATTGCCCCGCCTTCATTACTGCCTCTTTGGCAATTCGGAAGACATTACCGCGGCGACCACGGAAACCTTTTGCAAGGGCTAAAACTTTTTTGTGGCGGGCGCGAGCCGTTACACCACGTTTGACGCGAGGCATGTGATTACTCCTTGTTCGTCGTTAATTAAATACCACGGCCAGGCAACATCTGTGACATGTGACCCATATTGGTCTCATGAACAGCAGTGGTGCCGCGCAAGTGGCGTTTATTTTTAGTGGTCTTCTTGGTCAGGATGTGACGTTTGAAGGCTTGACCGCGTTTAACGGTACCACCTGGACGGACG
>CANNRR010000168.1 GCA_947508055.1 Burkholderiales bacterium
CCCAGGCCGGCTTCTCTCAGACGATCCTCCAGATAGTGCAGCCGGTCCACACCCCAATACCACTCACCTTCAAAGTACAGTGTAGCGCCCAGGTAATGCCCCAAGTGTTTGCGAAGCGCTGCAGCTTCTAGTAACTCGGAGGGCGAAACGACTTTTGTGTGTGCCGGGGCGGCTTCCGAAGGAGGCAGTTGCAAAAGCGCGAGCCCCAGGCGTTCGGCATCGCGCTGCGACCAGGCTCGCAACCGCGCAAGGTCGGGCGCTGCCGCGGCATCCGGTGCAGGCACGGTGTGCCACACGATGGAAATATCGTACTGCGCTAGCAGTGTTGGCAGGGCGCGTGCCAGCAACTGACTGTATGGGTCATCTGGCTGATGGAAATAGTGCACCGTGGCCCGTCTTCCCAGTGCTTTTCTTCGGATGGCATGTGCTGAGCGTCGCCAGCTCCGAATGCGCGTGCTGGTAATCAACTGTGCGATGTTGCGACCTATGAATGCCTTGATGATGGTCATGAATGGAACACCCTACGCGGCTGTGCAGGCCAGAGTGCGGCGGGCGGGTTCAACGACAGACTTTTCCACCTCATAGTCGCCGGTCAAAACGCGCATCAGCAGGAAACCTGTTTTGGAGGGTGACACCACGACCTGTGCTCCAGAGGGAATGGTCTTCGCAATGGAATTTCCGTCTTCCGAAATGAGCCATACATCGACCGGTTTGCCGTCTGCCTTTCGATCGTTAACAACAAAGAAATTGTCGCTGTTGGCTGCATAGAGGGCGATGGACCAGTACGTATTCAGGTTCGGGTTGGCGGAAATGCGCACCGGACCTGCTGTCACGTCAAACACACACGCCGAATACAGCATGTCCGGGCTGGGCAAGACCACGGTGCGGGCGGTTGGGGCCACCGGTGGCGCAAACGCTGCCTGATTCTGCATATTCATCGATTGCGCCATGGGCCCGTGCATCACCACCTGCATGATGAGTCTTGGCGCGGCCCACACAGCTACGATGTGCACCAGGATTGCAGTCGTGGTTAATGTCAAGATTCGATAGAGCCATAAACGCTGGGTGTCTGACAAGCCGTTCATGTGCAGTCTCCCAAAACCTTGATGGTTGGTGGTGTCAGTGACGTGGGCGCCGCCTGGAGTTCCGGTTCGGGGTTGTACACGCGCAGAATCAATAACATGCCACGGTTGCCGGGCGTAGGAAGCCAGTGGGTTCCGGGTTGTTCGTATTCGCCGGTTGTGAATGCAAAGCGGCCATTGGTGTCCAGGCGTGCGGTGGTGCCATTCAGGCTGTACTGCTTGTTGGGCGCATCAAACAAATACATGTCGTCGGCATAGGCCGTGACGCTCCACCACCTGGCCTTGGGTGCCACCCCTTCTACATGGTAGCTGCAATGGGATCGCAGCCTATTTTTTTCATCGTCCTGATAGGCGAAAAAATACATCGTTTCTTCGCGGCCCAGAGCCAGCAGGGCGTTGACGGCAATGCCGCCCCGGGTGTAGATGGAAGCGTTCGCGCTGCCTGCCAGCAGGCTGGTCTCCCAGGTACCAACGCGCACGGTTTGGATGACCCATGGTGCTTTTTTCAGTACCCACCATGCTGAACCCAAACCCAGCAGCACCGCAGTGAAATACAACGCGGTGCCGATTGCAAAGCGTCGAAGCGGGCTGGCGCGCTGGCCGCTATGCATCTATCAACTCCCGATTTTTGCCTTGGCAGCCTTGGCCAACGGCAGCCAATGTAGCAGCCCGTACAACAAAGAAAGGCCGATGCTGTGTAGCACGGGACCTTTGTAGGACTTTACATGCTTGAACGCGACGATCGTTTCCAGTGCATGGACGGCAAACAAGGCCACCGATATTCGTTGCAGATACGGCCCACTGCCCCACGGCAATGTGATGAATAAACTGACCAGTGCCAAGGCGTAGATCGCGAGGAGGTTAGCTTTGAAATAGGTGTTCATGGGTGAAGATTTTTTTCTGCTTGAGGCAAAGCGGGGGACATTCTATGGTTCGCGGGAGGCAGGCGTCGCCGCAATGAACTCGGCAATCTGGCGGGCCAGTTCAGGGCCTTTGTCTTCTTGCAAAAAGTGCCCCGCCCCGCGCGTAGTGGCATGCGGCTGATTGGCAGCTCCAGGGACCCGTTTCAGGAATACCTTGTCGCCACCGCGTGTGACCGGGTCACGGCTGCTGAAAAGAGTCAGAAATGGCTTGTGCCACTGCTTCAGAACGTCCCACGCCTGCTCATTGGCCGCGCGCTCGGGGTCGGTCGGCTCAGTCGGCACAAAGGTTGGAAATAGGCGAGCAGCCACCTCGTACTTGCTGGATGGAAACGGGGCGTTGTATGCGGCAATTTCCTGCTCGCTCAACTTGACAGCACAGCCCGAGTTGACGATCTTTCCAATCGGAAACCAGGGGCTGAAGCGGGCAAATGCGCGCCAAATCTTGAAAGCCCTAGGGGTAACGCCCTGGGCTCCCGTGGGCAGTCCACCATTGGCCAGCACCACGCGGTCAAAGCGTTCGGGACTGTGGGTCACCATGCGCAGTCCAATCAACGAACCCCAGTCCTGGCAGAATAGTGTGGCGGTTTTTACATCCACCGCCTGCATCCAGGCGACCATCCAGGCCACATGGTTGGCATATGAAAAATCTTTCTTGGCGGTCGGCTTGTCGGAGCGGCCAAATCCCACCAAGTCGGGTGCAATGACGCGGTGCCCGCCAGCCAGCAGGCCGGGAATCATCTTGCGGTACAAGTAGGACCAGGTCGGCTCTCCATGCATCAGCAACACCACAGTGGCATCGCGCGGGCCTTCGTCTATGTAGGCAATGCGCAGGCCACCGACCTCTACATATTTGGGTATATAGGGGAAGTCGGCGATGCCCGCGAAACGTTCTTCCGGGGTCCGCAGGATGCGTGCGGGGTCAATTGCAGGGAGCGATTTCATACGGTCTTGTCCCGGCTTTGTGTGGTACGGGCTTTGGCCGCTGCACGGTGACGCATCCACTGCCCCATATTGCTGAACCAGTGCGATGCGTGCGAAGGAAAAAGGCGAAACACCAAGTCCATGAACGTGGCATCCGCACCGATCAGCACCCGGTTCTTGCGGGACTCAATCGCCCGAATAATGACCATGGCAGCCTGTTGCGGCGTCGTGCGCGCCAGCCTTTCAAAGTTGTCCCGCATTTCTTGATCGGTATCGGCCACCATGGATACATCGGTGATGCGTGCCCGGTTGACAATGTTGGTCTTGATCCCACCGGGGTGTACACACAGGACGCCTATTCCGGAACTCTGCAGCTCCTCGCGCAGGGCATCGCTGAATCCGCGCACGGCCGCTTTGCTGGCGTTGTAAATGCTTTGCGTCGGCACCGACACCATGGCAAAGATGCTGGAGATGTTGACCAGCACCGCATCTGGACGCTGGCGCAATTGCGGGATGAAGGCCTGGCAACCATGCACCACGCCCCAGAAGTTGATGTTCATGAGCCACTGCGCATCCGTGGTGCGTAGTTTGTCGACTGGGGCCAACAATCCTACGCCGGCGTTGTTGATCACCACATCGGCGCCGCCAAGCCGCACTTGCGCTTCTTGGGCAAGGGCGTAAATAGCCGCCTCGTTGCCGGTGTCCGTTACCAGACCCGAGCACTCAATGCCGACGGCTTTCAACGACGATACAACTCGGTCCAGTCCGAGCGCATCGATATCAGCCAGAAGCAAGCGTGCTCCGCGTGCTGCGCTGGCATGCGCCAGTGCTTCACCAATGCCCGAGGCCGCCCCGGTAATGACAACAGATTTGCCTTGGAGTGTGCGCATGGTCAGTAAAGCCTTTTACGGTCAATGGTGGTGGAATTCGCAGGCAGACTGAACAACATGCCATCTTCCCCCACCGTAATGGTTTTGTCGTAGAACTTTGCCGCATCGCCCAGGAACGCCGGGTAGGCGAAGCGCAGTGGCAGCGGTGGAACGATGTGGTTGAGCACCAGTTCCTTGGCCCCGGCGACTGCGGCTTGGGCGGCTGCTTCTTCAGGCGTGGTGTGGTAATTCAGAATGTCGCGCATAACTTGCGACATGTTGTTCTGGTTTTTATTGGCAAACTCGGTTTCCAATATTTTTACCAGCGTGGGTTGCAGTGCCTCGTGCACCAGAATGTCGACGCCTTTGGCCAGCGCTTGCACGGACGGCGTCTTCTTGGTGTCGCCGGTGATCACGATCGAGCGCCCTTTGTAGTCAAAGCGATAGCCCACTGCCGGATCAATCGGGGCGTGGTCCACGCGAAACGCCGTCACCTTCAGGCCTTTGTCGTCTAACACCACCACCTGGTCGCCCTGGCCAGTTGGGGGCAAGGTGAAGGGCATTCCTTTGCCGCCACTGCCGCCGGGCGGCATGATTTTGGGTGTGTGGTGTGCCACGCGGTAGCCGAAGTCGAGCACATAGGCGGCGCGAAACCCGTCCACGACCTGCTCGACGCCAATCGGTCCATACACCGGCGTGGGGGTCTGGAAGGTTCCAACACCCCAGCGCTGCAGAAGGAACGGGCCAATGCCATCAATGTGATCCGAATGGAAATGCGTCAAAAAGATGGCTTCAATTTTGGCAGCCGGAATGCCCATGTAGCCCAGGTTGCGGGCACTGCCTTCACCGGTGTCGATGATGAACAGTCGCTCGCCGGCAATGATGGCCGAGCATGGCCCCGCCCGGGTCGGGTCGGGGAATGGGGAGCCGGTTCCGCACAGCGCCAGGTGCAGGCCGTCCGGCAAGTCTGGAATGATGTTGAGGCCAACATATTTGTGGACCATCTGCTCCAGTAAAGCGGTCGCAATAGGTCGCTGAAAGGCCAATACCAGCAGGGTCGCCGTCACTGCAGCCATTAGCGTGCCAAGAATCCATCGTGTCTTGCGTGTCATTGCTGCGGTTTCCTTCTGGTTAATTTACAAATACCCGAGCCAGGCGTCCCATGGAACTCCAGTACACATCGCGGGCCCAGCCCACGCTGGGAAATACGACGCCTTGCATGACGCCACCGGTGCGCACGCGGCCGCGCTCGGCTCCGGTTTCAATATCCAAAACCACCACTTCCTCACCGAAATCGCGGTAGTCATTGGTCACCAGATCACCCGTTTCTTGGTACAGCACCATGTGGCTGGCGCAGCCAAAACCCTGTTTGTGCCACAAAGGTTCGAGTGCGTGCGTTGTGAGGTCAAAACGCCAGGCCCGCAGATGGCGATTGGCCGAGTCATACGCCACCACAATGCGGCGCTGCACGTCATAGACCGGCGGGTTGGTGACGCTGCCACCCTTGGCGCCGCAAATTTCCAGTATGTTGTTGTCACCAGCATTGGAGAGTGACACACGAATCAGACGGTTGGGGCTGGGGTTGACCCCGGCGCCCACCATCCGGAACTGGTAGCGATGCTTGCCGTTGTCCATGAACCAGGCGTGTTGTCCGTCCAGCACCACATCCCAACCATAAGTCTGTGTGCTGTCGCCGATGTAGTCAAAGCGCCAGGTGGTGTCGAACTCCAAGCCTGCTGTTGCGTCAGACCAGTGGTAGCAAAAAATCGAGCGCACTCCCACCACGTAGACCGTGTTGCCCATGGCGCTCAGGCGCGCAATCGAAGGTTCGGGGCAGTGCACATCATTGCAAGCGCGTGTGACGGTATCCGGGTTGACCACCGTCAATCGCGCCGGCACCGTGTCGGACAGGTTCTTCGTGACGATGAGGCCGTTGTCCAGAATGACGAACGAGTTGTAGGCTGCGTTGACGGGAAGTTGTAACTGCGCCAGTGGCCTGCAGTCGCGGTCCAGGCGGTGCAGGTGGCGGCCATAGACCAGATACAGGTCGCCGTTGGCATGCACTGCCATGCCACCGGGCCACATCGGGCCACCGGCCAGGCGCGGTGAGCGTGCGATGGTCTTCAGACTAATAGGGTCGATTTTTTCCACGCAGGCGGTGGTGGGCAGACCGATTTGCGCGCGCAGGGCCGAGTGCAGCATCAGGTAGACCTCGCCCGGCGCACCCAGTACGGTCATGGTTGACATCAAGGTGTTGCGCGTGACGCATTGCAGGTGCTCACCCGCTTGCAGTGCCAAGCCAGCTGCAGTGCCACGCCCGGCAATAGCGGTTTGCAATCGCTGCGGCCCGCCGTCTTCAGCCGGCCACGGTGAATCAAAATAGCCGCTAGCCCTCATGAATAGTGCGCAGCGCGCTTCCGTTTTGATAGCGCAGCAATGGAGATAAGGAGCACAACCAAAACCAGACCCGCAGGCCCGTAGGCTGGCAGCAAGTAGTTGTACATACTATTGATCAGCACGGCGCCAGCCGGCGTATACCCTGGGGGCATGGGCAGTACGCCATGTCCTTTTTCATAGGTCAGGTAGTCCTGCTGCATCGTTGCAAAACGTTCCGCCATCTCGGTCTGCAGGTCGTGCGTCTCGCCCGGGTCCTTTTGAACGTCATACAAATGCCATAGCCCGTCGCCCACCGGCGGGTCATTTTTGGTGAGCTTAAGATCGCCCCGGAACAGGGCCTTGTTGCCAGAGAGTTCGTAGCCCAACGGCTCATCCGCGTTGCGCACGCTGCGTGTTTCGCCTTTGACCAGAGAGACCAGGCTCTTTCCGGTGATGGCTTCAATGGGCTGGCCACGGTATTGCGCTCCGGGCAAGGGCACTGCTGCGAGTTCCAGCAGAGTGGGGGGGATGTCGGTGACGTGGGTCAGCGCCTGCGTAATCTGGTTGCTGCGCCCGCCCGCAACGCCCGCAATCACCATGGGCACGCGGATGCCGCCTTCGGTCGCGTAAAACTTGTACCCCGTCAGTGGCGACACCGATGCACTGGCCCAACTCGGACCCGGAATGCCATAGGCCCCCTTGCTGCCGAGGCGGTCGATGTCCTGTGAGTACTGCGTCACCAGCCATGGCTGCGCGTCTTTGTAGTCGTTGCCCTCTGCGCCGTTGTCCGAGAGGAATACAAACACGGTGTTGTCGTACTCGCCGCTGGCCTTGAGGTGGGTAATCAGTCGGCCGACTTCATGGTCCATGGCATCCGCCATGGCAGCGTAAATTTCCATTTCCCGCTGTTGGTACAGCTTTTCTTTTTCGCTCAATGCGTTCCAGTCTCCCGTGGTGCTCATGCGCACCATCCGGGTGTCCTGGGGAATGAGTCCCAAGGCAGCCGCGCTCTTGCGCCGTTGTTCGCGCAATGCGTCCCAACCATCCTTGTATCTGCCCCGGTATTTGTCAACAAACGCTTTGGGCGCCTGAATCGGCACATGGTTGGCCTGAAATCCCAGGTAGGCAAAGAATGGCTTGCTGGTTCCTGTTGCCGCATCGGCTTTCAGATAGCCCAGCATGCGGTCGACGAAGTAGGTCGACGAGTAGTACTCGTCGGGCATGGTGGCAGGCTTGCCGTCTTCAAACCACTCCACGGTGGCGGAGTGTGGCAGGTAGCGCTGGGTGGGCACCCAGTTGTCGGAACTGGTGTCACCCTGAATGATGGAGCGGTCAAACCCGCGGCGGTTGGGCAGGTTGTGGGGCTCGGAGCCAACGTTCCATTTACCCGTGATGTAGGTGCGGTAACCGCTGTCTTGCAACAGCGTGGCTACGGTCACCACGTTTTGCGACAGAGAGCCCAGGTAGCCGGGTTTGCCCAGGTGCTC
>CANNRR010000169.1 GCA_947508055.1 Burkholderiales bacterium
TCCACTTGCTCGGAGGCAATATCCATGCTGACGGCGCGAGCGGAGGCACCGAGTCCTGCGGTCATGGGGCCGCTTGCCGTGGTGGCGCTCCAGCGGTTGTCCTCGCAAACGAAAAGCACGGGCAAGGCGTAGACGCTTGCCCAGTTGAGGGCCTCCAGAAATGGCCCCCGGTTGATGGCGCCGTCGCCGAAGAAGCACGCCGTGATGCCCCCGCGTTGCTGCAGTTTTTGTGCGTGGGCCGCGCCCACGGCAATCGGCAGGCCGGCGGCCACCACCCCATTGGCACCCATCATGCCGACCGAAAAGTCGGCAATGTGCATGGATCCACCCTTGCCGCCATTGGTGCCATTGACCTTGCCAAATAGCTCGCACATCATGCGCTGCACGTCCGCCCCTTTGGCCAGGGTATGCCCGTGGCCCCGGTGCGTCGAGGTAAGGTAATCATGGTGTTGCAAATGGGCGCACACACCCGCCGCAACAGCCTCTTGCCCGGTGGAAAGATGCAGCGGGCCGCGAACCTTGGCGCTGCCATCTGCCGACTTGCCGTAGGCGCTAACGCCGCCCTGGCTGGCCAGTTCTGCCGCATTTTCGAATGCGCGAATGCGAACCATGGTGCGGTAGAGAGCAGCCAGGGTCTGAGCTTCTTCTGTCAATGTATCTCCAGTCAAGTTAAGCCATGCGCAACGCGCGCTGGAGTTTACCGATACCGGCCAACCGTCAAGCCGTCGAGGCTGATTTCCGGGCTGCGCCCCGACATCAGATCGGCCATGACCCGCCCCGACCCCGCCGCCATGGTCCAACCCAATGTGCCGTGCCCGGTTGACAAATAAAGATTGGGAATGTGTGTGCCGCCGACAATTGGGGTTCCGTCAGGCGTCATGGGGCGCAGTCCACACCAGAACTCAGCCTTTTCCACATCGCCCCCTTTAGGAAACAGGTCGGTCACAACATGGTTCAGCGTTGACCGGCGGGCTTCGCGCAGCTTGAGGCTGAAACCTGCCAACTCGGCGGTTCCACCAACCCGAATGCGGTCGCCCAGACGTGTCACAGCCACCTTGTGCGTCTCGTCCATGATGGTGGACTCCGGCGCAAACTTTGCGTTCGTGATGGGCACGGTAATGGAGTAGCCCTTGACCGGATAAACCGGCAGAGAAATGCCAAGGGGTTGAACCAGTTGCGGCGAGTAACTTCCCATGGCCACCAGATAAGCGTCCGCCGTGAGTGTGCCGGCAACGGTACGCACGCCGGTGACTTTGCCGCCCGCATGCTCAAGCGCTTCGACCGTCGTGTCGAAACGAAACTGAGCCCCCAGCTCTGCGGCCATTTTGGCGATGTTCTGGGTGAACTTGAAACAGTCGCCGGTTTCATCACCCGGCAGGCGCAAGGCACCCACAAACTTGTCTTTGACCAAGGCCAGCGCGGGCTCGTACTGGCAGTAGCCGTTGCGGTCCAGCACCTCAAAGGGCACCTTGTACTCCTTGAGTATGTCGACGTCCTTGCCGATGCCATCAAGCTGCTTTTGAGTCCGAAACAGTTGCACCGTGCCCTGCGTTCGCGCATCGTACTCAATGCCGGTCTCGGCGCGCAGGGCCAGCAGGCAGTCGCGGCTGTATTCGGCCAGGCGCACCATTCGGCCCTTGTTGATGCGGTAGCGCGCCTCAGTGCAGTTGCGCAGCATCATCGCCCCCCAACGCCACATGGCCATGTCCAACATGGGCCAGATCACCAGCGGGCTGTGGTGCATCAACATCCACTGCACGGCTTTCATGGGAACGCCTGGTCCCGCCCACGGTGCCGAATAGCCGGGCGACACCTCGCCAGCGTTGGCGTAGCTGGTCTCCAGGGCCGGGCCGGGCTGCCGGTCAACAACCGTGACCTGATGACCGGCACGGGCGAGGTAGTAGGCGGTGGTGGTACCGATGACGCCACTGCCCAGAATAAGTACGTTCATGATTCGATTTCCTTGCCGATTGCGACTGCGACTGCGTGCTACTCAAATCGCCTCGGTGCGCGCCACCAGCCAGGCCAGGCCCGCCGCGCTAACCAGCGGGCTCAGGCGCGCACGCACGGTGGCGTGGTAGGCGTTAAGCCACTCCACCTCGTCGGTGCGCATCAGATCTTTCTGGATGCAACGGGTATCGATGGGGCACAGGGTCAGCGTCTCGAACTCCAGAAACTCGCCAAACGGTTCGGCTGTCGGTGCGGCCACATTGAGAACCAGGTTTTCAATGCGCACGCCCCACTGACCGCTACGGTACAGACCCGGCTCGATCGAGGTAATCATGCCGGGCTGCATGGCCATGTTCACGTCGGGAATGGCTTTTGAAATGCTTTGCGGACCTTCGTGCACGTTCAGAAAGTAGCCCACTCCGTGGCCGGTTCCATGTCCGTAGTCCATGCCGTGCGCCCACATGGGTGCGCGCGCCAGGGCGTCGAGCATGGGCGACAGCGTGCCCAGTGGAAAGTGGGCGCTGGACAGGCCAATAGTGCCCTTGAGCACCAGGGTGTAATCGCGCTTCTGGGCCGCGCTGGGGGTACCGATGGGCCAGACGCGGGTGATGTCGGTGGTACCGCCGGGGTACTGGCCACCGGAGTCGATCAGCAGCAGCCCGTTGCCTTCAATGACGGCATGGCTTTCCAACGTGGCGCGGTAGTGCGGCATGGCGCCGTTGGCGTTGAAGCCGGCAATGGTGTTGAAGGACAGGCCCACAAAACCGGCTCGCTTGGCGCGCTCTGCCGTCAGGCGCTCGTCGATGGTGAGCTCGGTAATGCGCTGTTTGCCCTGCGCGGCTTCAAACCAGGCGTAAAAGTCGCACATGGCGGCGCCGTCCTGCTCCATGGCGGCGCGTACATGGACGGCTTGCGCATCGCTCTTTCGGCTTTTGAGAAAGACGCTGGGGTTGGTTGCCTCTACCACCTTCACCGCGGGGGCGGCACTTTCACGCAGGCCCAGGGTCACGCGGCGTGGGTCGAGCAGCAGCACCGCACTGTCGGGCAGGGCGGCCAAGGCGGGGCCGGCCTGCGGGTAGTCCTGCAGCAGCACGCCGTCTGCCCTCAGCCGCTCAGCCAACTCAACTGGCACTTTGCCATTGGCCACAAACAACGTCGCGCGTGTGGCGTCGATCAGCGCATGGGCCAAAAACACGGGGTTGTACGAGACGTCCGAGCCGCGCAGGTTAAACAGCCAGGCGATGTCGTCCACCGTCGAGATGAAATGGTGGCTGGCACCGAAGCGGGTCATGGCGTCACGCACCTGCGACAGTTGGGCACTGCGCGGCGCGCCGACAAAGACCGGGTCGTGCTCATACACCAGGGCCTGGGGCATGGGGGCACGGTCGGGCCAGATGTGGGCAAACACGTCGGTATTCGTGCGCAAGGTCGCGCCGACTTTGGCGAGAGCGTCACGCAATTGCTGTGCGGCAGCCAGTCCCAGCACAGCGCCGTCGACACCCACCGCTTGCCCGCCAGCCACTTGGCTGGCCAGCCATTGCACATGCTGGGTGGAGGCTCCGGTTTCGATCCTGACCAATTCGATGCCGCTGCCCGCCAGTTCGACCTCGGCCTGCGCCCAGTAACGGCTGTCGGCAAACAGGGCCGCTCGGGTTTGTGTGAGCGCCAGCGTGCCCATGGAGCCGGTAAAACCCGAAAGCCATTCGCGTCCCTGCCAACGCGCGGGCAGGTACTCAGACAGGTGCGGGTCGCTCGATGGCACCAGGCACGCCACCAGCCCCAACTCTTTCAAAACGGTCTGAGCACTGGCAATGCGTTGGGCAAAAACAGAGGGCGTAGCAGTCATCGCAGTTCCTTTTGGGAAGGGTGTTGGCGCGGGGGTACGGCGCAAGCCCGCGATTGTAGGACCGCAGCTTGTCAGACCGATGTGCAGTCTGTCTTGCGCATGCCACGGCGCATCACATGGCGCTGGCGCTGGCCGGGCCTGGGTGGGTACAGTCAAGGCCATACCATTCGTCACCGAGCACGCACCATGCAAAACACAACACCCCTCAAAACCGGAACTGGCGCCTGGACCCGCCTTACCGAGCGATTCCTCAAGGTGTTTCACGTCTATGCCGGCTGGCTGGTCAGCATTACCTGGCGGCGCTTTTTTCTTCTGGCGTTGGCCTTGATTGTGTCCATGGGCATCATCCACGATGTTCCGCCCTTTAGCTGGACCTATAACGAGGTTCTGGAGCCCGAGGCCTCGCCCCCAACCCCGCCGCGGCCTCCACGCGAGTTGCAGCGACACAAGAAAATCGACAAGGACAAAGGCGATGGCGTGAACATCTCCATCGATGAAAACGGGGTGCACATCACCACCAAGCCATCGACCGCCACACCCGCCGCCTCGGCTCCCGATACGCCCTCCGCTCCCGCTGTGGGCGCGTCAACACCAGCGAGCGGCAACACGACAGCATCGGCAGAAGTGTCTACGGGCGACGGTATATCCATCAATCTGCCGGGGGTTCACATCAAACTACCTCCCGGCTCGGATTCACAAGCGGTGCGGGACGCCATCAATGAGGCCAAGCAAGAAATCAAGGACGCGCTGGAAGAGGCCCGCAATGAGGCCCAGGACGCAATGGAAGAAGATGCCGCAGCACGCAAACCACGGATCATTCGGCACAAGCTTGGTGACCCGCTGATGCCGATGACCATGTGGTTCCTGCTGATCTCGATCATCATCAAGATTACCTACAAGGGTAAGGTTCAAGCCGAAGCCAAAGCCGCACAGGCCACTGAAGTTGCCGAGTCCGAGTCATTGAAGCGCCAGGTGGTCGAGGCCCGCATGGCCGCCATGCAGGCACAGGTGGAACCACACTTTTTATTCAACACGCTGGCCAGCATTGACCACCTGATCGAAACTGACCCGCCGCGCGCCAGCATCATGCAGAAAAACCTGATTGCCCTGCTGCGCGCCAGCATGCCCACCATGCGCGAAGCCAATGCGCAAAGCCCACGTGACCTGGGGCGTGAAATCGACGTCATTCGCCCCTACCTTGAGATTCTGAAGGTGCGCATGGAAGAGCGTCTGCAAACGCAACTGCGCGTCAGTGATGGCCTCTTGTCCGCCGAATTCCCGCCCATGATGCTGCAAAGCCTGGTGGAAAACGCCATCAAACATGGCCTTGAGCCCAAAGCCGAAGGCGGCACCTTGACCGTGAGCGCAGAAATTGTGCACGGCAAACTGGCAGTCAGCGTAGCCGACACCGGGCTGGGCTTTGGCAAGGCACAGACGTCAGGGACCGGCATCGGCCTGAGCAACATCCGCGAGCGCCTGGCCCTGCTGTATGGCAGCAAGGCCAATCTGACCATCACTGAGACAACAGGCGGCGGGACCACCGCCACCATTACTGTGCCCTACGTCGTGCGCGCGCCAGAAGTGCAGCCACAATAGATAGTTGTATCTGCCCCCACGCATGTCACTGCGTGTACTGCGCTGCCCCCGAGGGGGGCCGCCGTCTTGGGGCGACCTGGCGACGACTGAATTTTTTGCGAATGGAGTTTGCACATGACCCGCGCCCTGATTGCCGACGATGAACGCCTCATGCGCGAGCAGCTTCGTGCCCGTCTCAAAGAAGTATGGCCCGAGCTTGAAATCGTGGCCGAGGCCAAGAATGGCCCGGAGGCGGTGGCGCTGACCGAACAGCACCATCCGGACATTGTTTTTCTGGACATTCGCATGCCTGGGCTCACCGGGGTCGATGCAGCGCGACAGATTGCCCAACTGCCCACCTTCGACGACGCGCAGGGATGGCCCGGCTGCGAAATTGTTTTCATCACGGCCTATGACCAGTACGCAGTGCAGGCGTTTGAACAAGGCGTGGTGGACTACGTGCTGAAACCGGCCGAACGTGAGCGCTTGATGGTCACGGTTCAGCGCATTCGCCGCCGCATGGCCGAGCGCGGCAATCACAAGCCCGAGGATGCCGAGAGCGCGGACAAGCCACTGCCGGCGCACACCCCCGAAATGCAGCAGTTGTTGCAACGCCTGGCGGGGCAACTCAACCCACAGGCGAACGCCAAGCTGCAGTGGATACAGGCCACGGTGCGCCACGCCATTCAGATGATTCCGGTGGAAGACGTGCTGTTCTTCATCTCGGACGAGAAGTACACCCGCGTCCAGACCGCCACGGTGGAGGCACTGATCCGCAAACCCATCAAGGAACTGGTCGAAGAGATTGACATGACCCTGTTCTGGCAAATCCACCGCTCCACCTTGGTAAACATCAAGGCGATTGCCGGGGTCAGCCGCGATGAGCGCGGGCGCCAGTTGGTAAGCGTGCGCGGACTGACGGAAAAGCTCGAGGTCAGCCGCAGCTACGCAGGCTTGTTCAAGGCGATGTAACCATGTTCATGCTTCGTCTGTTTCGCTTGTTGGGCCGCTTGCCCCTGTTCCTCCTGCAACGCGTGGGTGCCCTGCTGGGCTGGCTGGTCTGGCGGCTGTCGGGCGCGTACCGCCAGCGGTTTGAAGAGCAGGCAAAAGCGGCGGGTTTCAGCCCGGCGCAATACCGACCGGCGCGCGCAGCCATCGGCACCATGGTGGCAGAGCTTCCCTGGCTTTGGCTTCGCCCCGCCAACCAGGGTGTGCTGCACCTGCTGCAATGGGACGGACTTGAGCACTTCGAGTCCGCATTGGATGCGGGCAAGGGCGTCATCCTGGCGGTGCCGCACCTGGGCTGCTGGGAAATGATTGGCCAGGCACTGGCCGAGCGCTATGGTCCGACGCACGGCCCGTTAGTGGCCTTGTACCGGCCCGCACGCAAAGCCTGGCTGGCACCGCTGGTGGCCAGTTCACGCAACCGCCCAGGGCTCAAAACAGTGCCCACTAGCGTGTCGGGCGTGCGCAGCCTGATGCGCGTGCTGCGCGGCGGTGGTTACACCGGCATCCTGCCGGACCAGGTTCCACCATTGGGGCAGGGCGTCTGGGCAAAATTTTTTGGTCGGCCGGCCTACACCATGACGCTGCTGCCGCGCCTGGCACAGCAAAGTGGCGCGCAGGTGCTGCTGTGCTGGTGTGAGCGACTGCCGATCGGCCACGGCTATGTGATTCACTTTGAGCCGCTTGACGCCCCTGAACTGAAAGACGCCGGCGCGACGCCCGAGGCCGCCGCCACCGCGATCAATGCCGGCATGGAGCGCCTCATTCGCCGTGCGCCAGGGCAATACCTGTGGTCTTACGCCCGCTACAAGCAACCTGCGGGGGAGGAGTGAAGACGTCTGACTGAATCGAATCGCTACATATTTGATAGCTGTTCACGCACATTCCACGGGCCCTAGAGGCCGATTTAGCTTAGGAAACCATTCGCACAACGTGCCCTTCCAGCCCCTTGGGAATAGCGCCCAGAAGTTGGCGTGTATAGGCGTGCTGCGGGTGGTTGTAGATAGCGTCCGAGCTGCCACGCTCCACAATTTCACCCTGGTTCATCACCAGGATGTCATCGGCCATGTACTTCACCACGGCCAGGTCGTGGCTGATGAAGACGTAGGTCAGGCCGAACTCTTCCTGCAGGTCCAGCAGCAGGTTGAGCACCGTGGCCTGCACGCTGACATCCAGCGCGCTGACGCTCTCATCACAGACGATGATCTCGGGCTTCATGGTCAGGCAGCGCGCAATCGCAATGCGCTGGCGCTGTCCGCCGGAGAACTCATGCGGA
>CANNRR010000170.1 GCA_947508055.1 Burkholderiales bacterium
CAGGCGGCCAAAAATGGCGTCGATGTATTCCGCGTGTTTGACTCGCTCAACTGGGTCGACAACATGCGAGTGGCGATGGACGCAGTCATCGAGACTGGTGCCCTGTGCGAAGGCGCTCTGTGTTACACCGGCGACCTGTTCGATGCCAGGCGCAGCAAGTACGACCTCAAGTACTACGTCAGTCTGGCCAAACAACTGGAAAAAGCCGGTGCCCATATTCTGGGCATCAAGGACATGGCCGGCGTCTGCAAGCCGCGTGCCGCAGCAGAACTGGTGCGCGTGCTGAAGCAGGAAGTCGGCCTGCCGATCCATTTCCACACGCACGACACCAGCGGCATCTCGGCGGCCTCCGTGCTGGCAGCGATTGACGCCGGTTGCGATGCGGTCGATGGTGCGTTGGACGCCATGAGCGGACTGACCTCGCAACCCAATCTGGGCTCGATTGCTGCTGCGCTGGCAGGTTCGGCGCGTGACCCCGGCCTCGATCTGGCAGCGATGCAGGCGCTGTCGCACTACTGGGAAGGCGTGCGCCGTGCCTATGTGCCGTTCGAGGCTGACATGCGCTCAGGCACCTCCGACGTCTACAACCACGAGATGCCCGGCGGTCAATACACCAATTTGCGCGAGCAGGGCCGTGCCATGGGCCTGGCGCACCGCTGGCCCGAGGTCTCTAAAGCCTATGCCGATGTGAACATTTTGTTCGGTGACATCGTCAAAGTCACGCCCACGTCCAAGGTGGTAGGCGACATGGCGCTGTTCATGGTCGCCAACGACCTCAAACCGGCCGATGTGAGCAACCCGGCGCGTGAGATTGCATTCCCCGAATCGGTGGTGTCGCTGTTCAAGGGCGAACTGGGCTTTCCGCCTGACGGTTTCCCGAAAGCGCTTGAGAGCAAGGTGCTGCGCGGCGAAGCGCCGATGCAAGGCCGCGCGGGTGACCACCTCCCACCGGTCGACCTGGAAGCCAAACGACTGGAGGCCGAGCACGCTATTGGCCGCAAGGTCAGCGACACCGATCTAGCCTCCTTCCTGATGTACCCAAAGGTGTTCAAGGACTACGCCGAACATCGCCGCGAGTTCAGTGATGTTTCCTTGTTGCCGACATCGCCGTTCTTTTACGGCCTGCTCGATCGCGAGGAGATTGCCATCGACATCGACAAGGGCAAGACGCTGGTGGTGCGCCAGACCGGGCGCTCGGACACGGTGGACGAAGAAGGCAAGATCAAGGTGTTCTTCGAGCTCAACGGGCAGCCCCGCACCGTCCGGGTACCTAAGGCAGGGCTTGTCGGTACCGGCCATGCCAAACCCAAGGCTGAACCAGGCAACATCGACCACGTTGGTGCCCCGATGCCCGGCATGGTCGTGCTGGTGGTCGTGAAAGTGGGGCAACAGGTGAAGAAGGGCGAACCGCTATTGTCCATGGAGGCCATGAAGATGGAGACCATGCTGACGGTCGAGCGCGATGCCACCGTACATGCGATTCATGTACGGCCCGGCACCGTCATTCAAGCCAAGGACCTGCTGCTGGAGTTGCGCTGAGTTGCGGCCCTGAAGGGCGAGCCGTACGACTGGTACTACCGCATCAGCGATGCGGCGCCCAACTATCCTTCAAGCCCACGGCAAGGTTAAACACCGGCCTGGTCCCCTGTACGTGATCCACCCGATCAGCCACAAAGTAGCCATGCCGTTCAAACTGAAACTTCTGGTCTGGCAAGGCGTTTGCCAATGAAGGCTCAACAATCGCAGTGATCACCTTCAGGCTGCTCGGGTTCAGGCTCTCGATGAAGTCCTTGCCGCCTGCATCCGGCTGTGCATCCAAAAACAGGCGGTCGTACATACGCACTTCGGCGTTCACGCCGTTTGCCACGCCGACCCAGGTGATGGCGGCTTTGACCTTGACAGTTTCGCTGCCGGGGGTGCCGCTCTTGGTGTCGGGCACCACAGTGGCCAGGACGTCGGTGATGACGCCATTGATGTCCTTGATGCATCCTGTGCACTCGATCACATAGCCGCCCTTCAGGCGCACCTTGTTGCCGGGGAATAAACGCTTGTAGCCCTTGGGCGGGATTTCTTCAAAGTCTTCGCGGTCGATCCACACTTCTTTGCCAATGGTGAAGTGGCGCTGGGGCGGCGCCTCCACGCCCTCTGGTGTTGCAGCAGAAGGCGCACCATGTGGCGGGTGGGGCAGGGCGGGCTGGGTGCAGGGCTCCAGGTGGCCTGCTCCAAACACGTCGTCCCAGTTGGTCATGATGAGTTTGACCGGGTTCAGCACGGCCATGCCACGGTGGGCTTTGGTCTCCAGGTCGTCACGCAGGCAGCCCTCCAGTGTGGAGTAGTCGGTCCAGCCACCGGCCTTGCTGGTCCCGGTGCGATCAGCCAGCAGGTGCAGGCTTGTCGGTGTGTAGCCGCGCCGGCGCAGGCCGACGATGGTGGGCATGCGTGGGTCGTCCCAGCCGTTGACCTTTTGGTCGTATACCAGTTGCGCCAGTTTGCGCTTACTGGTGATAACGTAGGTGATGTTCAGGCGCGAAAACTCGTATTGGCGCGGCGCAGGGGCGCCCAGCAGGCCGCCTTCAATCAAACGCTCCATCAGCCAGTCGTAAAACGGGCGCTGGTCTTCAAATTCGAGCGTGCAGATGCTGTGGGTGATCTGCTCCAGCGCGTCCTCAATGGGGTGCGCGTAGGTGTACATGGGGTAGATGCACCAGGTGTCCCCCGTGTTGTGGTGGGTGGCGCGGCGGATGCGGTAGATGGCCGGGTCACGCATATTGATGTTGGGGCTGGCCATGTCGATCTTGGCGCGCAGCACCATGGAGCCGTCTTCAAACTTGCCGTCGCGCATATCGCGAAATTTGGTCAGGTTTTCGGCGGGCGTGCGGGTGCGAAACGGGCTGTTGACGCCGGGCTTGCCAAAGTCGCCCCGGTTCAGTCGCATTTGCTCCACATTCTGCTCATCCACATAGGCGTGTCCGGCTTCAATCAAATATTGCGCTGCGCGGTACATGAAACCAAAGTAGTCGCTGGCCTGGTAGGGCTCGGCGTTGGCACTGCCGTTCCAGTCAAAACCCAGCCATTTGATGGCATCGCGGATGGAGCTGACGTATTCAACGTCTTCCTTCTCCGGGTTGGTGTCATCAAAGCGCAGGTGGCACACGCCGCCGTAGTCACGCGCCAGGCCAAAGTTGATGCAGATGCTTTTGGCGTGACCGATGTGCAGGTAACCATTGGGCTCGGGTGGAAAGCGGGTGCGGATTTTTGCGGTGTCGGGTTGGCCAGCGGCATGGTGCGCGGCGTCACCGGGGCTGCCGGCCCAGCGGCGGCTGGCGTAGGTGCCTTTTTCGAGATCAGACTCGATGATCTGGCGCAAAAAGTTGCTGACCTTTGGAGTGTCGGCCGTGGCAGAAGGCGCGCTGGCTGTGGTTTTGAGGTTGGTGGGGGGCGAAGAGCTCATGCTTGGGATTCTATGATGCCCATTGCCGTCTGGCACAGGGGCTGCGCTACCATGCGCATAAAAAGGGATTCTCCATGTCAAACCTTGCGAAACCAAGTAGCGCGCTGGGCGGTCTGCCAGAGCGGGTAACGCTGACCCAGGCCGATCTGGATGCTGCGCAGCACGATGGCATCATCACGGACGTGCAGGCGCATGCGTTGTGGCAGCGTTGGTTCGTTGCCGTGACGCAGGCCCCCAATGCATTAGCCCCAGTTGCATCAGCCCCAGTTGCATCGGGCCCGGCATTCAGTTTTACCAATACGCTGTATTACTTTGGTGGCATGGTGGCCATTGGGGCCATGTCGCTGTTCATGACGCTTGGTTGGTCGTCATTTGGACCGTGGGGCTTAATGCTGATTAGCGCCGGGTATTTGGTGGCGTGCCTGAAGGTAGCAGACCACCTGAAGAGTCGCAATCTGCCCATTCCGGCGGGCATTTTGGCCACACTGGCGGTAGTACTGGTTCCGCTGGTTGTGTGGTGCGTCCAGCAGGGGCTTGGGTTGTGGCCGCCGGGCGGGTTGAGCAGCTATTCGGCCTATCACACGCACATCAATTGGCGCTGGCTCACGCTGGAATTTGCCACGCTGGCTTCGGGCGTGGTGATGCTGTGGCGCTACCGTTTGCCCTTCATGGTGATGCCGATTGCGGTGACGTTGTGGTACATGAACATGGATGTGGCGCACGCCCTGTGGAGCGATGTGGGGCATTGGGACTGGAAGCTTATGCGCGATGTGTCGCTGGTGTTTGGCATTGCCACCGCGTTCATTGCCCTGTGGGTGGATATGCGCTGCCGCCGCGCCACAGAGCCCGAGTGGCGGCAGGACTATGCGTTTTGGCTGTATTTGTTTGGGGCTATGATGTTCTGGGGCGGCTTGAGTCTGCGCGATTCGGATTCCGAACTGGGCAAGTTTTTCTATTGCCTGGTGAATCTGTCGCTGGTGTTTGGCGGGGCGGTGATTGGGCGGAGGGTGTTTACCGTATTTGGTGGTCTGGGTGTGGCCATTTATTTGGGGCATTTGTCGCACAAGGTGTTTGGCAGCACGTTGTGGTTTCCGTTTGCGCTGAGTCTGTTGGGCCTGGGTTTGGTGGCACTGGGCATTTGGTGGCAGCGGCACGAGGCGCAGATCAACGCGCGGCTGAGTCGATTTATTCCGGCGGGTTTGCGCTAGCTTGAGTCGCTAAAGGTGCTATGGATTTCGTAGCTGGTGACGCATATTCCACGGGAGGTTGCACGAAAAAAGGCGCACTTTCCAGGGTGCGCCTTTTGGGCTTTGGCAACCGGGGTTGCCAAGGCTATGCTGTTGATTAGCGAATAACAGCCAGTTTGGTGAGCTTGGCGCCGCGAATGGTTTGAAGAGTCAAAGCGCCATTCTTGATGTCGCCCTTTTCGTCAAACGTGATATTTCCCGTCACACCTTGGTAGTCTTTGGTGGCAGCCAGCACGGGCAGGTATTTGGCCGGGTCAGAAGAACCAGCCTTGACCATGGCAGCAACCATCAGCTTCACGCCGTCGTAGACGTATGGTGCGTACACTTGCACTTCGGCGCCGAACTTGGCCTTGAACTTGGCCTTGAACTCGGTTTGGACTTTTTCGTATGTGCTACCTGCTTCTACGCCGCCGGCTTCCGCGCAATAGACTTGGTTGTCAGCAATAGCGTCACCGCCGAGCTTGATCAACTCGGTGGAGCAGATGCCGTCGCCGCCCATGAACTTGGCGTTGATGCCCAAGGATTTCATTTGGCGCAACATGGGGCCGGCAACAGCGTCCATACCGCCGAAGAACACCACATCAGCTTTCTTACCCTTGATGGTGGTCAAGATGGAGTTGAAATCGGTAGCCTTGTCGGTGGTGAATTCTTTTGCCACCACGGTGCCGCCAGCGGCAACCACGGCTTTAGAGAACTCTTCAGCAACGCCCTGACCATATGCGGTACGGTCGTCGATCACAGCAATGGCCTTGCCTTTGAGTTCTTTGACGGCGTAACGGCCCAATGTGCCGCCCAGTTGGGCATCGTCAGCCACCAGACGGAAGGCGGTCTTGAAGCCTTGGCGGGTGTACTTGGGGTTGGTGGCAGATGGGGAAACCTGGGGAATGCCAGCATCGCTGTACAGCTTGGAAGCTGGGATGGTGGTGCCGGAGTTCAGGTGACCAATCACGCCGACGACCTTGGCGTCAACCAGCTTTTGCGCGACAGCCGTGCCTTGCTTGGGGTCAGCAGCGTCGTCTTCAGTCATCAGCTTGAGGGTGACCTTTGCACCGCCGATGGTGACACCGGCTGCATTGAGTTCTTCAACGGCCATCTTGGCACCGTTTTCATTGTCCTTACCCAGGTGGGCGATGGCGCCGCTGGTCGGGCCAACGTGGGCGATCGTGACAACAGCTTGGGCATTGGCAAAGCCAGCAGACAGGGCAACAATCGCAGCCGCAACAACATTCAACTTCATATTTTCTCCAGTAAAAAGAAGATGTGGACACAAAGTGCCACTACCCACACGATAGCGCATCTGGGCGGGCGATTGCATAGGGAAGCTACCAATATTGGTTATTTATTCAAATGGCTAATGAAATATTAGGACTGCTAATGTAACGCTGCCTTGCCGTGGTGCTGCGGCGGGGGCGATGTACTAAATGAGGGTCGCGGCAAAGGCATTGGTAGCCGTCACGTCGGACGGCAACACGGTGTAGGGCAGGCTTTCGCGGTCGAGGAGTTCGAGCATGCCACGGTCTATGTTGCGGGCCTGCTCTTCGTCCTGAAAACGGCCCGTGCGGATGTATTTGCGGTCGCCCCGTTCCACAAACACATTGATGTTGTTGCACTGGTTGTACCACTCCAGAATCTGGCGACGCGTCTTGTCAATGTCGCAGATGTTGTCGAGGTAGTTTTCGTTGTAATACAGCACCTGTGGCAGCGAGCATTCGGTGACTAAAAACTGCACTTGCCCGTCAAGCAGACTGAGCATTTCAAACTGGCGTTGGGCAATGAAGTACTGGTTTTTCAGCACCTCAAAATTTTGTTGCCAGACCAGGGATTTGGCGAAATCGGGGATGACTTCAATTGTCTTTTCGCGTAGTTTCAGGAAAACGATGATGGCCGAGGTGATGAGCGACTTGTCGCAACCTGGTCCCCCCATGATGTTGATCACCCGGGTGGGGTAAAGCCGCATTTTGCTTTCTGGCAGATGGTTGGCAACAGAGGTGTATTGAATCGACATTTGTGTGGGCCTCGCTTGTCGGTGGGGTGGCGCTATGCGTGCACTTTACATTGCCTTGAACAGGTGGGCATAAAGCCGACTCACGACGAATTTTTCTTTCAACCCGCGCAAGGCCAAAGAGGTCTTACCGACCTCATCCCGAGTGACGGACTCGATGGCGAGCGCCCGCACCACGGTGCCGCGGTGGATTTGCCAGAAGACTTGGGTGTCGAGTTGGTCCAGCAATTCTTTGAGTGGCGTGCGAATCAGGTACTCGCGCTCGGCGGTGAGCACCCGCACGTATTTGTCGGCCGCCTCAAAGCACAGCACATCGTCCACCGGTACCATGCGAATGATGTTGCCCACACTGGCCTGAATGACCGCCAGCGGTGGCATGCTTGCCGCCACACCGGTGGCGCCTAACAATCCTCGCAATTGGCTCAGTGTTGCTTCAAAATTGATAGCGCTCTGCGCAGGTTTGGCGAGGGCTAGCTGCAGTTTTGATATTGTTTTTTGCAGCCGTTGGGCTTGCAGGGGCTTGAGCAGGTAGTCCACCGCCTGGGCCTCGAACGCCTGCACGGCGTACTGGTCGTAGGCGGTCACAAATACCAGGGCCGGAAATGCTTTGCCGCTTTGGGGCCACTGCTCGGCCAACTCTGCAGCCGCCTCCAGCCCGTTCATGCCGGGCATACGGATATCGAAGAACAGCACGTCGGGTTGCAGCGCCAGCGCCTGCCGCACGGCGGATACGCCATCACCCACGCTGGCGACAATCTGGAGCGCCGGCCAGGCCCGGGTCAGCTCAGTCTGCAGTGCCAGCGCCAGCAGGGGCTCGTCTTCGGCAATCAGGGCGGTGGGGGCGTCGTTGCTCATGGTTGGTAGGGAAAACGGACTGTAGCCCTCGTACCACCTGCGTGAGGTGCTACAAATTCAATAGTGCC
>CANNRR010000171.1 GCA_947508055.1 Burkholderiales bacterium
AATTTAGTACAAGCCCTAACGAGGTAGGTTTCTTCAATCAGGAATGCGCCCCAGCGGAGATTAGGGGGCCGCGTCCATGGGCGAACCGTCAAACTGGACTGCCAAGAAGCGAGCACTGGTGAACGGCAGGTTACGCTGCACTGCTGGTCCAGGATTTTCTCCATACCTGACGCTCAGTTTTGGCGATCCGCTTCGGCGAGAAGTGGCTGGCGTCAGAAGACACATAAGAGTCAGTCAACCTTTCGAACTACCTCCTCCAAACCTGACGTTGGCGCCAACAGCATCGAACCGCGGCCAGGAATGGCAGGAACTTGGGAGTCCTTTTGGTTTGTCGTGGACACAAAAAGCGCCCTGGACGGTGCGGTCGAGGGCTCCAAAATGGGGTGACGTTTGACCTAGGCAGGGCTTGGTGTCAGTTACAGGGGTATTTGCTGCTGGTCCAGCAAGCGCACCTGAATACGGCTGCTACTGGGCCATGCTCACGGAAAACGTTGCGGTTGTTCCGTTGACAAAACCGGTGTTATTGATGTTGCATCTCATGTTCCATGTAATGCTTAACGTTGGTGGCGTCGCCTGCAAGACGGACGCGGTTCCAGCGTAGTTTATTTCAAAGTCGGAGCCCCAGGAATAACTGTCGCGCGAAGGTGCATTGATTGAAGTGCTGTCCAGGGGAATAGACGCTGCTGCTTTGGCGGTCGTTTGCCGATCCGCTGTCACGCTAATTACGGGTAAATATCCGTCAGCCACAGACCACCCGCCACCAAGAATAGTAGCTCCAGTGACAACTGCACCATCCTGTAATCCATTCAGATTGCCACCAGCGCAATTAAATCCGACTGGGAGACTATAGGCTCCAACCGTCGAATAATTTCCAAGCTTGATTGCTGGTGCAGGTGACGTGATTGAAATCGTCTTCTTGGTAACGTTGCCGGATGTATCCACTGCCATCAGTACTCTAGAGAAAGTATTACCTAGCGCAACGGCAGCATAATCACTGACTTGACGATTCTTGACACCCTCTGCTACGAACTGAAGAATTCCGCTCTGGTTAACGTAGTAGGCCAACTCAACGTCATCCGAGTACGTGGTTGTAAAGTAAGTGCTGGAGCTGGTAGCGACCGTGGGCGCGTCTGTGCTGATCTGCGGCGGCGTAAAGTCGGCATTTCTTGGGATAGTGCCGTTGCATACGTATTGCGCACTCGTGATTTCGCTGGGGTTTAGGACACCGTCTGCGTTGGTATCCAGCCCTGCACTGATCTTGGTTCCCCCCGATGCGCAGTTTGTTCCCGATGGCTCTGCAGCAAGGGCGACTAGAGTGTTCAGACCGTCGGTCCCGGCAGGTCCAGTCGCTCCATTGGAACCGGCACGTCCTGTGGCACCAGCAGATCCCGTTGCTCCAGTGGCACCAGTTGTCCCCGTCTCACCTGTCGCTCCAGTGGCTCCAGTGGCTCCAGCAGGTCCGGTTGCCCCAGTTGCACCTGTCGCTCCAGCGGCGCCCGTCGCACCAGTGGCTCCAACTGGCCCGACAGGTCCTGTTGCTCCAGTGGCACCAATTGCGCCGTTGCAAATGAAGCTTGTCGATGTCACTTCCGAGCTGTCCAATTTGCCATTTCCGTTCAGGTCCGACCCAGCACTGATCTTGCTGCCACCAGTTGCACAGTTGCTGCCCGAGGGTTCAGTCGCAATTGATACCAAAGCGCTCGATCCGTTGGTACCGTTAGTGCCATTGGTGCCATTGGTGCCGTTGGTTCCACTTATTCCGTCGATACCATTGGTTCCGTTGCAAACGTACTGAGTATTTGTGGATTCGGAGGCGTCAAGAATTCCATTGCCATTCGTGTCAATACCAGACACGACACTAATTCCACCATTGGGACAAGTGGTGCTTGGCACAGTAGCTGCCAACTTGTACACGACGGACTTGTTGCCCGGAGGTGTCGTTACGGAACCAAAGCTGGCGACCGGTAGATTGATCCCTGACAAGGCATCATGCTGAGCCACAAACTTTTGCACTGCGGCAGTCAATAGAGAGCCAACATTACTGGTATCTGCACTGCATCCGGTTGCAGAATTTGCTATGCATTTTTGCAGTTCTCCGATAGTGTCAGATAGCTTTGCCCCGACTGGCTTTGCGGCCAAATACTGCGACAAGGTCGCTAACGCGAGGGCGTACTTCTTTTGCTCAACACTCGCACCAGTCGGTACGTTGAGAGCATTGACCGGCATGGTGCCAACGATGTCCAGAACGCCAAAGTTGTTTTGCACACTGGTGATCGCGGACTGGATGTTGGCTGAAGTGAGACCGCCGGAAGAATTGGATGCTAGTTGGTACGCCAGTTCCGTCAGACCAGTTACTGCCATGCTCGACGAACCGGTAAGCGTTGTCGCAACGCTGCGCAGCGGTGTGGAGAGTGAGACTGTATTTCCAGTAGCTTCATCCACATACGTGCCGTTTGACGCTTGAAGAATTACAGGACCTGTATACCCGGCCAGATCAATCGAGTAGTTTCCTTCTGCCGAAGTAGTGACACACTCGCCGATCTGCGCACCCTGAGCGCCGTTGTTCACAGCATACGCACAAATAGTCGCGTTTGTCAGCGGCCCCTTGCTTGCAACGCCGCTAACGATTACCGCATTGATGCGCGCCCCGGTACCGCCGCCACCACCTCCACCACACGCGACAAGCATCAGCGAACTGAGGACCGTTATAAGAAATTTCATGCGCCACACCTTTGTTGTATTTATTGACTCAAACGTGGCTGCCGCCGACATTCAAATCCTTCGGTTGGCTTCGTGGAAGCTAAAGTCCCGTTGCGTGATGCTGCTCCCATCTTGACAAAATAGATATCCCACAAACGGGGAATATCGTGGCTTTTGCATGACATGGATCAACAGTTGACACACGAGCCAACGCAGAGTTGTCCCCGGATTGCGTGTCTAACTCTGTTGATACGTCCTCCCAAAAGACCGGAAGCCAGCGTGGGTGGTAGGCTGCCAGCTCGTGCTCAAGGAATATGCAGCGTGTTTTCAACGCCTATGAGCGGCGGCTGAGTAGTAACCAAGGCCAAGGAATCGGACCACCAGTAAGCTGCCCTTCACCGATACCCGGTAACGCTGCACACCCGAAATCCGGCGAAGAAACGTTCGTGGCGCCGTCCAATGACAGCTATGCGGAAATCATGGAAGTCCACTGTCTGCTATAGGCGTGCTACTTCGACCGACGGCAGTTGGTCGAGTCCCGACAGCCAGTATTTCAATCTGCTTGCCCGATAGCGGGTACTGGAATATCAAAGAGCTTTGATATTCCACCGTCAGCTCTGTGGAAAGCAATTTTCACTTTTGAATTTCGCGTTTCGACCAACAACAGTCACCGGCTTGGATTCCACATAGCCGACGTTGGATTGGCCTGACTTCCGGTTAGCTGTCATTGGCCGACACCAACAAGTTTTCAGCGCTGGATTTCGGCAGTGCAGCGTAACCGGTAGTAGCCAATTGCGATCTGCCTCCTCTTAACCGGTCAGTCGCGATTGCTGGAAGCATGCCTTTATGCGGGTTTTTAGCGTCGGGGATTCGAAACTTTGTTGCCAACTGCCCTGGTGTGAGTCTGTTGGACTGCTTTCGCCAACCGCTCAACCCCATTGATGATCTCTGTAGCCGTCAACCCGGCATAGCCCATCACCAGTCCGGCACACTTTTTTCGTCTCAGCTTATTGCCTGTCGAATAAAGTGGAGTGATGCTCCAAATGCCCACGCCGAGAGCCCTTGCGCACGCAATCAGGGTTGGCTCATGGTCGATTTGAAGATCTTCCAACCAGACGACGATGTGCAAACCTGATGCGGTGCCCTCAATCAGAACCTGCTTGGGCAGGAACCTGTGGATCGCCTCGATCAGCGCGGTCCTTTTGCTCTCGTTCGCCCTTCTGACACGCCTGATATGTCTTTCGTAAGCCCCACTTTGAATGAGACTGGCAATCACGAGTTGCTCAGGACATGGCGCATGACGATCTGTTAGTTGTTTGGCTTGGCGAAAAACCTTCACCAGATCAGGAGGCACTACCAGATAGCCAAGCCGCAACTGCGGCGATAGTGTTTTTGAAAACGTGCCGATGTAGATGACCGAACCATCGACATCGAGTGAGTGCAAGGTTTGCGTGGGTTTCAATCCGTAACGAAACTCGCTGTCATAGTCATCCTCGATGATCCAGCAGCGGTTCTTGACCGCCCATGCTAGGAGTTCACGTCGGCGACCGATGGACATAACCGATCCAAGCGGAAATTGATGCGATGGCGTGACATAGGCCAGAGCCTCTTTGGCATTTGGCAACAGGCTGGTCATGAGTCCGTGGTCATCTACGGGGATCGGCGTGACGTCGGCTCCGATGGATTCAAAAGCGCGTAGCGCCCTCAAATAGCAAGGTTCTTCCATCACTACATCAGACCCGGGGTCTACCAACAGCCGCGCACAAAGATCGATGCCTTGTTGTGCGCCTTGGACGATGATGATCTGTTCTTTCGTGCACGACAAACCTCTGGCTCGCAATAAATAGCTCTGCAGTTCGGAGCGCAACTCAACAGCACCTTCGGGCGCGGCATAGTAAAGGTGTGCTTGCCGTTTCATGAGTGCTTGGTTGTAGAGCTTTCGCCACATGAGCTTGGGAAAGTCTTCATCCGCGATGGCGCCATAAAGAAAATTGATTTCTCCTGGTTTGATTTCGGGCATTGCAGGTAGCAGTAATGCCGCGGTACGTCGCCCATAAGCTGACAACTTGCGTTGCTCGCCCTGTTTGGCTTTCAGGGATGGACGATGGACCCTCGCCGAGTGGACAAAGTTCAAGGCCACGCGTGCGCGTGCGCCGGGTACCGTCTCGATGTATCCCTCGGATGCGAGTTGTTCGTAGGCACTGACCACCGTGGATCGCGAAACACCCAGATCGGATGCAAGTGCTCGGGTTGAGGGCAACTTTTGACCCGGGCTGAGTTCTCCAGCATCAATCTTGAGTCGAAGAACTTCGCAGATCCGTTGGACCGATCCGATTTTTGGCATGGTGAACTGGTATGCCTAGTTAAATTTAAAATGGATCTTCATGGTAAACCAGATTAATCCGAAAATTTGGACATCAAATTCTTCAGAAACTAGGTGAGACGATGTACAACCCAGACCATTTCTCAATCAAAAACCTTGAAGTCATGCACAAGATCATCCACACGCACCCTTTCGGTGTTCTGGTGAACATGACGCCTGAGGGCCTGGACGCCAACCATATTCCCTTTGAACTGAACGCCGAGCGTGGGGTTCTCACAGCCCATGTGGCACGGGCCAATCCGGTCTGGCAGCAATGCAGGGACGGTGCGGACGTGCTGGTGATCTTTCGCGCAAGTGAGGGCTATATCTCGCCCAACTGGTATCCCAGCAAGCACGAGACGCACCGTTTGGTACCGACCTGGAACTACGAGGTGGTGCATGTGCATGGGCGGCTTACGGTGCAGGACGAGGAGAAATTCGTGCGGGGTGTGGTGGGTCGACTGACACGCACCCATGAGGCCTCCGAACCCAAACCATGGAAGATGGGGGACTCCGCCCCCGAATACATCGACGGCATGCTAAAAGCGATTGTGGGCATCGAGATCACCATCGCTCGAATGGAGGGCAAGGCCAAACTGAGCCAGAACCGGGAGGATCGCGACCGGCTCCATGCGGCAGATGAATTGGTCAGGCAAGGTAACGCGGAATTGGCGCAGGCCATGCGCACTGCAAAGTGATTCGAACACTTGCGTACAAGGCGTTTTCAACTGGAAAATTTACATGAACATCCGTATGGCAAGCGAAGACGACTTCGCACAATGGTTACCTCTCTGGAAGGGCTACCAGGTTTTCTACAAGACCAGTATCGCGGAAGCCACTACGGCCACAACCTGGTCGCGCTTCCACGATCCTGCGGAACCCATGCACTGCGCGGTGGCAGAGGTAGAAGGCAAGCTGATTGGGATGGTGCATTACATCCAGCATCGCAGTTGCTGGACCACGGGGGATTACGTCTATTTGCAAGATTTGTTTGTCGATCCAGACATTCGTGGCAAGGGCGTAGGCAGGGCGCTGATTGAGCATGTCTATGCCGCAGCAGCGGTATCTGGTGCCTCTCGCGTCTGGTGGCTCACGCATGAGTCCAATGCAGATGCCATGCTTTTGTATGACCAAATTGCAGATAAAAGTGGTTTTGTCCAGTATCGCAAGCTGCTATGAACACTGCAAGACTCCCTGAATGGTGCCAATAAGAAGGTCAATATCTGCATTAGGATTGGCCGCTACATTGCGGAACCACTTGCCACCCGCAATTGAGGTCGTAGACGTGGAACCAACAGGCAACTGGCGCAGTACCTGGTCAAACAAGTTCTCGTCTTTAGGACGCCAGACCACAATGCCGGTTTGGGGTTCCGCATAAAGTTCAAGGCGCTCGTCAGTAGCCACAAAATCTCTCAAGCAGCGTGCCAGGTCCATGCAGTGCTCAATGCGCTGCGCAACTCCTTCACGCCCCCATGCAAGCAGCGTTGCCAGAAGGGCCGTGGCAGATGCACCATGGGAACCAAGAACGCCAACATTGGGCGTGGCAAGGTACGCTCCACCAAAGCTAACGGCTGCGTGGGCTTTCTCGGTGTCTTTGAACAAGACGAGCGCAGACTCTTTGGGTTGGAAAAGCCACTTATGGGCAGATACTGCGACAGAGTCTGCCGACTCGATGCCGGCAAGTAAGTGGGCATACTTACTCAACCGTAAAGGACCGGCCCAGGCAGCATCTACATGGGTCCAAGCTGCCCTACGGGCCAATACAAACGGGTCTATGGCACCTGTACTGGTGGCACCGGCGGTTAGGACCAAAGTGGACTTGCTCAAGTCGGTCGGCAATTGCGCCGCGTCCAATGAACCGTTTGCGTCTATGGGCACGCTCAGGTATTTCAGACCCAAAATATGAGCCGCTTTCGCAATGGAGAGATGCGCTCCGTCTGAGGCAATCACCTGCGTAACGCCTGCGCACTCTCGCGCGGACCACAAAGCGGTCAAATTGGCTAGTGACGACCCCGGTGTCATGTGGCCGCCGTTCATACCGAAAAATGGTGCGAGCCATGCCACGACCCGTTGTTCCATTTGGCGAGCAACAGGTGCGGTGGCAGGGTGAAGCAGGTTCTGATTGAGAGATGCGTTCCAAAGCGTAATTGCCCAAGTTATCCATGGGGTGGGCGGGTCCATGTGGGCAAATGATGTGGCCTCGCCCAAACGCGCCGCGCGCCCCAGAATACTCGGTGCCAGCGAGTTCAGTGCAGCCGTGGAACCAATCCCGAACCGTGGCAGTTCTATCGGCAGGTAAAGACCTTCCGTGTTACTGAAATCACGACTCATCAAATCGACGGCCTGATGTAACTCGTCCAAGTCGACGGCGAATTCCTCGTCCATGCTACTTACCTCAATTGCTATCCGAAACTCAGTTTAGCCGCTCACAAATAGACTCTGGGGTGCACGGGTTCAACGACTGCAACGGCTTGTGACGGCCAATGAATTGGGCAACCGGAAAGCAGTCTGTCGTGGACGTCAGCTATGTGTCT
>CANNRR010000172.1 GCA_947508055.1 Burkholderiales bacterium
AGCATCGTTCTCGTTTCGATAAACAAGGTTTTCTTATCTGTTGAGTTGCAAAAATACATATCGCTTTCTTGTTCACAAAATGCCAACTCACCAAAAAGGGCAAACCGTGCATTCCCTCCCCCTGAGGTGCCTGTTGTTTTGTACCGCAATATTTGGGCCAGCCACGAAAAAAAAGGGCACACAGCGGGCTTTCCGCGGTACGCAGGCAGTGACTCCCTAAACCCTATCGCCCCTGACGCCGATTGACACCCGCCCACAGGTGTTCGGCCTTGCCCGGCTACTTGAAGGAGTGCTCCTGATTGACACAGTAGGCAGGGTTAACGCGAACCGTAGAAACCCCAATGCAACGGCTATACCGCAGCGAAATCAGCCAGTTTCAGCCCAGACTCGCGATATCACGCATCAGGCACGATCTTTGCAAAGTTCGTTACTGGAGTTTCAAATTCCTTTCACCACGACCCAACTGACACAACAAGGAGACATTCATGCGTCTGAAATTACTGGCCACCCTCATGGCTATCGGATTTGCGGCGGGTACGGCACAAGCCGTGGTCACCCAGCAAATGATTGACAACGATGCAAGCGAAACCAAAGAGGTTCTCTCTTGGGGTTTGGGCAACCAGGGACAGCGCTTCTCGCCGCTAAAACAGGTTAATGTCCAAAGTGTCAAGAAATTGGTTCCCGCATGGAGTTTTTCATTTGGCGGTGAGAAGCAGCGTGGCCAGGAATCGCAACCCGTCATTCACAACGGCAAGATGTTTGTAACGGCCTCCTACTCGCGCATTTATGCGTTGGATGCCAAGTCCGGTGCCAAGCTCTGGAAATATGAACACCGTTTGCCTGAAGGCATCATGCCATGCTGTGACGTGATTAACCGGGGTGCCGCACTGTTTGACAACCTGGTCATTTTCATGACGTTGGATGCGCAAATTGTGGCCCTCGACCAGAACACCGGCGATGTGGTCTGGAAAGAGAAAATTGAAGACTACGCTTCCGGAGCATCTGCCTCGGCAGCACCGCTAGTCGCTGGCGGGTTGCTCCTGACCGGCATTTCCGGCGGCGAGTTTGGCGTAGTCGGACGGGTAGAAGCACGGAACCCAAAAACAGGCCAGTTGGTATGGACGCGTCCCACGGTTGAAGGCCACATGGGCTACAAATACGACAAGGACGGCAACAAGTCTGAAAACGGCATCTCGGGTACCTTGAACAAGTCCTGGGCGGGAGATTTGTGGAAAACCGGCGGTGCAACGACCTGGCTGGGTGGCACTTATGACAGCAAAACCGGTTTGGCTTACTTTGGCACCGGCAATCCTGCGCCATGGAACAGCCACTTGCGCAAGGGCGACAACCTGTTCTCCTGCTCAACCGTGGCGCTTGACATCAAGACAGGCCAGATCAAGTGGCACTACCAGAACACGCCTAACGATGCCTGGGACTTTGATGGTGCCAACGAGTTCGTGACCTTTGACATGGATGGCAAGCGTGTGGGCGGCAAGGCTGATCGCAACGGATTCTTCTACGTGAACGATGCCGCAACCGGTCAACTCTTGAACGCCTTTCCTTTCGTCAAGAAAATAACATGGGCCACTGGCATTGACCTGAAAACCGGACGTCCCAATTTTGTACCTGAAAACCGTGCTGGCGATCCAACCGCCAGTGCTGACGGTGCCAAAGGCAAGTCTGTGTTTGCAGCGCCCAGCTTCCTGGGGGGCAAGAACCAGATGCCTATGGCGTACAGCCCTGCAACCAAGCTGTTCTATGTTCCATCCAACGAATGGGGCATGGAAATTTGGAACGAGCCTGTGACCTACAAAAAAGGCGCTGCCTACATGGGCGCAGGCTTCACGATCAAGACGCTGAACGACAACCCCATTGGCGCATTGCGCGCCATTAACCCAAAGACTGGCAAGATCGAATGGGAAGTGCCTAACAATGCTCCACTGTGGGGTGGTGTACTGACCACCGCAGGCAACCTCGTTTTTTGGGGCACGCCTGAGGGCTTCCTGAAGGCAGCTGACGCAACCACTGGCAAGGTTGTATGGGAATTCCAGACCGGTTCTGGCGTGGTAGCGCCGCCTGTGACTTGGGACGTCGATGGGGAACAGTTTGTTGCCGTGGTTTCCGGCTGGGGCGGTGCCGTTCCGCTTTGGGGCGGCGATGTTGCCAAACGGGTCAGCTTCCTTGAGCAAGGTGGCTCCGTGTGGGTATTCAAGCTGATGAAATAACAGACCGCTGAGTCAACCCATGCCGCCTTCGGGCGGCATTTTTCTGTGCGCTAGCAGGCACGCGTTAACCACAACATTCAGTGAGCAATATGACGTCTATGCAACACTCAACGGCTCATCGCGGGGCTACCAACAGGCTGAAGAGCGCGCGCATGATGGCGAGCATTGCAACCGTTAGCCTCAGTGCATATGCGCAACAAGAAGTGGCATTGACGACCGTAGAAGTCATCAGCACCACACCACTACCCGGAATCGGCCAACCACGCTACGAAATTGCAGCACCGGTACAAAGCGCCAAAAGCCGCGACATCGTGCGCAGCGGCGCACTGGAACTTGGCGACTTCATGAATCGCTCACTGGGTAGCGTGCATGTCAATGAGATGCAGGGCAACCCCTTTCAGATGGATGTGAGCTACCGTGGCTACACCGCCTCGCCGTTGCTGGGTACACCCCAGGGTCTGTCGGTGTACATGGACGGTGTTCGCATGAATCAACCGTTTGGTGACGTGGTCAGTTGGGATTTAATTCCCCGTGCCGCAATATCGACCCTGACACTGATGCCCGGCTCCAACCCGCTGTTTGGCCTGAATACGCTGGGCGGGGCGTTGTCGATACAAACCAAAGATGGCAATAGCGAACCCGGAACACTCCTGCAAACAACACTGGGCAGCCATGGAAGACGAGCGGTCGAATTTGAACACGGCGGGTTTCACGATCAGGGCCTGAACTGGTATGTGAACGGCAATTTGTTCAAGGAAAACGGCTGGCGCAACGACTCACCCTCCGACGTTGCGCAGCTATTTGGCAAACTGGGCTGGCAAAACAGCACCTCCGAACTGAAGCTGACCCTGGCGCATGCCGACAACCAGCTGAACGGCAACGGCTTGCAGGAATTTCGTTTGCTCGCACGGGACCGTGCCAGCGTTTATACCAAACCCGATACCACCCAAAACCGCTCGACACTGCTCAACCTGGCGACAAGTCACACCGTCAGTGACTCCCTGCTGTTCTCGGGAAATGCCTATTACCGTGACATCAACACCTCGACCTACAACGGGGATATCAACGAGGGTGCCTTGGACCAGGCGGTGTACCAACCCAGCGCCGCAGACAAGGCGGCGCTAGTGGCTGCCGGTTACAGCGGCTACCCTGCCAGCGGTGCGACGACATTGAACACACCCTTTCCGTTTTGGCGCTGCATTGCGCAAGCGCTGCAAAAAGACGAACCCGGGGAAAAATGTAATGGCCTGATCAACCGAACCCAGACCACGCAACAAAACTATGGACTGTCAGGCCAGTTGACCTGGCTGGGCGACCTTATGGGCAAACGCAATCGGCTGGTCACGGGCGGCGGCTATGACGCCAGTCGCGTGAGCTTTCAGCAGTCGTCGCAGCTTGGCTACCTGAATCCGGACCGTAGCGTAACCGGTGTCAACGCCTATGGCGATGGTGTGAGCGGCGGCAATGTGGATGGCGCGCCGTATGACACGCGAGTTGACCTGTCAGGCCACATCGCGACCTGGAGCGCATTTGCCAGTGACACCTTGTCCGTGCAGGACAACCTGCACTTGACCCTGTCGGGCAGGTACAACAAGACCCGCATTGAAAATCGTGACCTGATTCATGCTGCGACTGACAGTGCTTCACTTGGTGGCGACCACCATTACGCCCGGTTTAACCCGGCCATCGGCATAACCTACAGTCCCAGCAGGGCGCTGAACACTTATGCGGGTTATAGCGAAAGCAGTCGCTCACCGACCGCTATTGAGCTCGGCTGCGCGAATCCGGATCAGCCTTGCAAACTGCCCAACGCCATGGCCGGTGACCCGCCTTTGAAGCAGGTGGTAGCACGCACGCTGGAGGTAGGTGTACGCGGCACCGCGCCCGGCAACATGCAATGGAGTGCCGGTGTTTTCAGTGCCGAGAATCAGGACGACATCCTGTTTGTAGCGGACAACCAGGCTGGCTTTGGCTACTTCAGAAATTTTGGAAAAACCCGCCGACAGGGTTTGGAACTCGGGCTTAGTGGAAAGGTGGGCAGCCTCAATCTGGGGGCGCAATACACCTGGCTGGACGCCACTTACCAAAGTAGTGAAACGGTGAATGGCACCGGCAACAGCAGTAACGACACCGCAATTGCGGGCACGCCGGGTCTGGATGGCACCATCAACATCCGCCCTGGCGACCCAATACCGTTGGTCCCACGTCAAATGCTGAAGCTGTTTGCCGATTACACAGTGTCTTCCGCTTTCACGCTCAACGCCAGCATGGTGGCAATGACGGATGCGTTGGCGCGCGGTAACGAAAACAATGCGCACCAACCCGATGGAACCACCTACCTCGGTCAGGGCCGCAGTGCGGGTTATGCCACCTTTAATCTGGGTGCCAATTACCGTGCCACACCGCAACTGGAGGTTATTGCCCAGATCAACAATGTGTTCGACACCCCTTACAACACCGCGGCCCAGTTGGGTGCCACCGGATTTGATGCCCACGGTAATTATCTGGCCAGAGCTCTGGACGGATCCAGTGCGTCCGGCTTTCCAGTCCAGCAATCAACCTTCTATGCACCCGGCGCGCCCCGTTTGATCTGGGTTGGCCTTCGCTACGTGCTGGACAAATAGAAGGACGTCAAGGCGTACGCCGTCGATGCTTACCTGGCCTGGCCAAGTCGCTCAACCGCCCGTTTTTCAGAGGCGTTGGTCGCGCGCATGAAACGCCCGTAATCGTCAGGAGCAAGGTAGTTAAGTTCCTGGTCATATTTGGAGATTTCATGGAGGTGATTGGGCTCATTCATGGCCGACTTGAAGGCATCATGCAAAGTCCGAACCACGGCAGCGGGCAACCCGCGGGGCCCCACAATGCCATACGGCGACATGGCCACCACGCCCAAGCCAAGCTCTTTCATGGTCGGCGCGTAGGGCCAGCGCTTGCTTCGGTGCTCGCCAAAGGTCGCCAGCAACCGCAAGCGGCCCGATTCAACATAGGGCGCAAACCCAGTGGAGTTCACACCGACCATCAATTGGCCCGAAGCCACCGCCACCATTTGTTCTGCGGTCCCTTTGTAGGGGATATGGACATAGGTAATGCCCTGACGCTCCAGCAATTCTTCCATTGCTGTGTGAGGGGTCGTCCCGATACCATTGGACCCGACGTTGAGCTCACCCGGGTGCGCCTGGGCCCAGTTCAGCATGTCAGCCACCGTCAGGAACGGGCTGTTCACGGGAACCACAATACCAAAGGTGTAACCGGAGATTTGAATAATTGGCGTAGTGTCCCGAATAGGATCCCATAAAACCTTTTGGGTGTGGCCAATGCGAAACACGGGAAGCGGCAATTGCGCAAGCGTATATCCATCAGGTTTCGCAGTTTGCAGAATGGGCATGGCCATGGTTCCACCAGCACCAGGCCTGTTTTCAATCACGAGGGGCTGGCGCAAATGCTTGCCTGCTTCCAGCGCCAGAATGCGCATCGATAGATCGGTGGACCCACCCGCTGGCCAGGGCACCAGTAGCGTGATGGGGCGCTGCGGATAGGAGGCATCTTCCCCCAAGCTCGATCGGGCTGAATTCGCACCCGTCAAGGCAAGCAGGCCTGCCACCGTAACCAGGCATTGGCGCCGGGTCGGTCTGTGTTCTATTTCCATTCTTTAAGTTCCAGTGTCATCGTTCCACCGCCCAAGAAAGTGGAGTTGGCCGGTTCTTCGCGTACTAATTTGACCAACCCGACTCCAGGGCAATACCACTCACGGGTGGTTAGGGGCATGTCTTTCCAACCCACCACGGGATCAGCAAAAAGCCGCAGTGTTGCCTGGCCGTTAACCAGCAGGCAACCGTCGAAATGACCTGCCACGGTCTCCACCGACTGCTGCACGCCAGACAGGGTGTACCGCATGGGAATATTGGGATACGAGTGACGAATTTCCCGTGGAAAGTCCTGGCGCCGGTGCAGTATGTAAGCGGTGGTGCTGGCTAGCCACTGAGTGCCAACTTGCAACGGTTCTTTAAGAACAAACCGTTGGGGTGCATCGATCTGATACTGGTCGTGAATATCCGGGCGCGATGCCACTCGGAAAACACCGCTGCCGTCCTGACGCAACCAGTAGTTCATGCCGGAGTCACTGCGGCGGTGCCACGCGACACCGTCGGCTAAAGTGGTTCTTCCCAAATTGCGCAACACCAGGCTGTCACGCTCAACTGCCTGACTTTCAAACTCGGTAATGCTCTGGTAAGTCCAGCTGCGCCCCTCTTCGAGTGGAAAATAACTGGCTGACGGGGGCTGGGGCTGGCATCCGGCCAGGCCGAGCAAGCTGGTGAACAGTAGAACGAGGCGCTTCATTTTTCAGGCAACTGCGGTGCGGGTAAGTCACGGATCTTGATCGCTATTTCATCGCTGCCTGGGCGCAACCACGATGCGCCCCGTTTGCCTTTCTTGGGTTCGGTCGTTCCCACTTGGCTTACCCCCTGGCGGTTCTTCTTCATCGCCTCTTCCAGAAGAGCGTGCACATCCTTGGCGTAAGGCAAGGTATATGCCCGGGGGCGTTCAGCGGGTTTTCCGTCTTCCAGCGCGTTGACCCAAACATGCAGAGCACCGGAGCGTTGTTTGCTGGGTTCATCGATCACCGCTGCCAGCAGGACAAAGCGCTCGGGCAAGGCGTCAGTGGTGGGCCAGCCGGCCAGGTCGTGTACAACGGTATCACCCCAGAAATAGAGAACAGCAACACAAGCCACGAGCACTCCCTTGAGCCACCCGGGCCAACTCGACCAGAGCAGGGCCAAGGTGGTGAGCAGCACCAATGCCGCAAAAGTGAGTGCGAGGGCGAGGGTCACGATTAAATCCTTTCGACCAATGACTTTGGCAGGGTGTTGATGTTGACCACGGACCCATCCGGCAGCAGGGTAAAGCGGCAGGCGGTCGCCTCGTCGCCCTTGCGGTTCAGGGTCACTTGCCCGTAATAGACCACCTCGGCACGCGGGTTGACCTTGACCACCGAGACACTCACCTCCACAGGTTTTCCGTCTTTCGACTCGTAGTAACTGGCGTTCACGGTGTATTCACCCGGCGCAATGCCGCGCAGGGTCACCACCTCCTGGTTAAGTGGGTTAGTCACCTGCTTGCCGTTGACAACAATGGTGTCATTGGTCAGGCCTCGGTCGTCCCGGTCGAGGTGCATCAGCCCTGCCTCGCGGTTGCGAAACCACACCACACGGTCGGAGGGGTCTTGCACCCACGTGTCGATGTCATTCGGGTTCATGTCGGGCCAGGACACGGTGATGATGAATTCGGCCTTCGCTGGAATGTCGCCCGTCTTCAGCGCTTTCGGATTCATGG
>CANNRR010000173.1 GCA_947508055.1 Burkholderiales bacterium
CCTGAGTTCCATCAACCGGCGCATCAACCTGCTATCCGGCATTTGCCCCGAAGCCATTGCGTTGCTGCAAGACCACCAGTTCACCCCCGATGTGACGCGCATCTTGCGCAACATGAAAGCCGCCCGCCAAGTGGAGGCGGTGGAGCTGATGGTGGCCAGCAACACCATCACTGTGGCGCACGTGGAGGCACTGCTCAAAGCCACCCCGCCCGAGCAGCGTGCGGATGTGCCACCGCCGGAGCGTGACAGCAAAACCGCACCCATGGAGCAACTGGTCAAGCTGGAGAAAGAGATGAGCCAGGTGGAAGCCACCTATAAAGAGGTTATTGATGCATGAAACTGTTAGCGGCGTGTTATGCTGTTGCCTGTCATCCGCGTGCAGAGCGGTGGCGGTTTTCGAGTAGCCCGTTTCTGAAAGAAACGAGTAGCAGGTGGGGGTCCGGGGGAGGAGATCGATGGCCAGACAGCTTGTGGATAACTCAGTGCTCTCGCATTGGCGAGCGTTGGACGCCGCGCGGGTTCTGACTCGTCTGGCTGACCACGCCAAGGAAGATGTCAGCTTTAAGCCAAACACCGCACTGATGACAACGCGCTGGCACGCCCGATTCGGCGCACGTGAATTCGAGTTGCTTTGCAACGGCCCAAAGTTCTTTGACACTCTTGCCGGCACCGGTGGAGGCGGCGCTGTTGACCTGGTCATACACTGCCTTGGCATCGACTTCAAGGCGGCTGTCCAGTATCTGCAGAGGAAGAACCTGTGAGGCTTGTTTTTGCTACAGACGATCTGGTGCGGGCCGGTCGTTCATTCAAAGGGTTTCCGCTACTGCTCGATAACGACTGCTGGCCGCTGGAGCCTGCGCAAGCATTTCTATGGGAGACCCTCGCCGGAACCGGTGCCGTTAGCAGCAAGCTCACCTGGGAGCACTACGGGCGCTGGCTTTATGATTTTTTCGCTTTTCTCAACGCCAACAGCTTGCAATGGAATGAACCTGCCAAACCCACTGGGTTTGGCGTCGTTGCCCGCTACCGCGACTGGTCCCTTGGTCAGTTGCGTCTTAAACCCACCACGGTCAATCAGCGGCTCAGTCTGGTCGTGCGCTTTTACGAATGGGCAAAGCGAAACGGACACATTGATCATGTGCCCTTTGCCTACCGCGAAGTGCAAAGGGGCCAGCCACTGGGCTTTCTCGCGCATGTGGCCGACAGCAGTTCGGTCACGGCCAGACCCGATGTCAAGGTTCGCGAACACCTGTCCCCGCCTAAGTTTCTTACCGACGAACAGGTCCGTGTTTGCCGCGAGGCGCGCTTGAGCGACAGCCTGCGATTGCTGTTTGATTTGATGGTTCGAACCGGGCTGCGCTCCTGCGAGGCGCGCACATTTCCGCTGAAATACGTCTTTAATCCCCGACTGCGCAAAGACCTGAAGCCTGGCCAGATGTTGCGAGTCGACCTCAACTCCGCTGACATGGCGCTCAAATACGGCAAGCCCCGTAGCGTCGACATTCCATGGTCCTTGATGGAAGACATGAACGCGTATGCCGTTCACCGTCGTCAGGGTTTGAAACGCACAGAAATGACAGACACAGGCGTCCTTATTCTCAACGAAATTGGCAACCCTTATAGCCGCACTGGTGTGGTTGCAGTCATGAAGGGGATTGAGCGACGGGTCGGATTTCATGTGCGTGCGCACATGCTGCGCCACACCTACGGCACATACACGCTACGAACACTGCGAAAAAGCGCATCGTTTACCGGTGAGCCACTGTTGTATGTGCGTGACCGCATGGGGCACAGCGATGTACAGACCACAGCCGTCTACCTGCACCTGATCAACCAGCTTGAGGCGCAACTGGTCCTGGCTCATGAGGATCACGTCGATCAGTTGTTTGCCAAGGCGGCGGGGGCAGACTGATGCATCGTCGAAAAAACTATCAACTGGAGCCAGCTGTCGGGGCATCCGGCCCAACCGATCCGGCCACCACCGGCACGGCATCACCTCCAACGGCATGTATCGACATCAGAGATGCGACCGGCCAAAGACGCAACGGCTGCAACGTTCGTCAACTCGACCTGAGCAAATGGCTTGGGCACGGGGTTGATCCCTGGGTTTATGCCTGTACTGAAATCCTGCGCTATCTCTTGCAGCGGGGTGACCGGCAGATCGCCACCATTGTGAATTACGGCTACTCAGGAGTGCCGAAATTTCTTGAGTTTCTCAGCACACAGCGTCATACCGAATGCCCACGCACACCTGCCGACCTGCAGTCGCAGCATCTGGTGAAGTTCGTCGCCTGGATCAAGTTGCAGTACCCCGAACGCTCGACGGCCAAATCAGTCTACAGCGGTCTACGGGCTGTGCTTCTGGCGATGATCGCGCGCGGCCTCATCCGCGCAGATCGCGCCCATTTTTTTCCTGCGCGCCCCTTTCCGAATTCTGCCTCCACCAAGACGGGCGCAACACCTCTGTCCATAGCCGAAAAGGAACGCATGGCTTGCGCGTTGCGGCAAGACATCATTGCACTTCACCACGGGCAGTATGACCAGGCGATGTCCCAAGCGCTGACGGTCTATCTGCTGGCAGTCGCGCTGCGAACAGGCGGCAACACCACGCCCTTGCTTGAAATGACCCGCGACAGCCTGAAGCCGCATCTCTTGCCCAACATGATGCGCATTGACCTCGTCAAGCACCGTAGTGCCACCACACAGGTCCATGCCTTGCGGCGTCTCGAGTCACTTGGCGAAAGTCTGACGGTGCCAACGGATGGTGTCGCCATTTTGAACAAAGTCATTGCCCTGACCGAACCGTTGCGTGCGCAGGCGCCACCGCATCTCTGCAAAATGCTGTGGCTGTTTCAGATAGAGGCACCAATCCAAAGGGGAAAGATCGCGATACTGAGGAGTCAGCTGTTGTTTCGCAACATCAAGCAATGGGTTAAACGCCACCGCCTGCTTGGCGACGATGGCCAAGCCCTGGAGCTAACGCTTGGCCGCTTGCGCAAGAGCAGGGCACACGAACTCTGGGTTCGCTCTGACGGTGACCTGATTGCCGTGGCCGGTCTGATGGGAAACCGCCCGCGCGTGGCTGACCGACACTACCTGTCAATGACCGATGTCATCCGTGCCGAAGGTGCTGCCTTCATTGGTGAAGTGCTCACCGACACCCTGCGTGGCCCGCATGATGCAAGTACCAAGTTTGAAAACACGCCCGTGGGGCGCTGCAAAGACCCACTGCACGGCGATAAGGCGCCAGGCGATGGGCAGCGCTTGTGTGATCAGTTCGTTCACTGTCTGGGTTGCCGTAGCTACGCGATCGTCGGCAGCCTACCCGATCTGCACCGCCTTTACTCGTTTCAAGAGTTTCTTCAGGCAGAAATCGACTACTTTCCCAAAGGCGACAATTACGACGACTGGCGTGCCCACCGCCAACGGTTGAGTGATCTGATCGACCACTTTACGGCCCAGCATTTCCCGGCCGCTTTAATCAGCCAAGCCAAGGCGCTGGCCGAAAACGAGCCCCATCGATTCTGGGCTCTGCAAATCGAAGTCATGCAGCGGTCGAAGGCGGGTTATGCACTCTGATCTTTCACACAAGCTGCCCGCATGGGATCTGCTGGCCAGTCAACCGCTCAGCGCCGGCCAAGCACAAGCGGGGCAACGTGACCAGATCGTCATCAGCGCCCAAATTGATGACGTCGGCAATGAGCATGTATTAAGCCGCTATGGCGATGCGGTATGGGATTTACGCCCCTTCATCGACCAACCTGGGGCCGGTGAAGGCAGTAAATTCGTTCGCTGGCCAGCGGATAGATCAACAGACATGGTGGCCGACTGCAAGGCGGTGCTTTACGCCTGGGCACGCCGGGGTCGGCCGGGCATGAACCCACCACACTGGATCACTGTCAAAGGGGTTGCTGTCGCCAGTTGCCTGCCCTTGATGCGCTGGCTGCAACGCTTGGGCGTGAGCCGATTCGACCAGGTACAGCCGCTACACATCAGCAACTACCGTCACCATTGTCAGCACGAGCGTCGGCTTAGCCCTTGGGGAGTCTTCAATCGCCTGAATTTCGTCGATCTACTGTGGGCATTCAGAACCGAAGCGGCCTTTGGGCTGACGTTTAATCCGTGGGGCACGTCAACCCTGATGGCCGTGTGCGGCATCACCGGAAATGCCAGCGCAAGCAATGCCAACTCAGGCGGTACCGCAAAAACCCCGCTCATTCCGCCCGACATTCAAACCGCAATCTTCAGGCATTGCGAATCGGTCATGGCGCAGGCCTCAGCGCTGCTAGATGCCCGTGATCAGGGCGCTATGCGCCCGACTGCACCACCGCTGTTGGCGCTGCGTGCCGCTGCGCTGTATCTTGTATCAATCACCACCGGCATGCGCAACGATGAAGTCCTGGGCCTGAAAAATGGTGCTTGGCGCAGCGAAGTACGTGGCGGTGCCACCTATCACTGGGTTCGCAGCATTGAGCACAAAACCAAAAAGGGCTCCGTCGAATACCTGTGCCCCGCACTCACGCACGAAGTGCTTGCAACCTTGCAACGATTCGCCGAGCCCCTACAGATGCAGTTGGATGCCGAAATCCAGTCTTTGCAACATACCGCACCCACGCCAGAGGGTTTGGCCCGCCTCGCTCAGGCGCGGGCTGACCGAAATCGCCTCTTTCTGGGTGTGTCTCAGTCCAATCACAACCGCGTTCGGGTGCTCACCACTGCCGTTTGTGGCAGCGCCATGGCCGACTTGGCGAATGCTGCCGGCACAAGCTGGAAACTCACGCCCCACCAAACCCGGCGGACGTACGCGCGCCTGTTTGTCGAGTCCCGCATGGGGCGCACATCGCTGATTTTTTTGAAAGAGCAGTTCAAGCACAGTAGCATGAGCATGACCCAGCTTTACGCATCCAATCCTCAGCAAGACCGCGCCTTATTTGACGACATCCTATCCGAACTTACTGCATACAAGGGTGAGTTACTTGATGCCTGGACCGGCACCGCAGCGCTGAGCGGCGGTGCCGGCCACAAGATCGTCGCACTGCGGGCCACAGCCCACCGTGACCGAAAAGCCCTGCTCAGCAGCGCCGCCGACCAGATACACATTCGCGCCACTGGCCATGGCTGGTGCCTGGCGCAGGACGATGGATGTGGGGGCGCCGGCCTGTACGAGGCCACGCGATGCGTGGACTGTAAAAATGCCGTCATCGACGACAGCTTTGCGGACACCTGGCTCGGCATCCATGAGCAGCAGCTTGAATTGCTCAGTCTCGATGTCGGCCCGGCGGTACAACAGCGTGCCCGCCGGGATGCCGAACGCAGCGCCACCGTTCTGACCGACCTAGGTATTGCACCCCCGAAAGATGAACCAGCATGACCACCCACGCCACCAAACCTGACCGCCGTGCTGCGCTGATGACCGCCTTGCAGGCCATGCAGAGTGACGAGCAGAAGATCAGCATCAGCGCCGTGGCGCGCAAGGCAGGCGTGACACCAGCCCTGATTCATAACACCTACCCCGAAGTAGCCGAGCAGATTCGAAAACTCACTGGACGTGAGCCCACAGCCATACGCAGTAAAGAGGCCGAAACCTTGTTGGCATTGCGAACGACCAACAAGCGCCTGCAGAAAGAAAACATTCAACTCAACGCAGATGTGGCGCGGCTGGCGTCCATTGTGCAAACCCTCAACGACGAAATCGCCAGGCTACGGGCAGTTGGTACTGGCAAGGTGGTTGAACTGGTCAGGCAATGACTTCCAAGCCTTTTTTCTGTATCACGGTCAGAAGGCGCAACGCGGGGCCGCCCGGCTTTTTAATGCCACGCTCCCAGTCGGAAACGAGGTTTTTCGATACGTTCAAGTAGCGGGCAAACACGGGTTGCGAGATATGCTCATGCAGCCGGATCGCCCTGATCTCATCCGGGGCCAGCACCTGCACTGGCGTAAGGCAGGCCTCGTCAAATTCGCGCATCGTCTGCTTGTCGATTGCACCAATCTCATGCAGACCCTCCATTGTTTCGTGGATGGCCGCAAAAGCATCACTACGGTATTTTTTAGTCATCTTTGGAAACCTCCTCAAACTGGCCATTTGCAATAAGCAAACAAATTTGCTCGTCCGTCAAAGCCAATGTGATCTTGGCCGCTTTCTTAAACTGATCTTGCTCATCACCTCGGATGTTGCCCTGCGCATTCTTAGGAAAGCCAAAGACGAAAAACGCCTTGTCGTCTTTACGGTAGATCACAATGCTGCGGTAGCCGCTAGACTTGCCCGCACCTGGGCGTGAGATGCGTTGCTTGATGACGCCGCCACCGAGATCAGCATCGATCAAGCCCTTATTTGCACGCTCCACGACTTCCCAGAGCGACTCAGCTGAGATCTTCTCTTTCCGGGCAAAGCGCCCAAACCATGCATTTCTGAAAACTCGCAAATCAGACTCTCCAAAAAGTGCCCCATGATATCACACTGAGTGTTACCAAAAGCACCAATTGATTGCGCAGGAACTGCATTTGCAATGCATGGCTTTTGCTGAAAGTTTTCAAAATAACTGTTACCGCAGTACATAAAAGGAGGCAGAAAACCATTACGGCTCAGACCTGCTCAACCTGGTGGTGGCAAAGGGCTACTTGACCAAACTGCTGGCCAACGCAGCCGTCAAAAGCTACATCGAGAGAAAAGAGCCAGAGATTTTGAGCCACCTGGAGCTGGTGGCCAACACCGTCAGCATGGAAGAGGCGGTGCAGCAGCAACAGGGGGAAACGCTGCTCAGTGCGGAGGGGTAAAACTGGATGTGGCGGTCGCTCGACACGCAAATATTTTTTGCACCGCACCAAATTGGGTAAATCCTTGGCTAAAATCGTTTAAAAGTAAAACAATAGCGCGTTACCGGCCAACCTGTCACACGTCCATCTGGGCGATAACTGGCTGCGGTAGCTATTCTGAAGTTACTTGTTTTCAGAACCCAGAACTTGCCAGACCGAATTTACCCGATGACCACCCGCCGCCAGACTGCCAACGATGACACCTTGTTTTGGACGCTCAAAGTGCTCCAGGAAAACCCTGGCGTGTCCCAACGCACTTTAGCCAAAGAAGTGGGCATCAATGTCAGCACCATCAACTTCTGCCTCAAAGCCTTGGTTGAAAAAGGCTGGATCAAGATGGGCAACTTCAGCAAGAACCCCGACAAACTGAGCTAGCGGCGAATCGCGGAGGGGATGAAGGAGTGCATGGCAGGAAGTTTAGGTGGCGACACAGGGAAGTGTTCATCGCATCGTATGAATTCGCAAATTTGGTTGATGTCAAATCTGCTGCTCCAACAGTGCAATTTCTGCCTGCCGCCGGGCCACCAAGCCCGGTAACACCCGACCACCGCCATGAACCCATTTGCGAAGCTCCAGCGCGGCACCGGCCCAATCCGTTTGGTTGATGCGTCGGCGCAGGGTATCCGGGCGCAAAAAGGGCAGGCGGCCAGGGCGGAGGTGCAGGGGATGCGCCGGCGCCTCGCAAGCGCGATTGGTGCTGAGAACCGGCAGGGTGCGGTTGCACCAA
>CANNRR010000174.1 GCA_947508055.1 Burkholderiales bacterium
ATCGCCGTCGGGCAGACCCAAATCAAGAATGGCGATGAGGTGGCGGCCCGGGACAAAGCTACGCTCGAACTCGGCAATGCTGCCCACCGCCTGCACGCTGTGCCCCAGGCTGGCGAGAAACTCGGTCAGGTCTTCGCGCAGAATGCGTTCGTCTTCAAGCAATAGGATGTGTGCCAAGCTTGCAAGTCTAGCCCCTGGGGCGCTGGTGAATCTAAGCAAATCTAAGCGGCAAGTCATTTGTTGCGTGCTATGGTGCACCTCTATGTGGCGCAGTCTGAGCCTTTTTCTTTCGCTGGTTCTTTCTTCCTTGCTGCTGACGCCGTTGGCGCAGGCAGTGAGCTTGAGTGCCGTTGAGACCCGTGTTGATTTGGGCGGTAAGCTGGACTGGCTCAAGGATGAGGGTGGCCAACTCAGCATTTCGGATGTTGCGGTGTCCGGCGCCTTTAAACCGATGGCGGGAGAGCTCAATCTGGGCTTCACCCCGGCGGCGATCTGGTTGCGTGTGGAATTGGCGCGCAACCAGTCCGCGCCCGATCATTGGTTGCTGGAGGTCACCAACCCGCTGCATGATGACCTGCGCCTGTATACGCAAGCTGCCAACGGCAGTTTTACCGAGCGCCGCGCTGGCGACCACATGCCGCGCGAACGGTGGGAGATGGATTACCGCCACGGCGTGTTTGGTCTGGACCTCGATACCGAAGCACCACAAACCCTGTGGCTGCGCCTGCAGTCGACCAATTTGATATCGGCCCAGGTGCGGCTGTGGCAAACCGAAGCGTTTTATGAGGCGGTGCGCACAGAGAGCCTGTTCTACGGTTTGTTCTTTGGCGTTTACTTCACGATTCTGATTTTTCACCTGTTCTTCTGGCGCCGGACGCGCGAGTCGGCGAGCGGCTGGTATGCCTTGTACGTCGCGTCAAACGGCTTGATTGCGCTGCTGTGGGCTGGCTATTTTCAGCAGTATTCGCATTGGAGCGGCACGCTGACCGATGCCCTGCTGGGCAGCCTGCTGTGCAACTCGATTTGGATCGCCACCATGTTGGCCGTGAGGCAGATGGAGTTCGAGCGCGTGTTGCCGCGTACGCGGCGTGTTTTGGTGATCGCTTCGGCGCTGCTGTCGGCGCTGTTCGTTGCCCTGACCCTGACAGTGGGCTACTCCGCGGGCGTTTTGCCGGCGCGCCTGGTTGTGCTGGGCTGGGCCCCGATGCTGATTGCGTTGGCGACGCGGTTGTGGTGGCGCGGTCATGCGCCGGCCCGGTTCTTTGTCCTGGCATTCGGCATTCTGATTGCCGGTGGCGTGCTGCGTTACCTGCGCTTGTTGGGCTGGATGGATTCGAGCTTTCTGACCGAATACGGTTATGAAGTTGGCTCGATCCTGAGCATGCTAATCATGAGCCTGGGCATCACCGGGCGTTACAACGACATGAAGCGCGAAAAGCTTGCAGCCCAGGAGGCGTTGAATAGTTCGTTGGAGTTGCAGGTGCGGGAGCGTACGGTTTTGCTGGTGGACGAGATTGACCGGCGCGTGGCGCTTGAAGTCGATTTGCGCCGTGCCCTGACGGTGGAGCAACTGGCGTGGCAGCAGCAGCAAGATTTTGTGGCCATGGTGTCGCATGAATTTCGCACGCCGCTGGCAATCATCAATACCTCGGTGCACCATGTGGCGCAGCACCTGGATGCCTCTCAGGGCAAGAGCCTTGAGCGCTGCACCAACATAAAGGAGGCCGCCCGGCGCATGAGCGACCTGATGGATGAGTACCTCTCGCTGGACCGCATCGAGGGCGCCACCCAGGCCCTGAACCTGACCCCCTGCGATGTCAGTGAAGTGGTGGCTGGCGTCGTCGCCGAGTGGCCTTCCCATTTGATTGAGCTGATTGCGACAGCGGTGCCGCCCACCTTGCAATGCGACTGGAAGTTGTTGCAAGTGGCGTTGCGCAACCTGATCAGCAATGGGCTTCGCCATTCACCGCCAGATCAGCCGTTGCACTTGTGGGTTCGGGGCCAGCCAGGGGGCGGCGTTTCTATTGAAGTCAATGATGCCGGCAACGGCATCCCCGAGGATGAGCTGGCACGCGTGTTTCAGAAATATTTTCGCGGCCGCGGTGCGCTGGGCAAGCCCGGTGCCGGGCTCGGGCTTTATCTGGTGGAGCGTATTGCGCAGCTGCACGGTGGCTCGGTCACGGTCGAGAACACGCCGGATTACGGCAGCCGATTTTCGCTAATATTGCCGGGGCCACCGGCGGCGACTATGGGCGCTACTGCCACGTTCTGACCCCCCACACCGGCTGGGCAGCGCGCTAACTGGAAAACCCGCGCGTCAGGATCAATAAATATCATTGAAAAACAAGCATTATGATGCAATAATTGCAATGATGTTTAATCGATACAAGCTTGCAGCGGTCCAGCAGGCACTGCAGCGCGCACCTGCCGTGGTACTGCTGGGACCGCGCCAAGTGGGTAAGACCACACTGGCTTTCGAGTTTGCGCAACCCGATGGGGTCTACCTTGACCTGGAGTCACCAGAGGACCGCAACAAACTAAGCAACGTCGAGCAATACCTGCGCGCACGCCAAGATCAGCTCGTTGTTCTGGATGAAGTCCAGCGCCTGCCCACCGTGTTTGAACCTTTGCGCGGCTTGATCGACCAGGCACGTCGCAAAGCCGCTGCCAGCGGCACGCCCAGCAATGGCTTGTATTTGTTGTTGGGCTCCGCTTCACTTGAGCTGATCCAGCACAGCAGCGAAACATTGGCCGGACGGATTGCTTTTGTCGAACTCAGCGGTTTGCATCGGCTGGAAGTTCCGCCCAACCTCTGGGACGGATTATGGGTTCGGGGCGGCTTTCCACAATCGCTAACGGCCCAAAGTGAAGCTGACAGTGTGCAATGGCGGCGCGACTTCACACGAACCTATCTCGAGCGTGATGTAGCCCAATTTGCACCGCGGACCAGTGCCGAATTGCTTCGCAGATTCTGGACCATGCTGGCGCATCTGCAAGGCAGCACCCTGAACATTGCCCAGTTGGCGAGAAACCTGGGTATTGACACCCGTACCGCCAATGGTTATCTGGACCTGCTGACGGACCTCTTGCTGACCCGAAAACTCGCTCCATGGCACAGCAACCAGGGTAAGCGGCTGGTCAAATCCAACAAGGTCTATATCCGCGACAGCGGATTGCTGCACAGCTTGCTCGGCATCACGGATATGGATACCCTGCTGTCCCATCCTGTGGTGGGTGCCAGTTGGGAAGGGCATGTCATAGAAAGCCTGCTGGCAGTAGCCCCGGCGGGGACTACGCCCAGCTTCTACCGCAGCAACGCCGGTGCAGAGATTGACCTGCTGCTCACCTGGCCCAACGGGGAACACTGGGCAATTGAGATCAAGCGCAGCACTACGCCCAAGCTGGAGCGCGGTTTTTATAGCGCCTGCGAAGATATACGGCCCAGTCGAAAATGGCTAATCCACCCCGGCTCCGAAAGCTATCCTATGGGCGATGCGATTGAGGTGATGCCGTTGCACATCGCCATGCAAACCGTTGCGGCGGCTTGATCCCTAACTGGAGAACTCCAGGGTGGTCACCATCAGCACATCACCGGCCTTGGTTCCGTGCAGTTTGACCTTGACGCCCACTTTCAAATCAGACACGGTGCCTTTGCTGATCGTCGCACTGCTGGCGTTGCAGCGCTGCCCCCGGACCACAAAATTGGCCAGGCTGGTGAATTGCTCTATTTTGGCTTCAATCTCCGCTTCGTCGAGCTTTTCCTCGCTCTCCACCCCAAGAGATCCTGCCTTTAGCACACCGCCCTGCCAGATGCCCTCAACCTCAATGCGTTGCCCTATGGCCAGCGCCTTGTAGGACGTCGCCAAGCTGGCGCCACTGGCGTCCACCTCCACACTGCCCAGCATGAACCGGCTACCCGACAAGAGTGCCGTCACAAGTCCTTCGATTTCAACTTCGCCCTGGGGCAGGCTGCTACCTTGCAGACCCAGCAGCTTGAAACTATCAACTTGCAAGCTGGTGCCAGAAGACGACAGCACCCCCTGAACCCGCACCAACTGTCCCGCGCGCAGGCTGGAAACGCTCTGGCCAGAAAGCGCAAAACCATTGAGCGTTCCGGTGGCGGTGACGATGCCAGTGCACACCATGGGTGTGGCCGTCACCAGCGCCACGCGCGTGGCCGTCCAGCGGCTGCCATCTGTTCCGCTCTCCAGACCCCAGACAGCAACGCGCAGGCCATTGGCCAAAGCAGAGACTGAACTGATGCCATCAAAAACAGTTGCAGCGTCGGCTTGTACCAACATGCCGGCGACCTTGAATTGCCCACTCTGAACCTGCGAGACCAGACCCTGTGCAATCGACCAGACCTCAATCGCGTTGGCAACGCCAAGAGTCAGGTCGGCGCCACGCAGGCCCTGCACATCGGCCACCATACCCAAACGCAAGTCCTGTGCGCTGGCGCTCAGTCCATCAATCTGAACGGAGGCAGCGGTGTCATCAAACCGGATACCGTTAACGATCACACTGCCAAAGCCAATAATGGTTCCCTGCGCAAACAGACCAGTGCCGCCGGTGCCTGGCAATCCGGCCAGAAAGCCGCCGCCCGCAGCACCACCACCGCACCCAGCCAGCCCACTGACGGCCAAAGCCAACACGCTGCGCCGACGGATGGCGGTATTCAACCAGGTAGTTTGTTTCATGGTTTTGGTTTCCGTTTATTCTTTTTCGGTGCGGCGCTCGCCTGTGCGTTCGCAGCGGGTACGTCTTGTTGGGTGTCGTTGAAATAGACACCAAAGCGGACACGGTATTTGGGGCCTTCTTGCGCAACGCTGCGCTGCTCGGCAACCGTTGCGGTCTGCAAAAATTGTTGCAATGATTTGGCCCACAACCGCCGAGCCAACTGCTGCAGCTGCTCGACCTGCACAACCGACAAGTCCTGGGAAAACGCACTTTGCTCCAGCTTCGGGGGGCCCACGCGGTCCGGTGCGAGGTTATGAACAGCAGCGGCCAAGTGTTCTGCAACATTGGCGGCCAAAAAATGGAACGACTCGCTTCGGCCTTCGTTAGGCACGAACCCGATCGTCTTGAGGACCACAAAGCCGTCGTCACGCAGTTCCACCGAGCCCAGACGAACCAGTTCATCCAGCACAGCACGCGCACCAACGTCACGACTGACCTCGCCCACCAGCGAGGTGAAATCTGCTTCCCCAGGCACACCCCTTCGCGGAGTGCGGGCTAATGGACGGGCCGACTGATCTGCATTCAAGAAACGGGGTTCGCTGATCCAGCGTGCCACCACCGATGCCGCCAGTGGCACCATAGGTGTGCTAATGGTCTGCATTGCCGGTACATCCCGCAAGTGCCTCACATCCTTGCGGTGCACCCCAGTCAGCAACGAAATGCGGGTGTCAGAGCTCCCCTTGTCCGCCAGACCATAGGCTCGCGCCGCCTCATCCACCAGGGCTTTCTTGATCAGGTCCACCATTGATGGCAACTGCAGGCCATGGTCAATCATCAAGCGGGCCAACGGTTGCAACACGCGTGCGATAGCCTCAGCAGCCAGGGTCGGTTCAGGCAGCCCGACCGCAGCCTGCGCTACCTCGCCGTTCAAATCACCGGGGGATGAATGGTTACTCATGAAAGTGGTTTATTCCAGTGCAGGGGCGCATTGTTCACGCACAAACTGTTACACGCATTTTACGGGTGTTTTTCCCATTTTTTTAAATAATTGCTTGACACTTGGTTGCGGATAATCGATATTATAGGGAAATTTTCCCGATATTAACAGGAGTCGCACCATGAAGCCAGGAATCCACCATCTCACACTAAGCCTGATCGGCCTCGCAGTGGTCACGCTTACAGCCTGCGGCGGTGGCGGTGGCAGCACCGGAGCAAACTCAAATAGTGACATCGGCACCGTCAGGATTGCAGCCGCCACGACGGCCGTAACAACCACAGTCATGGACGGCCTGATTCGCAACGCATTGGTCTGTATAGACGCCAACAACAACGGCCAGTGTGATGCCGGCGAAACACAAGCACATACAGATGCCAACGGACAGGTGACCCTGGAAGTGCCGACCGCCAATCTGGCCACCGCCCGACTGCTCGCGGTAATTGGAACCGACGCCACCGACGCAGATACTGGAGGCGTCAAGACTGCATTCACCATGACCACCCCGGCGGGCAAACTCAGTGTGATCAGTCCACTGACGACCATGGTGCAAGCCAGAATGGACACCGCCAATGTCAGCGTAGATGCAGCAGAGAGCTATGTCCAATCCCAAACCGGGCTCAGCGTCTCCATGTTTGACGACTTCGTTGCCAAGCGGGCCAGCAGCACCGAACACAAGAAAGCCGGGGATGTCGCACGCCTGCTGGTACTGAGCACACAGAAATCCAAGGAGACCCATACCGATGCAGCCAACAGCGCGTGTATCGCTGGCAAGTCGGACTCTGAGGCGGAGCACATTAAGGAAACCCACATCTACGAAGGATTGGTTAGCACCCTTTCCGACGTCCGCAGGACATCAGACGAGTCGGAGCGTGACCACAACGACAACGACGACGAGGATCATGATGACAGAGTTCACCAGGCTGCAGGTGTAGTCCCCATCTGCGGAACAACAACAACAACCCCAACACCAGCGTCGACCGCAGCCGCACTGTCAGGCAGGACGCTCTACGCCGCAAGCTGCGCCTCCTGCCACGGCGCAAACCCGTCCCTGAACACCAGCAGCATACTTAAAGGCGCCAACAACCCGTCCAGAATCTTAAGTGCCATCAGCAGCAACAAGGGCAGCATGGGCTATTTGTCCGCAACCATAGCATCGCAGCAAGCCACGGACATCAGCGCCTATCTGGCCAACCCAACGGCAACATCGACCACCCCGACAACGCCTACGCCTACGCCTACGCCAACGCCAACGCCAACGCCAACGCCTACGCCTACGCCTACGCCTACGCCTACGCCAACGCCTACGCCTACGCCAACGCCAACGCCTACGCCTACGCCTGCGCCTACGCCTACGCCTACGCCTACGCCTGCGCCTACGCCTACGCCTACGCCGATTCCCGCACCTACTCCGACTTCAACGGTCTCTGCCACCAAGGGCAAAGCACTTTATGCAGTCAACTGTGCCGCGTGCCACGGGGTCAACGCAGCGCTCGGGAACAACAGGCTCCTCAACGGTGCCAACAACGCCACCAAAATCACGAATGCGATCAAAGGGAATATCGGCATGATGGGAATACTTTCGGCAACCATAGGAGCACCCGAGGCAGCCGACATTGCAGCGTTTCTGGCAACGCCGGGAATCTAAACTAATTCACCGGTTCCCGTGCTGGCCTCACGTATGGGCTGCAATTGGCACCAGAGTTCGTTGCACATCGCCGCACTGCGCCCGGTTGCGCAGGGCATGCTCCATCACCACCAGGGCCAGCATGGCCTCGGCAATGGGTGTGGCCCGAATGCCGACACAGGGGTCGTGGCGGCCCTTGGTTATCACCTGCGTCGGGTTGCCCGCCACATC
>CANNRR010000175.1 GCA_947508055.1 Burkholderiales bacterium
CGTGGCCATATTTCTTGTTACTTGCGTTTCTGATTCAATTCAAACTTACTCTTGCTCAAGACGCCAAAGCCCACTACTGCGTAGCGGGCCTGAGTGCCACCGGTTTTACTGCAACCGGGTGGCAGGGGCAGTAGGAATCGAACCTACAACCTTCGGTTTTGGAGACCGACGCTCTGCCAATTGAGCTATACCCCTTCGAGATTCCTTACGCGATGATCTTGGCAACCACACCGGCGCCCACGGTACGACCGCCTTCGCGAATCGCGAAGCGCAGGCCTTCTTCCATGGCAATCGGGTTGATCAGCTTGACCGTGATCGACACGTTGTCACCAGGCATCACCATTTCCTTGCCTTCTGGCAACTCGATCGCACCGGTCACGTCCGTTGTACGGAAGTAGAACTGGGGGCGGTAGTTGTTGAAGAATGGGGTGTGGCGGCCGCCCTCATCCTTGGACAAGACGTAGATCTCGCCGGTGAAGTGGGTGTGGGGCTTGATGGAGCCGGGCTTGCACAGCACTTGGCCGCGCTGCACGTCTTCACGCTTGGTGCCGCGCAACAAGATGCCCACGTTGTCGCCTGCCTGACCTTGGTCGAGCAGCTTGCGGAACATTTCGACGCCGGTGCAGGTTGTCTTTTGGGTATCGGCAATACCAACGATTTCGATTTCTTCGCCGACTTTGACCACACCGCGCTCAATACGGCCGGTAACCACCGTTCCACGACCGGAGATGGAGAACACGTCTTCGACGGGCATCAGGAATGCACCGTCAACCGCACGCTCAGGCATGGGGATGTAGGTGTCCAGTGCGTCGGCCAGCTTCATGATGGAGCCTTCGCCGAGCTCGCCCTTGTCACCTTCCAGAGCAAGCTTGGCGCTGCCGTGGATGATGGGGGTTGCGTCACCAGGGAAATCATATTTGTCCAGGAGCTCGCGAACTTCCATTTCAACGAGTTCGAGCAGTTCTGCGTCATCCACCATGTCGCACTTGTTCAGGTAGACGATGATGTAAGGCACGCCAACCTGGCGGGCCAAGAGGATGTGCTCGCGGGTCTGGGGCATGGGGCCGTCAGCGGCGGAACACACCAAAATAGCGCCGTCCATCTGGGCTGCGCCAGTGATCATGTTCTTCACATAGTCTGCGTGTCCGGGGCAGTCCACGTGCGCATAGTGGCGGTTGGCGGTTTCGTATTCGACGTGCGCGGTGTTAATAGTGATACCGCGCGCTTTTTCTTCCGGCGCCGCGTCGATCTGGTCGTAGGCCCGTGCCGTACCGCCGAACTTGGCTGCCAGCACCGAGGTGATGGCCGCTGTCAGCGTGGTTTTACCGTGGTCAACGTGGCCAATCGTGCCCACGTTCACGTGGGGCTTGGTACGTGTGAATTTTTCTTTTCCCATTTTTCAATTCTCCAAAGAGCTAGTTCCCGTGTGTTGGTTTAATGTTTGCACGGTGTTGCTGATTCGCCTAGCACGGGAACAAGGCGGCACATCGTCGCAGACAGCTTCTAACTAGTTGGGGTCAGAGCACATCGCTACGCGAGTGGTCTGACCCCAATATTTCACTTAGCCCTTGCAGCCATGATCGCTTCTGACACGTTACGCGGGGCTTCTGAATAGTGCTTGAATTCCATCGTGTAGGTCGCCCGACCTTGAGACATCGAGCGCAGTGTTGTAGAGTATCCGAACATCTCCGACAGTGGCACTTCGGCCTTGATGGCTTTGCCACCGCCAACCATGTCTTCCATGCCCTGAACCATGCCGCGGCGTGAGGCCAAATCGCCCATCACATTTCCAGCATAGTCTTCCGGTGTTTCCACTTCCACTGCCATCATGGGCTCCAAGATGACAGGGCCGGCCTTGCGGCAACCTTCCTTGAAACCAAAAATGGCCGCCATCTTGAACGCCAACTCATTCGAGTCGACGTCATGGTATGAACCAAAGTGCAGAGTGACCTTGACGTCCACCACGGGGTATCCGGCCAACACGCCTTGCGTCACCGCTTCGTGGATGCCCTTTTCGACCGCAGGAATGTACTCACGGGGCACGGTACCGCCCTTGATCGCATCAACAAACACAATGCCCTTGCCTGGCTCATTGGGCTCGATCTTCAACACCACGTGGCCGTATTGACCCTTGCCGCCAGACTGGCGCACGAACTTGCCTTCTGCGTCTTCCACGGTCTTGCGAATGGTTTCACGGTACGAAACTTGCGGTTTACCCACGTTGGCTTCAACACCGAACTCCCGCTTCATACGGTCCACAATGATTTCCAAGTGCAACTCACCCATACCAGCGATCAGGGTCTGGCCAGACTCTTCGTCGGTCTTGACGCGGAAAGACGGATCTTCCTGTGCCAAGCGCTGCAAAGCAATACCCATTTTTTCCTGATCGACCTTGGTCTTGGGCTCGACAGCCTGGGTGATGACGGGCTCGGGGAACACCATGCGCTCAAGCATGATGATGGCACCTGGGTCGCACAAGGTTTCGCCAGTAGTGACATCTTTCAAACCAATACAGGCAGCGATGTCACCGGCAACGATTTCGCTGACTTCTTCGCGCTTGTTGGCGTGCATTTGCACAATCCGTCCAATACGCTCTTTTTTGCCACGAATGGGGTTGTAAACCGTATCGCCCTTTTGCAGCACGCCAGAGTAGACGCGCACGAAGGTCAACTGCCCCACAAATGGATCAGTCATCAACTTGAACGCGAGCGCGGAAAATTTCTCAGTATCGCTGGCTTGACGAACCACTGGATGTTCGTCATCGTCCATACCCTTGACTGGGGGAATATCCACCGGAGAAGGCATGAATTCAATCACGGCATCGAGCATTCGCTGCACACCCTTGTTCTTGAAAGCAGAGCCACAGAACATAGGCTGAATTTCGCTGGCAATCGTACGGGTACGGATACCGAATTTGATTTCATCTTCAGACAGGTCACCCTCTTCGAGGTACTTGTTCATGAGTTCTTCCGTTGCTTCCGCAGCGGCTTCGACCATCTTCTCGCGCCACTCTTTGGCCAACTCGACGAGGTCAGCAGGAATATCGCGGTAGTCGAACAACATGCCTTGCGAGGCCTCATCCCAGATGATGGCTTTCATTTTGATCAAATCGACCACGCCTGTGAAGTTCTCTTCCGCACCGATTGGGATCACCATTGGTACAGGACTGGCCTTCAGTCGCAATTTCATCTGCTCCACAACTTTGAAGAAGTTGGCGCCGGTGCGATCCATCTTATTCACAAAGGCCAAACGGGGCACTTTGTACTTATTGGCCTGACGCCAGACGGTTTCCGACTGAGGCTGCACGCCACCCACAGCGCAATACACCATGCAGGCGCCGTCGAGTACGCGCATGGAGCGCTCGACTTCAATCGTGAAGTCGACGTGTCCAGGGGTGTCAATGATGTTGATGCGGTGCTCGGGCAAAGACTTGTCCATACCCTTCCAGAAACAGGTGGTTGCAGCCGAGGTGATCGTGATGCCACGCTCTTGCTCTTGCTCCATCCAGTCCATGGTGGCAGCGCCGTCGTGCACTTCACCAATTTTGTGATTCACGCCGGTATAAAAAAGTACGCGCTCGGTAGTCGTAGTTTTACCGGCGTCAATGTGAGCCGAAATACCGATATTGCGGTAGCGCTCAATGGGGGTATGGCGAGCCATGATGGATCCTTGGTTGATCTGTAAATTTCAAACTGCGTAACCGTAGAGGTTTGTGACCCCAGCGGCGTAGCGAGCAATGTTTAGGCTAGGCGCATGGGCGCTGACAGTGCTATTGGCACGGCAAGCCCATGCAACGACGCATAAACAATGCGCAGTAGCCGCTTAGAAGCGGAAGTGGGAGAAGGCTTTGTTCGCTTCTGCCATGCGGTGAACTTCGTCACGCTTCTTCATTGCGCCGCCACGGCCTTCAGTAGCCTCAAGCAGTTCGTTGGCCAAGCGCTGGGCCATGGACTTCTCACCACGCTTGCGGGCCGCTTCCTTAATCCAGCGCATGGACAAAGCCAGACGGCGGACAGGGCGAACTTCAACAGGCACCTGGTAATTGGCACCACCAACGCGACGGGACTTCACCTCTACCATGGGCTTCACATTGTTGATCGCAACAGTGAACGCCTCAACCGGGTCTTTATCAGGATGCTTCTTCTCGATCAGTTCAAGTGCGCCGTAAATGATGCGCTCTGCAACTGCTTTTTTTCCGCCTTCCATGATCACGTTCATGAATTTGGACAGTTCTACGTTGCCGAACTTAGGATCCGGCAGGATTTCACGTTTAGGGACTTCGCGACGACGTGGCATTTTTTCACCTCTTTGCTTCAGTTGGCATCTTTACAGACACCGCGAGAGTTAATCAATAAGACTCTCACTTACTCGACCCGAACAGTGGGTCACTACGTTCATTCACTGCGCCACGCAACAAACGAACACCTTTTAACTTGCAAACACCGTTGGCTTATTTAGCCTTAGGCTTCTTGGCACCGTACTTGGAGCGCGACTGCTTGCGATCTTTCACGCCTTGCAAGTCCAACGAGCCACGAACAATGTGGTAACGCACACCGGGCAAGTCCTTGACACGACCGCCGCGAACCAGCACGACGCTGTGTTCCTGCAGATTGTGGCCTTCGCCGCCGATGTAAGAAATAACCTCAAAACCGTTGGTCAAGCGCACTTTGGCAACTTTACGCAGAGCGGAGTTAGGCTTTTTAGGCGTAGTGGTGTACACACGGGTGCATACGCCACGGCGCTGCGGAGAGTTCTGCATCGCAGGGCTCTTCGACTTGATGATCTCGACCTCACGGCCTTGACGCACGAGCTGGTTAATGGTTGGCACTTAAGCCTCCTAAAGATAAAACGTCCCTAAACGTTTGAAATAGTACGAAAACGTGAATCCCTTCGGAATTTCCGAAAAGCCTTCCACTGTATCAGATCAAGGGTTTCCCCGCAAGCCAAAAATTGTCGAAAATTACGGAACAACGCCGCCCCATTAGCGAATCCAGAGCCGCACCGAGTCCCAAGCACGACCAAAAATGCCAGCTTGTTCAACCGCCTCCAGCGCCAACAACGGCACTTCACCAACCAATTGATCACCCGCCAGGATCTTTAGGGAGCCCAGCTGCTGACCTTTGGCAATCGGGGCCACCAATGGTTCGGTCCTTGCAATCTGGGTTTTCAGCTTGGCGCCGGTACCAGCAGGCACCGACACCACAATCGCCTGTGGGCGACCCATCTTGACCGAGCCTTGCGCGCCCTTCCAGACGCTGGAACTCACCACGGCCTGTTCGGCCTCAAACAGCTTGACCGCGTCAAATGCGGTAAAACCCCAGTTCAACAGCTTTTGCGACTCGTTGGCCCGGGCATTTTCATTGGCGGCACCCAACACGATGGACAGCAACCGACGGCTTCCAGCCGTTGCCGGGGAACCCGACGGCGCAATGGGATTGGCCAGACTGCTGAAATCGCGCCGGGCCGTGGCCACCATGCAGTAGCCGGCTGCCTCGGTATAGCCGGTTTTCAGGCCATCGACCGTCGGGTCTCGGAAAAGCAACAAATTACGGTTGTTGTCATTTGCCGCCGGTGTCCCAGGGTAACGGTACTTCTTAATTGCGTAAAAGCCCACATAGTCCGGAAAGTCCGCCATCAGGCGTGTCGCCAGAATGCTCAGGTCACGCGCCGTCGTGGTGTGACCTGCTTCAGTCAGGCCCTCCGGGTTCTTGTATCCAGTCGACTTCATGCCCAGCACCTTGGCCTGGTCGTTCATCATTTGCACGAAGCGCTCGGCACTGCCGCCCACGCCCTCGGCCAGCGCCATGGTGGCATCGTTACCGGACTGAACGATCATGCCCTTGATCAGGTCTTCGACCGGCACCTGCATTTTGGGGTCGATGAACATGCGCGAGCCCGGCATTTTCCAGGCGCGTTCGCTCACCGGCAAGGTTTGTTTGAGGTCAAGCTTTTTGGTGCGCAAGGCGTCGAACACGAGATAGGCCGACATCAACTTGGTCAGTGACGCCGGCTCGACCGGCATATCCAAGTCCTTGGCAGCCAGAATCTGGTTGGCAGACACGTCCAGCAACAAATAAGCTCGAGCCGCCACTTCTGGGGCCTGTGGTGTTTGGGCAGCCACTGAGAAACAAACCGTGGCCACAAGGGTAGCAATCAATGATTTCATGAGAGTAGATCAGGCGCCAACCTCAATCGAGGCGGGCAAGTGGTGAAAACGAAAATTGGCCAGATGGCCGGGGAATCAGAAATTAGGTGTCGGGTTGACTTGCAGGTGGCGGACTACCAGATTTCGCAAAAGCGGCAATTGTCCATGAAAGAAGTGCGAACCTCCCGGAATCACGGTCACCGGCAACGTTTGAGGGCGCGCCCAGTTCATCACATCAGCCAGCGGAACCGTGTCATCGTGTTCGCCGTGCAGAACCAAAGTGCGACCATGCAGGGCGTGCGGCACGCTCGCCACGTCAAACCGCGTGGCGGCGGTTCCCACCAGCACCAGTTGCTGGGGCGCACGCTGTGCGCCCAGCACTTGAACGGCGTGACTGACCACGAAAGAGCCGAACGAAAACCCGGCCAGAGCCAGCGGAGTCACGGTTGTGGAACCACTTTGGGTGGCGTGGTCGATGACAGCCATCAGATCCTGCAACTCGCCCCGCCCAGCGTCATGGGCACCTTCAGTAGCCCCAACGCCGCGAAAATTGAACCGCACTGCGCGCCAGCCGCACTGAACAAAGGCCCGGGCCAGCGTCTGCACCACTTTGTTGTCCATGGTTCCGGCAAACAGGGGATGCGGATGTGCAATGACGGCCACACCGCATGGCGCTGCACCGGGAGGCAGACTTGGCATGTCTTCCAGCGCTTCAATGGCGCCTGCTGGACCTTGCAGCATCAATCGACGGGTTTGTGAGTTCATGCCTACGCTATCAGTTCAATAGCTGTCTGCGCATATTCCACATGGGCTAGTAGCATAATAGCCATATAAAACGACTGGAAGCCTTAGCGCCCCAAATTGGCAGGGATCAGCAACCGATCCACCACCTTCCCGTTTTTGAGGTGCGATTCGACAATTTCATCGATGTCCTGCTCGTCCACATAGGAATACCACACGCCTTCGGGGTAAACCACCGCGACGGGGCCGGCCGCACAACGGTCCAGGCAACCGGCCTTGTTGACGCGGGCCTGGCCAGCACCGGCCAGTCCGGCTTCCTTCACGCGCTGCTTGCATCGGTCAAAGCCGGCTTGCGCTTGGTGCTGCGCACAGCAGTCTTCTCCATTTTTGCGCTCGTTGAGACAGAAAAAAATGTGACGCGCATAGTACGGCGCTAGGGGAGTGATTGGCTTTGTCATAGATGAATTTTAGTTTTTTGGGTCACGCTGCCAAATCAGCGACAGCACATACACCAGCGTGGCATAAGGCCACA
>CANNRR010000176.1 GCA_947508055.1 Burkholderiales bacterium
AAGTCAGCTTTATGGACTACGATCTGGGTTACTTCGATATGGACAGTTGCCGGGTCGAACCCGGGCCCAATCCATTTGGGCCTCGGGTGTTAACGATGTGATCGGTACAAACTGTCAACAATGTCTTCAGTATGTACCCTTTTTAACTGGTGGTGTAGTTCGACACACTTCCGAACCAACCATTGAAACGGGCGCGTGCATCGAATCGTTGCCAATAGCTGTCGCTCTAATGCGGGGTGGTTTTCTGCAACCCGCAGATTTACCACCACACCCTCGATGAAATTTCAACAGGCCACCATCTTGCCTGTGGACTCCAACGAGTTGGTCGCTGCCTGGTCCTTCAGCTCCAATATCTCTTGCTTCACGATGTGACTTTTAGGCTGGCGCCAACTCCAGTTTGATGCGACGGCCAAGTGCCGCTGCCGCGCCAGCCAACGTCGCCAATGTCAGACTGGTGTCGTTTTCATCAAGCAAGCGATTGAGCGAAGCGCGACTGGTATGCATTTTTTTCGCCATCGCGGTTTTTGTGATCTTCTGAGCAGACATTTCCTGCTCTATCTGCCAGGCAATAACCCGTTTTACTGCCACAGCAGTAACTTCTTCGAGCATGCCCTCCTCAGCTAGGAAGTCATCGAAATCGCTTCCAACGTTTTGCATTTTCATTTGCGCCTCTTTAACAGTTTGAGCCGTTCTTTCGCCAAGTCCAGTTCTGGTTTGGGAGTCTTCTGCCCCTTCTTGATGAAACCATGCAGCAGCACCATCGTGTCCCCGTCCAAAACATACAACACTCGCGCGATGCGCGTGCTCAGGCGTGTACGAACTTCCCAAATACCGCTTTCAAGGTGTGCTACCAATGGCATGCCCAACGGCCATCCGAATTGAACGGTCTTGATGTCTTCGCCTATGGCTTTACGCTCAGGAACGGGCAGATCCTTCAACCACTCGCGAACTGGCTCGCCACCCGCGTCCGTCCTGAAAAATCGCACCCCCAAAGTCGGGGTTGTCTTTTTCTCCATGGTGTAGTGTATCAAGTTTGGTACGTTTTGTGAATGGATATTGAGTCATCGCTTCGTTGCATGCCAATTACCCAACGTCAGCAGTTCCCATACCCCCTTTTGTATGGAGAAATCTGATGACGACCAAGATCTGCCCCGGTTGCGGCCAACCTTTCCAGCCTCGGCCACAGGTTAAGAAGCAAATCTACTGCTCCTCCCCGGCTTGCCAGCAAGAACGACGCAATACCTGGCAGCGCAAGAAACTACGGACAGACTCCGACTACAGAGAACAATTGCGCAAGGCACAACAAAATTGGCGAAATCGGAATCCGAATTACTCACGCGAGTACCGGAAGGCGCAGGCTCAGCCTGTGAAAAATGACAAAGACCCGCAACGATCCAAGCCCGATGCATTGCAGAAATCAGACTTTGCAAAGGTCGACGCGTCAAACTGGCCAAGACAACTAAGTGCCGGCGTCTATCGAATCCGTCCCCTTGATGCCACCGCAAATGCAAAGAAGGACGCGTGGATTGTCGAGATCACTCCTGTGTGCGCAGATTGCCCTTGCAAAACCGACGCGTGCAAAGATGGACGCTATAGGTAAATGCTTCACAAGCCACTATCCTATTGCTCAAATTTTCAATGAGCGATCAGGTCTATGACTTCAGAAGTAGAACCAAATGTGTTCGATCAGCCGAAACGAATTCGGGCTGCGGAATACGTTCGGATGTCGACAGAACACCAGCAGTATTCCACCGAAAACCAGGCCGACAAGATCCGGGAATATGCTGTGCATCGTGGCATGGAAATCGTGCGCACCTACGCTGATGAGGGAAAAAGCGGACTGAACATTGGTGGACGCCTGGCATTGCAACAACTGATCAAGGATGTTGAAGAAGGCCCGGTCGATTTCCAGATAGTTCTGGTTTATGACGTTAGCCGCTGGGGTCGGTTTCAGGATGCTGACGAGGCGGCTTTCTACGAATACAAGCTCAAGAGAAAAGGCATCCTGGTCACCTACGTGGCCGAGCAGTTCGAGAACGATGGCTCACCAGTTTCAACAATAGTCAAAGGCGTTAAACGCGCAATGGCCGGTGAATACAGCCGGGAATTGTCTGCCAAGGTGTTTGCTGGCCAATGCCGCCTGATTGAGCTTGGCTATCGCCAGGGCGGCCCCGCTGGCTTCGGATTGCGTCGTACCTTGATTGATCAGACGGGCTCCATCAAAACCGAGCTGGCCCGTGGGGAGCACAAGAGCTTGCAAACGGATCGGGTAATTCTGATGCCCGGACCGGAGCAGGAAGTCGAGACGGTCAGTCAGATCTACCGCTGGTTCGTTGATGAGGGCATCCCGGAATCAGAAATCGCGACCCGCCTCAACGACAAAGGTGTTCTCACCGATCTGGAGCGCAACTGGACACGCTCCACGGTTCGAGAAGTTCTGAGCAACGAAAAATACGTGGGCAACAACGTCTACAACCGCATTTCCTTCAAGCTCAAGAAGCACCGCATCGTCAATCAGCCGGACATGTGGATAAAGAAGGAAGGTGCGTTCGAAGCCATTGTGGCGCCCGAAGTGTTCTACATGGCGCAAGGCATCATTCGAGCCAGGGCGCATCGCTTCAGCAACCAAGAGTTGATAGAAAAGCTGCGCAAGCTCTACGAGCACCGCGGTTTTCTTTCCGGCCTGATCATCGACGAGGCAGAAGGCATGCCGTCAGCCGCCGCCTATATCCACCGCTTTGGCAGCCTGATTCGGGCTTACGAGGCCGTGGGTTTTACGCCAGATCGTGACTATCGGTTTCTCGAGGTAAACAAGTTCCTGCGGAAACTGCACCCTGAAATCATCAGCCAGACCGAGCGCGAAATTGTCGACCTCGGTGGCACCGTGATACGTGATCCCGCAACAGACCTGCTTCGAGTGAACCAGGATTTCAGCATCTCGATCGTGCTGGCGCGATGCCAAACCCATGACAACGGCCGTCACCGGTGGAAGGTGCGGTTCGATACCAGCCTGGCTCCCGACATCACGGTCGCCGTGCGATTGAACCAACCCAATAATGCGCCACTGGATTACTACCTTCTCCCCCGCTTGGACTTCGGACTGCCACGCATTAGCTTGGCAGAGCACAACGGCATCGAGTTTGAAAGTTACCGGTTTGACAGCCTGGATTACCTCCATGGCATGGCAGAACTTACTCGTATCAGGAGGGCCGCGTGAGTAAAGAGCACCCAAGCAGCGAATTGCAGATGATTCCGATTGTCCAGATCGAAGTCCTTAATCCACGCGATCGAAATAACCGAGTCTTTAACGAGATCGTCGGAAACATCAAAGACATCGGACTGAAGAAGCCAATCACCGTGACGCCAAGAACGGATCCGCAAGGGGCCGTGCGTTTTTTGTTGATCTGTGGTGAGGGTCGTCTCAAGGCATTCAAATCTCTGGGCGAAACCACGATACCCGCCATGGTGGTGCAAGTCAGTGATGAAGATGCATTCATCATGAGCCTGACAGAGAATGTTGCCCGTCGTCAAGTTGGGAGCTTGGAACTGCTCGCAGGTATCGAGCAATTGCGTGATCAAGGTTACGACAAGCGTGCTATCGCCAAGAAGACCGGTCTGACCGCCGAATACGTCAACGGCATATTGCAGCTTCTGCAAAACGGGGAGGAACGTTTGCTCGTGGCCGTTGAGCGTGGTCGTATCCCGCTCAATGCCGCGTTGACCATAGCGGGGGCTGGCAACGATGACAAGGCGGTCCAAGTCGCCATGCAAGACGCCTATGAATCTGGCGAGTTGCGCGGCCACCAATTGCTTCAGGCTCGCCGAGTTATTGAGCGTCGGCGATCCGGTGGAAGGGCTCTCGCGCGCGGCGCACAACGAAAAACGCCAGACGTCACTTCGTCGAGTCTTGTCAGAACATATCAAAAAGAGGTCGGGCGACAAAGGTTGTTGATTAGGAAAGCCGAGTTTGCGCAGCAACGCTTGCTGTTCGTAGTGCAAGCCCTGCGCCAACTTCTGTCAGATGAAAACTTCACCAATTTGCTCAGGGCAGAGGGGCTGGACACGCTGCCGAAATATATCTCCGACCGGGTCTTTTCAGGAGGCTACTCTGCATGAGTGAAATTCCCCTCGGGTTCATTCCGGAGCCCATGACGATTCCTTTCGAGCGGATTCTGCCGTCCCGAAAAGCGCCCGAAGGACTGATGAACTCACGCAAGTTCAAGCAAATCCTGTCGTCCATTGATGCCGTGGGCATGATCGAGCCTCTGACGATTCACAAAGCAGACAAGGTCAGCGGTCTGCACCTATTACTGGATGGTCATATCCGACTCCTCGCGCTCAAGGAGTTGGGATTTGCCGATGCGCCCTGTCTCATTGCCACCGACGATGAAAGCTACACCTATAACAACAGGATAAATCGGCTGTCCACGATTCAGGAACATTTGATGATTCGCCGCATGGTGAACCAAGGTGTGACGCCGGAACGTCTGGCCAATGCATTGACGGTAGACGTCAGTCACATTGTCAGGAAAATGAATCTACTCGATGGCATCTGTGCAGAAGCTGCGACGCTGTTGAAGGACAAACATTTTTCAGCGCATTTGGGCAGCGTGATTCGCAAGATGAAGCCAACCAGGCAAGTTGAATGCATCGAGCTGATGGTGGCAACGAACAACATTACTGTGGCCTATTGTCAAGCCCTGCTCGCTGCCACGCCGAGCAATATGCTGGTTGGCGAGGCCAAGCCGAAGAAGATCCGAGGCGTAACTGCCGAACAAATGGCCAAGATGGAGCGCGAAATGGCCAACGTGGAAGTACAGTTCAAGTTGGTCGAGCAATCCTATGGCCAAGACGTGCTCAACCTGGTTCTCGCCAAAGGCTATTTGGTCAAGCTTCTGGACAACAAGGCTGTGACTCGCTTTCTTAAGCAAAACCAGCCTGATGTTCTCGGTGAATTTGAGAATATTGTCCAGACCGTGTCGCTGGAAAAGTAGATGCGTCAACGGGAGTCGGCAACAACTTCTGCGCCACCCGTCACATCTGCCAAAGATTTTGCGGCTGCGGCCACTGCATCCGAGAATGATGCCAGCGATGTGCCGATGATCGCCCATCGAAGTCCCCCACAGCCAGATCCAGCGTGTCTTTATGGATTGATTGGCGATGTGGCGCTGACCGGCAGTGACAACTCAGAAACCAACCCATTCGCGATCGCTGCCAACTTTATGGCCTATCTTTCTTGTGCCATTGGACGCAGCGCCTATCTTCCAATCGGAAACACCGGGCATCACACACGCCTTTTTTGCTTGCACGTCGGCAGGTCCGGTCGCGGACGCAAAGGCGACGCCTTGTCTCTTGTCATGCGACTGGATCAGGCGCTACGGGCACTGAATGCCGACGTCGCGCCTCAGATTCACCGAGGTGGACTCTCCACTCGAGAGGGTTTGGTGGCTCTGATTCATGACGGCTACAAGCAGGGAGCGCAAGAAGTGGCGCCCATAGAAGACAAACGCCTTTGGGTAGTCGAATCGGAATTTGCCAATGTTCTGCACCAAAGCCGCCGCGGAGGAAACACGCTTTCAGCAGCACTTCGTGACTGCTGGGACGGCGTCAGTCTCAAACCTGCTACAAAGACTAATCGCCTGTCCGCAAGCCAGCCTCATCTGTGTTTGAGCGGAGCAATCTCACCCACAGAATTGATGGGGTTGATGACGGCTCGGGAAATGACCAATGGTTTCGCCAATCGCTTCTTGATGATCTGGGCGGAACGGTCGCAGATATTGCCGTTTCCGAAGGCAACGTCACAGGCCAAGGTGGATTCACTGGCCAGGAAAGTGTTGGAAATTCTTGAGTTCGTTCGCGCGGACGAATACTACGTCCGGGATGAGCTCAGATTGGAACTCACTGCACAGGCCCAGTGGCGGTACGCGCATCTCTATCGAGGTGAACTCAACGATGAATGCGGCAGTGATCTCATCAGCGGTCTACTGGAACGCCGGGCGCCGATGCTTTTGCGTCTGGCAATGCTGTTTGCCCTGAGCGACCTGCAATTGCGCATTGACGCTGTGCACATCGATGCGGCCATGGCCTGGATGCAATATATGGCAGCATCCGTTCGATACGTCTTCGTCAGTGCCGCAGAAGAGGAAAAGATAGCACTGGCGCGCAAATTGTCAAACCAGCTGTTTGATTTTCTGCGAACGCGTGGCGCAGCCACGCGCAGTCAAATCAACACGGAGTGCTTTGCCGGGCGAGCGTCCAAAACACAAATAGACGCCGCCATCGAGCAGCTGTTGACGGCTACGCCGCCAAAGATTTGCTTGCAGCTACTGAATCGCCCCCAAGAGACTCCTGGCACGCCAACCAGGGTCTATCGCCTCGTCTAATCTGACGCAATCAGAATCACTCGGATTCGGGTTAGGGTTTTCACTGAGCTCATTTCGCACACTTCGCAGTCAATGGACATGGTGCAACTCATTGTCACGAAACACAATTCGCACATTTCGCACATTTCCAGCGTGTTGAATGTCATCTTGATCAAGGAGTCGACTATGCGATTGACAAGCACCCCTGAGTTACCACCCGAAGATCCTCGCACTCTCCTGAAGAACATTCTCAGGGCCAGGGATGAAAACACTGAACACATCATCGAAAATGGGCGCCGAATCACTCGAATACGGATGTCGCTCAAAGATCTGAGTGCGACGGCCGCTCTGAGACGTAAGGCTGCAGTCCTTGAAGCCAAGGAACCCCGTGCCGCCAAGCCGGCCAGAAAGTCATCCCCTGTTGTGATCCCGCCATGCGCCGAGTTCCTCAGCGAGCCGATGCTGGCCCAGCGATGGTATTGCTCAAGATCACGATTGCAGCACTGGAGATCAACCGGTCAAGGTCCAGCCTTCGTCAAACTTGGTGGGCGTGTTCTCTATTCAATGGCCGACATCAAAGAATTTGAGGCCGCGCATCGCATTTCGCGGGCCGCTGCATCGGTCCCAAAGTGAACAAAAATACATCGCGCTCTGTGGCAACGAAGCTCTATGACGTTTGCGTCCATTTGCAGTCAGTTGCAGGCCATTGCTTGTGTCTGCCTGGAAAATTCGACACAAGCATAAGTAACTGATTTATATGAAGATTTTTAGTTGGGCTTTGAGAGAGTTCGAAAAGCGGACTGGGTACCAGAAAAAAGCACTCGAACTGGACCCCTCTCATTACCTACCGAACGCGCTGTAACGCGCAGAAAATACTGGTGGTGGAGTTCGACACACTTCCGAACCAACCATTGCAACGACAGCGTGCATCAGCTGGTTGCCGATGATTGCGGCTCCAATGCGAGGTAATTTTCTACCACCCGCAGACTTACCACCACACCCT
>CANNRR010000177.1 GCA_947508055.1 Burkholderiales bacterium
CCTCTACCGAGAAATTCGATCGTTGCGCATCTATGAGGGCGCCACCGAAGTCCAACAGCTCATCATCGCCCGGGAACTGTTGCGAGACGTTTCGGCCGAGCACTAGGTGTATGGACGCAATATTGCGTCCGATTCACGACTGACGGCTTTGGGCCCTTATGAATAGCTATCCATAAGTGTCCTTATGCATAGCCCCCGGTTATGAATATCGTTCAGGTTGAGCATGTCGACAGCCCTAAGAAGGGGCCAGTTGCATGCTCATTTGCTCTGCATAATTTACAGGGTCTTCAAGAACTCCAACAATGAATCTGGTGCTCGGTAGCGCTGAACTGCTTCGTCTGGTTCTTGCAAACGAGCCAGTGCGCGGTCTTTCATTGCCAGGTCGGCCTCCACGTAGTGGTGGGTCGTCGATGGACTTTCATGGCCCAGCCACAACGCAATCACGCTGATATCCACACCTGACTGAAGCAGATGCATGGCAGTTGTATGCCGAATGGTGTGCGGTGAGAGTGATCGCTTCTCCAGGGAGGGCGTGGTTTTTGCGGCTACGGCCACGGCCAAGGCCAGACGCTTGGTCACGTTATCGCGGGTCATTGCCTCACCCTCGCGGTTTGGCAACAGTGCTGAGGTGGCTCCCAGAAGCGGATTCAACTTCAACCATGCCTTGGTTTCCTTGGCAATTGAATGCCACAGCGGCACCGTTCGCTGCTTGCGTCCCTTGCCGTGCAGGTGAACGCACGCTGCACTATCGAGGATCACGTCCGAAACCCGTATCCCAATAATCTCAGAAACTCGCGCACCGGTGTTGTAGAGCAGCCCCAACAGCAAGTGGTCACGCTGACTGACCCAATTGCTACCCGGTGTACCAATAACAGCTAGCATTTCTTCACGCGACATGAATCCGAGCATGGGCCGCTCAAAGCGCTTCATGGGCACCCCGAGGGCGCGCTCAATGACGTGCAGTGATGTGACATCACGGTGGGCCGCAAACTTCAGGAATGATCGTAAGGCGGCAAGGCGTGCATTTCGGCTGCGAACCGTGTTGTGGCGCACTTGCTCCAGATGGTCAAGAAAGGCCAGAATCAAGTCTGGCGTGATGTCGGTCAGCTTAATTTCTGCAGGTGACTTTGCGCCTTGATTGGCTGCGAAATCCAGGAACAACACGAACATGTCCCGGTATGCGGCCACAGTGCGTGGGCTCAAGGCTCTTTGTTGCGTCAAGTGCTCAGCAAAGAACGTCTGAACGAGCGCCGGGAAGCTCGATGGCGCGACGGCTGGTCTGGGACTATTCATCACAAGCCTCCCCCAATTGGGAATAGAGAGCGAACCGCGCCCCCGCCAAGGCCATCAACTCAGGCACACCCGTTAGATACCAGTACGTGTACGTTATCTTCGCGTGCCCCAAGTAGGTCGACAGAGACAGCATCGCCTGGTCGACATCAATTCCTTGTTCATGCCAGAGCATCACGCGCTTTACCGCAAAGGTATGGCGCAGATCATGAATCCGTGGATCACCATGGCGACCACGGTCAACCCACCCCAATTGATCGCGCAACTCCATGAACACGCGATGAACCTGGCGGTCACCCAAGGGTTGCCCCAGGAGTTTGCCGCGAGTCCCAACAAAGAAGGACGTCTCATCGGTGGTGCTCACCTCCTGACAGCGCAGTTTGCGGTAGTTGGCAAGGGCAAGCACGGTGCTGGGATGCAGGGGCAGCAGACGCGTCTTGCCAAACTTGGTTTGTCGAACTGTCAGAGTGCCACGCGTCAAATCAACATCTCTATCCAGCAGGGTAAGTGCCTCTGAAACTCGCAGACCGGCTGACGCAATCAGCCCAAACAAGGTCTCAAAGGTTGCTGGACGAAGCCTGCTGCCGTTTGGATTTATTCGACGGGCAGCGGCGAGCAGTTCGATGATTTCTGCATCGTGATAAATGTGAGGTGCCACCCTGCCTGGCACTGACCCAAATATCGATTCATCTGGCACGGCTGTTTGAGGTTCAAACTGGCGAAGCCAGCGCATGAAGGGTCGCAAGATTTCCAGGCGACGCGCCCAGGTTCCCGGCGTCAAACGCTGGGCTTTGTCATTGCGCGCCCACGCGGCCATAAGTTCGATGGTCAGCGGACCCTGATGGCATTCACTGGCAACATAGTTGGTGAAGCCGTGCAGGGCGTAGCCCGTGTCTACCAACCCGAACCCCATTCGACGGCGCTCGGCAAGGTATTCGTCAACCCTGGCACGCAAATCTACGTTCGTATTCATATCGCACTCCCCGGCCAAGGCAAAGCAACGCCGGCCAATCGTGGTGTGTCGAGCTTGGCGTAAATGAGGGATGTGTTCAGTGAGCGATGACGCAATACGTCGGCCACCTCCTTGATGGAGCTGCCATGTTCGACCAATTGGCACGCCAATGTGTGGCGCAGCGCATGGGTGCGCCCGTGTCTAAGTCCAATGCGTTGAAAGGCATCATGAATCACTCGACGGATGGCATCCACGCCGATGGGCACATCTCGCGGTGCCAGTGTCCGAACGAACACGGCCGTGTTGGTAGTCTTTGGCCGCTCGTATTGAACATAATCCGCCAATGCCCTCCCAGTGGCCGGCGGCAGCGGCAGAACGTCTTGCCGTCGTGACTTTGTGCGTTTGAGCATGATAGTGCCGACTTGCCAGTCGATATTGCTGAGCTCAAGATTGGCGATCTCGCTGCCACGCAATCCCAAATCCAAAGCGCAGCGAACGATGGCGTAGCCGCGCTTCGGGGATGGCAGCGATGCATGAAATGAGTCAAGCAAGCGATCCACATCAAGCGGCGACAAAGTTCGCGGTAAAGATGCAAGGCTCCAGTTCGCGGGCGAAGAGATCACACCGAGTAGCCCAAGAACCTCGTCGCCGCAGATTGTTCTGTAACGCAAGTAGGCTCGCAGAGCCGAAGACAGAGTCGAGGCATTGGCAACCGTATCGACCAACTCCATTTGCGTAGCGATGAACTGTCGGACATCGGCCGGCTTCAGTTCGGCGATTACCACCGGACGTTCGGCGAATCCGTGTCGCAGAAAGCGCTGCACTATTCGCAGGTAGCCAGAGCGCGTTCCCGTGCTCAGACCCCGTGCATGGCACATGTGTTCGTCGTAGCGACGTAGTTCTTCGGCGATGTGACCTGTGGGGGCCGGGATTCTGGCAATCACACCCTGCTCACGCAGCACCGTCAGAAGATGTCCGAGGGCAGCACGCAGGTCACCGTGTTCGCGTTCAACTGGTGATGGGCACTCGCAGCTTGGCAAATGGTGGTGCAGGAATCGATACACGGCACGCTCATCTAGCGATGCCACGACAAGATCACAGTGTTTCATCCACAGCGCAAAGTGCGCCAAGCATGAAATGTAGGTCGTGGTGGTAATGGCGGCGTATCGACCACGGCTCAAATGCGCATTGAACGCATCCAGGTGTGGCGCTAGTGCGCTTTGGAGGAGCCACGCTTGATGCGTGGGATGAGGCGATGCGATGAGGTCCATGATGTTCTCCGATAGTGGAGAACGGACTTCAATTGATCACGCAGATTATGTCTACAAATCAATCACCCACCGGCTGCGAAACCAATGCCCATGAGCCTTCCAGACAAAGGTCGCCAAATCCTATTCATAACTGGGGGCTATGCATAAGGGCACTAAAGAGCCGACCACGATCGGCAGTTGACCGGCACTTCAAATCATGCGATTGGTCTGCCAGACAGCAGTCACTGACCAGGACCCGTCTCAGGTCGTTGCGACTCCAAACCCATTTACGTATCAAAGCCAGCGACGAGCCGTCGCTGTTCCACCCAGTCCAGCGGCAGCGGATTGCGCTGAAACCACAGCAAACTCATACGCCGGGGCTGCCGTCCAGCCATCAAACTTTGGACAATGCCCGGCGCCAGCAATGTCAACCGCAGCAGCTCATTGACCGTCGAAGGATGCAATCCTTCGAGCTTGGCAATCTCAGTGCCGCTGCAAACCAAGCCCTCGTTGAGCAATCCCTGCCAGTAAAAGGCTCGCGACAAAGCGACCTGCATCGGCGAGTCATGGTGAACATCCTGAAGCTGCGCAGACTGTGGATCGCCATCGTCAGGTCGCACAAGTACCCGGCGCACACCGCGCTTTCTGATCTTCAGTGGAATGAAGGTGGAAAGTCTTACGCGCTCCCCCTGTGTGCTTGTCATAGGGTAGGGCGCACCCAGGGTCCGAAACCGCTTCATACAGTGGTCTCCAATTCAGCCAATTCCGCACCAATCGTACCGGGCCTGAGTTCATCGGCCAGGCTCTGCCAGCCAGCATCGCGCCAGACAATCTCCACACCGGTGCTGCCGATTTCCACACGTTCAACCACTAGACGAACCAGTCGGTACTGCTCGGGGGGAAACAGTTGTTGCCATAAGGTGGCCAGGTTTTGCATCGGCAGCACGACCTGTGGTTCAGTAATATCCGGCGCAATCTGGCGAACCTGATCCCACACCGCCTGCACGATGTGCGGTGCCGCCAAGGCATTCCTGACCTGCGTCAACACCAGTTCTTCCAAGGGTTCTGCCGGGATGGAGCCAAAGATGCTGGCGCCGCTACCGTAATGGCCATTCTGGTTGGGCATGTAGTAACGGTAGGTCTTACCCTTCTTGACCGTGAATGTCGGCATCAAACGCTCACCGTCTGTCGTGAAGAGCAAACCTCGAAGCAGCGAAAGGGGACGAGCGCGGCTCAGCGTATCACTACGACGCTCACGGTGGTCTTGCCCCAATACGGCGTGTGCTGCTTGCCATTGCGCTCGCGTGATGATCGGTTGATGTGCCCCGGCAAAGCTCTTGCCCTTGTGCGTAATCTCACCGATGTACATGCGGTTGTGCAGGATTTTGTAGATGGTCTGCTTGCAAAACTTGCGCCCCGTCTTGGTGTGCGCACCGGCCAGTGCCAATTGACGCGCCATCAAGGTCGTTGAGCGTTCCTGCACAATCTCATCAAAGATGCGTCTCACCACCATAGCCTCAGCCTCGTTGATGACCAGCAGTCGATTCGATACGTCGTAGCCCAGTGGCAAGGGCCCACCCATCCAGATTCCCTTGGCCTTGCTGGCAGCAATCTTGTCCCGAATCCGTTCACCCGTCACTTCCCGCTCGAACTGCGCAAACGACAGCAGCACATTGAGCATCAAGCGGCCCATGGAGGTGGCTGAATTGATTTGCTGGGTCACGGCGCTGAAACTCACCCGGTAGCGGTCAAAGGTTTCCACCATCCGGGCAAAGTCAGCGAGAGACCGTGACAACCGGTCGATCTTGTAGACCACCACGATATTGACCCTGCCAGCTTCGATGTCTGCCAAGAGGCGTTTGAGGGCAGGGCGCTCCATATTGCCGCCGGAGAAGCCGCCATCTTCATAATCGTCAGGAACAGCGATCCAGCCTTCGCTGCTCTGACTCTTGATGAAGGCCTGACCAGCTTCCCTCTGGGCGTCGATGGAATTGAACGACTGGTCCAGTCGCTCGTCGCTTGATACCCGGCAGTACACAGCGCAGCGCTTGGGGGACACGAGCAGGGGTGCATTCATCGCCCACCTCCAGCGTCGCGACCTTGGCCGCCTTTGAGACCGAAGAACCTCGGCCCTGACCACTGGGTGCCGGTGATGTGGCGTGCTGCTGCCGAGAGACTCTTGAATGTCTGGCCGTCGATCTCATACTGACCAGCAGCGGTAACGGTGACCCGATATTCGAGATCATCCCACTCGCGAACCAGAGTGCTGCCGGGCATCAGGTGGATTTCGCTGCCGCGACCATTTCTCTCGGGCGTCTTGATTTTGGAGTGCTTGGCACCGCAGGCGGCCAAGTGATTTCGCACGCCGCTGGGCAGTGCACCGTAGGCCAGTTCCTGAATTCGGTACGCCAGACGGGCCTGGACATAGTTGCGATTGGTGTGTTCGGGGCGCCGCGGGAAATGTGCGTCCCACAGCGCCCAGAGCTCCTTGATGGGAAGGGTAGGTAGCGCTGCGATTTGAGCGCTCACGCCCATGCGTTTGGTGTCGGTCATTGTTGAGTTTCCTGTTGGTTGAGACGGTTCAATGAACGCTCTGGTACGGCAAGAAGCCAAGTCAAACTTGTCTCCTTGGCATCTGTGTGGCGTGAATCTGACTGCTGCTGGACTGGGATCCGCCATAGGCGGGTGCGTTCAGGTCATCCTGGTAGGTGACGGCTGTGCCGGTTCGGCTGTCGATCACACCCGTGAAATGGATGGCGTTGCCTGTTCGACTGCAGACTATGTCGGTGTCATTGGCCGTGGCAGGCATGATCCACCCCCTGACGCGGGCGGGCAGGGTCATCAAGTCATCGATCTTGTTGACGGCCCAACTGAGGTCAGCGTGTGTGCGAGCAATGTCCAGTATCGCGGGCGGGGCCTTGGGGAAATTGTCTCGGCTGTAGATCGGCCGCCACAGCAGTGGTAAGCCGGCATCGATCCAGCCCTGGAAGCGCGACATCATGTCGATGCCCGCACCGTCAGCCTGGATCCATTGGTGGTTCTGATCTTGGGATGGCTTCATTTTTTCATTCCTGGTGTTGGTTGACGCGCCATTGCGGCGCTGGGTGGATTTGGACGGTTTACTCAAGGTGTTCTCCATATCAATTGCCGCCCACTTTGGAAGTAGTGAGACACCGGGCGGCGTCGTGTCATCAATTGGTTTTTCGGATCCGGACTCCTGGTGGACGCGCAAATTTGCGCATGCTGTCAAGGCAGCCATAACCAGCCCTCATGGAACAACAACACCTGGTTGGCGACCATCGCCTTCACGGCCTCCCGCACTCGTTCGGGAACGCGTCGTGCATCAATGGGTAAACTCGAATGGCAGGCTTCAATCAGGTCGTCAAGCTTGATGCAGCGCTCCATGGCCGATGCAAGACCTTGACCCAGATGGTGCGAGCTCTGCAGTAATTCTTTGGAAATCTTGAGGACCAACTTCTGATTCGAGCCCTTGGGCAATGGCACCTGGCGTGCTCGGTGACTGAGCGGGTGCGGATCAATCACACAACTCGTAATCGGGTCACCGTCCTCGTCAACACCGAGCACGACGCTCTTGAGGTCAAAGGCAAACTCTTCGCCATCTGCCGATTCACGGGCTTTGGCTGCCGTCCAGGATCGGTGTTGCGACTCGCGCGTCACGCTGATGCAGGAGTCCAGCGCCGCATAGAAGCTTGAGTGGCCTCGGGCACCCTTGTTGACGTCCTTGCCCAGGTGATGCACCACCAATACCAGGCCATCGATTGCGCGACGCATCTTGTCCAGGTTGCTGATAAAGCGCGTCATGTCGGCCGCACTGTTTTCATCACCAC
>CANNRR010000178.1 GCA_947508055.1 Burkholderiales bacterium
ACGGTCTGTGCATGGGCATGTTTGGCACAGTTGGTGAGTGCTTCTTGCACGATGCGAAACAGGGTGAGTTCCAGATCGGCGTGGAGCCGAATTTCATTGTGAGGACAACTCACCCGCACCTGAATTGCGGTTCGCTTGACAAACTGGTGTGCATAATTTTGTACCACGCTCAGCAAACCAGCTCGTTCGATGGCCGCAGGATGCAGTCCAGCGCAAATTTCCCGAATACTGGCGTTGGTGTCATCAATCAGGGCCCGTGTATCGTCAATGCGGTCGGCAAAGTTCTGGTCGAATTCAAGGCCTTCGGGTGCTTTTTGAATGGTGCGGGTGATGATGCTCAGGTTAATGCGCAGGGCCGCCAGGTTTGGACTGGTTCGGTCATGCAGCTCCTGGGAAAACCGCTGGCGTGTTTCCTCTTGCGTGCGAACCAGGTGACGGGAAATTTCTTCGATGCGTAGCGACAATCCAAGGCGATTTTTCTCTGCTTGCTTTGCCTCGGTAATGTCCTCTTTAAGGGCAACATAGTGAGTGACCTGGCCGCTGAGGTCGAGTACCGGGGCGATTACGGCATGCTCTACGAATAGATCGCCATTTTTTTTCCGATTGTGTAATTCTCCGCGCCACACCTGTCGTGCGGACAGGGTTTGCCACAAGTCGTCGTAGACCTTGGGCGGTGTCATTCCTGACTTGAGCACGCGCGGATTCAGGTTTTGAACCTCGTGCGCTGCGTAGCCGGTTTTGTCTGAAAAATAGGGGTTTGTGTATTCGATGTTGCCACGCAGGTTGGTAATGACAATCGACAACGGAGCTTGCTGCGCAACCTGTGACAGATTGCGCAGTTGTTCCTCGATCAATTTGCGCTCGGTAATGTCTGAGCGAGAAATAACCACACCCTGCCGCTTTGGTCCCAAGGGGGTAACCCCGAGGTAAAACCAGTGTGTACTGTGCTCGGTTTGCAGCGCATATTCGACGGTGTACGACAGTGCGCAGCCACCCAGCACCGATTGAATTCCTTTGCTTATCTCCAGCGTATGGTTGTCAACGTCCTCATGACTCGGCGGAAACAAGGCCGGGTAGGCCGAGCCCATCGCGACGTTTGAACCGCTTGCGTGTGCGGCAAATTGCCGCCAGGACTCATTGATTGCCAATACCCGCCCATCCGAGCCAAGCACCGCGATTTGGGTCGCTATCGAGTCCAGCGTGTTGTGGTTCAAAGTGATGCTGGCATTGAGTGCTTCATTGCGTTGCGTCAGCGTTGCCAGCAGTCGGTTAAATCCACCCACCAGCTGGTTCATTTCGTATTGACGGGTCAGTGGTAATGGTTGCAAAGGCTGGTCCGAATCGGCCAGCCTGGCCAAGGTTTTTACGGTGCTTTCCAGTGATAAGAGCTGGTGCCTCACAATTAGCCACATCATGGACACCGCCAACGCTGTCGCCAGCAGGGTGGCGGTGAGCAAGCGGCGCTGCTGTTCGCGCACGGGGGTAAAGGCTTCCTCGGTGGGCAGTATGACAGACATGATCCATCCACCAAGCGCAGTGGCCTTGTTAGAGACCAGCACCTCCTGCCCGTGGGGGTTGGTGCTTACGGTCGTTCCCTCCTGTTGCCGCAAGTCCCATTCAACCGCAGCACGTTGGTCGGTCACTGGTGGTGACTCTTGCGCGTTTTGCCGCTCCGACGCCATGATGACCCGTCCTTGCTTGGGTGAATAAAGTCGGTAGCCGCCGGTTTTGCCGTAGCTGCTTTTTTTAATGTTGTCCAAAAAATTGGATGCACCTATGTCAATTACACCCACCAATGCACCGATCACTTGACCTTGCGCCGTGCGCAACGGCACTGCCATGCGGATGTCTGGAGGGTTGCTCTCTGATACAAATATCAAGCTGTCGGCGTTGCTTGCTAAAAAACCTGCCAGTTGGGCCGTGTCGGCGGTGCTTCTACCCGTGGGTTGGCTGGCTGCTGAAACCGATGCCACAGGCACGCCGTCAAGGCGCGTGGCAAAGGTGCCGCCCTTGAACATGCTTTGAAAAACTGGCAACCGAGCCATCAGATTTTGTAGCGTCAGCGGTTGGTCCAGCATTGTGGGGGCCACAGTGGCCGATATTTGCTGCAAAGCCTCCTGGCGGAGACCCAACTCGCGGTCAATGTTGCCGGCAATGACGGACGCGGTCGAAAACTGTTGATCGCCCAACTGATTTTGCATGTCGATGCGCAGCATTCGCCCGGCGTACAGCGAGAGCGACCACATGCCAGCCATGACAACGGTCAGGGCGAGTAGCATCACTCTGGTGGTGAGTGATTGCAATAGAAATGTCATTGTTATAGTTGCATCATTTCGCTGTACTACGCATATTGCACAAGAGGCGAGCTCAGCCCAAGTGAAATAGCTGTGTAGTTTATTGCATGATATTGAGAACCGTAGAACGGAAGTGACGTGCCGAACCAGGTGCCAACCCCATCATCGGCGGTTAAGCGACCAAACCACATCCAAACGTCTACCAATCGACGACGTTTGAGCGTCGTTATTACGATTCTTCATGAATTCACCCTCCATTCCAGCCGGTTTTTGGAGAACGTCGTCGTTTGAGCGTTGTTACCTCACCCTAACGGCGCATTGAGTGCGCCGTTTTGTCTTCGATGCCCGTTCGGACATTCGCCGAACGACTTGGAATTCCGACGATCACTAACGCAATCGAATTTTGTAGCAGCCTGCAAATTCATATTTCTATCGCAAACCCCGTTTTGATTGCATTCAGCGGTGATTTCCTTCAATGTGATTCGAGGGAGCCCCACCATGGAATGCACGTATCTCGAAGTTCATCTTCTTTTTTTCGTTAACCAAGCGCACTTATACATTGCCCCAAGGGCAACGTTCAGTGGGGGCGTTGCCCCCCGTGCTAATTCTGGCGAATTCCACGGCTCCCCATGTCATCCGAGGGCGGATGACTTCATTCAAACAACCGCGTTATTGGTCGAGGTCGCCCATAACGCCAAGTCGAATCACACAGGGAGACAGTAGCATGGCCATTTTTCATTTGACAGTAAAGACGCACGGATTCGGCAATGACCCCAAGCTGAATGCTTTGCGCTCATACGCCTACCGTTCAGGGACAAAGATAGTTGACCCCGTCACGGGCAGCATCTACAACTACACGTCAAAACAATCGGAAGTTGTATTGACTGAGACCATCACACCGAGTGAGTTCATTCCCGATTGGATGAAGGATGGCGCCCGACTGTGGCGATCCGTCCAGACCTTTGAGGAAGAGGGTGGCAGGGCGGACGCACAAATTTTTCGCGAGCTAGAAATGTCCTTACCCATCGAGCTGGGGATCGATGCATACACGACCATCATTCGCCGGTTCATTCGAGAGCAGCTCACATCAAAATCCATCATATGTAGTTTCAGCGTGCATCTAAAACCGGGAAATCCGCACGTCCACATGATGACGACCTTGCGCGACATCGAAGGCGGAATGTTCCTCAACAAGAATCGGGACTGGAACAAAGTTTCATTTGTCCACGAACTTCGGGAATCGTGGAGTCGGCACGTCAACGATGCCTTGGAAGCGGCAGGCCTTGATCAGCGTATTACCCACAAGTCATTCGCCGACTTGGGCATTGAACGTGAAGCGTCCGTCCACGTTGGCCCCGTCCACCTTGGAAAACGCAATGAAGCGTACAAGGCCAAGCGGGAGGCCCGCAAACAGCACAATGACCGTGCACGCGTCATCAACAGCCAGCGCGGCAAGCGCCGTCGTCACCATGCACGGGCCTACCTCACCGCCGGAGCCTGTGCCGCAAAGCTTGGTGCCTCACTGCGAAATCATCCTGATGATGTACCGTTATCCATTCTGACGCAACCACCGTCACCATCACTGGCTTTGTCACCGGCAGACCAAGCCGCATACGACACCATGCATGCGGCATTGCCCGATGCCAGTCGGATTTATCTGGAATTGGGGCGGGTCAAACGAAGTTTGGGCCGTGAGTGGAACTGGCCCAGCTTTCTCGCGCAATACAAGCGATTGGATAAATCCGGCGACATTCTGGATGCCCTTTTTGCCAAGGAGTTGATTTGGGTGGTCAGTCGCTCACCCGAGTTGGCACCGGGATTTGTGACTTTGGTAGCGCCCCAGAGTTTGGCCAAGGCGGTGCAGAAAGCAAAGGCCTGGGCTCAGGCAGCTAAGCCAGACCGGGTGTCCACGTTGGATGGCATGATCGTGATGGCTACAAGTGCCATGCAGGATGCGCCTGTGGATTCCGAAACGGATGCCTACGCCGAGGCGTTGGCACCCGTGGAATATCTGGTGACCCACAGGGCCGAGCTGGTGCGGCAATGCCAAAAGGTGGCCTATGCCATTGACAGACCGTTGTCACCCGAGGTGATGGCCAAGCGCCTGAGTCGTGTTTTTAGTGGAGTAAAACAGCCCGAAAGTCAGGCCGAACTGGTGGACGCATTGATCACCATGGAAGTCGTATTTGCAGTCAAACGGCGACCACACAAGGTGGCCGACGTATTGGATGCCGTGCCACCCGAGTGTCGGGCTCATTTCGAAGGTGTCATTGCATCGGTGCTGGGGACACTTCCAGTGGATGCGGGGCATGAAATTGCAGCACGGGCGCTGCCCCATCAGACCCAGATGGATATGCAAGCGGAGTTCAACGTGCGCCAAGTCTTGTCGAACTTCCAGTTGTCAGACTTCGGCCACCGCCGCCGCGCAATGGCGGTATTGGGCAAAACCTATTCATGGTCCGACTTTCAGCACGATATCCAACGGCAGTCCGGCACAGACTCCGGTTGGCAACGTGCATGGTGGGATGGAAAGCTCGAATCCTTGAAGGGTACCCCTTTGGCATCGTTTCTCGAAACCATGCCGCCGTGGTACGCAAAGTCATCACCAATCAACCCAACAGCCTACCCCATGGGTGCATACGATCCGCAGCCGGAAGAGACCTTGCTATCGGCGTTGAACGCTCAGCGTTTGATGCACCCGGACATGGATGTCACGCCGTCGCACGATGCCGACCATGGAGATATCCGTCACGGGGCTGTGATGGCCCGTCAATCCATTATGGAAAGCGAAGGGGGCCGTTCATGGGGAGACGTTGCAAAGGGCAGTGGCGACGGGAAATCGCTGGGGGAGGGAGCTGCTTCCCCGAATGGGTGGTGACTAACTGGGGTAGCACCGGAACACTGTGAAGCTAGCGTTGCTCAAGTAACGCAACCGCGTTGAGTTCGCGCTCCTGTGCCTTGGACTCCACTGCATACAGCTGACCAATCAAGGCAATGAACTGCGCAGCCAATTGATCCGCCGTGCCGGCATTCTTTGGTAGTGCATACAGTGCATCGTTGATGTCGCGTCGTCAATGTGCCCAGCATGCCAACACAGCGAAATCTGCGGCAAGGGCCTGGCCATGGAGCATGATGGTAGCGTCTACGCCTGCGACCGCTGCGACTATCCCGAATATCGGCTGGGCAATATTGCGACGGAGGCGTTGGGTGACATGGCCCTGAAGCGTGCACAGGTGCAGTTTGGCTACGCCAAGAGCGAAACCTTACCTTCTCAATGCCGCAAATGCACCTTCTTGAAGAATTGCGGCGGCGAATGCCCCAAAATACCGTGTGTTGCGTAGAGTGGACGGTGAGCCAGGTTTGAACTATCTTTGCGCCGGCTTGCAACAGTTTTTTGCCCACGCTACGCCTCATGTGGAACGCATCGTCGCGGACGTCAGTCGCTAGGGCGAATGTCCGATCCCACGAAACGAGCTAGGTATTTAGCCCGCACGCACGACTGAGAGCGTATTAGCACCGTTTCCGACCCGTGCTGACGGGCGCAACAAAAGAAGTAAAACCCATCTTTTGAAACTGCCTTTGCATAGTTTTTTGTTGCCGAAGAAAGAAGCAAACTGCGCGTGGCACCGGTGCTTTGCGTCCGGCAGTGAAACACTTTGCGCTTCTGACAGACCAAGCCTCATGCCCCGCCTTTTTCAACAACGTTTTTTCAGCATATTGCTGTGCCTGGCCGTCTTGCCGGTGGGTGCAGAGAACCTGGTCGCTGTGCGCGATGAAGCGCTGCCTGCACCGCCGGTAGCGCCAACCACCATGTTTGTGCTTTCTGGCCAGCCGGTGATCGCACAAGGTGAGCGACTCTGGCAACTCAGCGCAGACCGCAAGACCTGGCAGCCGCAGCCGCCCAGCCCACAGGGACGGATTATGGGTGTTGTTGCAGCCACACCGAGCGCCTATATATTGGTGCAAGGCAAGGATGCTGCGGGTATCAACCAACTGGAGTCGCTTGCCAGTGTGGAACAGCCTGCTACCAAATCGGCGCCTTCAGCGCCTGTTGCCGCACTGCCACCTTTACCAACATCATTTTCACAAGTGCACGGTGCGATGCTGGACGGCACGCTGTATCTGGCAGGCGTTAATGGTGGCGACAGCGGTGGCGCAACGCAATGGTTGTCACTCAATACCAAAACCGTTCAGCCCCAATGGAAATTTTTGCCAAACTGGGGGCCGGTCACTGGTGCTGGTGCTGATGTAGTCACCTCCGTTGTTGCCCAAGATCATTCCCTATTCGTGACCGTGCGCCGCGCGAGCGAGGGGGATTTTGACTCTTTATGGCGTTGGACCAGCGTTGATGGATGGGTGCGGCGCGGCAATTTGCAGGGCCAGGTCGTACCCGGTGCTGCACGCTCCATCGGGCAAGCACATGTGCTGTACCTGGTGAATCAGAAAGAACGTTCCAACAAGGGCTCGCAACTCATTACCTACCACTCGATTACCAATGCCTTTGCGAAGCAAGGTTCCAACTACGCCACTGGGGCCCGGCACGGTATGGGTTGGGGCAATGGCATGGTGTGGGAGAGCATTGATGCTGTTGGCGCAACTGGCTTGCATTTCTCTGAAGTGGAGGGCAACAAGCTGCTGCTGCGCCCGCTGGACTGGGTGATGATCATTGTCTATTTGGTTGCCATCGCCGGTATCGGTGCCTACTGCTATTGGAAGGAAGAGAAACAATCCACCTCCGAATTCTTTGTCGGAAACCGCACGATTCCGTTCTGGGCCGCGGCCATTAGCCTCTACGTCACCAGCACCAGTTCGATTGGCTACATCGCCACCACCGCCAAGGCCTTTGCCACCAACTGGCAGTACCTCATGAACAATGTGTTGGGGGTGCTTGGACTGATCTTTGTGGCGATCTGGATTGTGCCCATGCTGCGGCGCCTGAAGCTAGTGTCGGTTTTTGATTACCTGGAGCAGCGTTTTCACCCCTCGGTACGCATGATGGCCAGCGCAATGTGCATAG
>CANNRR010000179.1 GCA_947508055.1 Burkholderiales bacterium
GCAGCACCAGAGCAGTTGGTGGCACTTGCGGGTGTGATCGTCCAGCCATTGCCAAGCGTACCGGGATTGGAGCGTTCAAAGTCATCACAAAATACAATGTCAGAAGCGCCCGTACACGGTGAGGCGGCAAATGCGTAAATCTGCCCCGTGAAATTTCCATTGTTATTTCCCACTCCTCCAAGAGGACTGCCACCCGCATTGATGGTGTCGTTATCGACCAGGTTCAAACCCAGGCTGCTTGCAATGCCCGAGCTGGCCGTCACTGTATAGGTCGTACCGCTCCCGCTGACAGTTGTGATCGCTGTTCCGGTCGCTCCGCTCGACGCCACCAGCACAAAATCACCCGTATCCACGCCGGTGACGGCCATGTTTAAAACAACGGTCCAATTCACATTGCTTCCGGCCTTTGCCGGACTGAAGTCGGCCCGGTTGATAGAGACAACCGTTGGCAGCGGGCAGGCAGAGGTGGTGAACGTCAGGTCAGAACCGCTGGCAGTCCCATTGCTGTTAGTTGCCGTTACCTTGAAATGGTACAGCGTATTGCAGGTCAGACCCGTTAAGTTGGTCGAGACAGCAGCATTACTGGCACTGCTGACCAAGGTACTAGGAGTCGCATTTACCGTTGTTCCATAGGAAACGGTCGTACCGTAGCTGAAAGTCACTGAACTGACCGCCGCGCCGTTGCTGCTAACGGTGCCGTTGAGCGTGGCGCCACTGTAACTGATTGCACTGGCAGCAGTGGTCGTGACGCTGGGCGCAGACGACGCGCAAGGCGAAGTCCCCAGGATAGTGAAACTGGTTAATTTGGTGCAGTTCGGGTGGCTCACGTTGTAATACGTGTTGCTCGTGGGGACCATTGCTGTCACATCAACCGAGTAGGTGATGGTGTTGTTCGATGCTGAGGCATTAAGAACCCCGCTCCACTTATCCGTCTTCGATACGGTCAATGAACTATTGACACCCTGCGTCCAAGTAGAGGAGTTGCCGCCACTGTCGATGTACCTTACGTTGACCGAGCCATTATTGGTAACCGTCCCACCATTGTTGTTGTACTTGATATTTGCACTCGTGGCGGTGATCGTGCCAGTGCTGCCAATGGTCATCGTCGAATTTGACTGGCTCAATTCGATCAAGGTGTTCGAAGTCGTACTGGTAATGGCACCGTTTACCGTCAGTGATCCAGTATTGTCCGGCCCAATCAGTATCGCTGCCCCACCGATAAAACTCATCGCAGCCCCCGACGAGAGCACCACGCCCGTGGCGTTAATGCGAACATCGGTATTGTCGAAAACCCCGTTCCCGGATAGGGTGGCGCCGGCGCCCGTCATGCTGAGCTTGCCTCCGTTCGTTCCGAAGATACCGTTATTGACCATGCTGCCGGTAACGGTCAGTGTCTGGTTGTCATCATCTAGCGTGGCACCCGAATTGATAGTAATGACGGCAATCGCCCGGTTATTGCCATTGAGGTTGACGGTATAAGGCGACACCAGAATCACCGTATCGCCACTGGCGGGGGTGGAACCGGAAGTGCAGGTCCATGTCCCGGAAGAATTCCAGTTCCCAGTAGCCTTACTGGTACAAGTTGCAGCAATAGCCTGACCCCCCGTTGCCATCAACAGTAAAAGAAAGACTTTAAACAAAGTTTTCATACGCCCAAGCTGATCATGATTCGCGGGAGGAACACAATGCGCGGTAAGTTCAAAAAAGTCATCTTAGCTTTTTGAACATTGAAATTGCTGTAAATTAGGTAGCTGACTGCGCTGTACACAATGGGACTAAAGTCATATTCTCCACAATTTAGAACCTTATCGTTCCATCGACGCGGAAATACTGCGCTCGATATAGCCGATTGACCCAACGGTACTGGACGAGCTTGCAACCACGGTAAAGCGGTATATCACCGGAGTTGTCGCTCCTTCAGTGAACGAACCTCTCGAAAAACAAACGGAAAGGTTGAAACCGTCGACTGAGGCAGGCGCAACACCGGACGCCACTAGTTGCATCGAAGCGTCAAACGGGCATACAGTGGCTGAAGACAGCGAAGATGCAGAGGCAATGCTCCACTCCAGCCCCGCCCGCGCCGCCCAGTAGGCACGCGTGCCCTGCAAATCCTGCGCCGACGTAAGTTGCTGGGTGTTCGAAAAGGTCAGCATAAAGCCGCCCAGCGCGGCCATTACCACAACCAAAAAGATGGCCGCAATGGCGGCGAAGCCGCGCTGTGGGCGCTGTGTAGCGTCCGTCATGGTGTGTTGCTCACGTGCACTTCGTGTTGCAAGCTAACGGATTCACCACTGCTGCTATCGGTGACTTTGAGAACCATGCTGACGACAGCATTGCGCTGCAGGTCTGAGCCACTGTAAACCAATGTGCAGGTGACATTTTTGGCCAGGATGGCACCAGTCGTGGGGCAGGATGTGGTGGCGTCGATGGATGCTGGATAGGTGTAGTTGGCGTTGCGAACCAGATTGCCGGGCGTGCTGGTAGGGCAAACAAACGACACGATCTTTTCGTCGTTCGGTATGACCTGAAACCGACTACTGCCGGAGACCAGCGGGAATTGCTTGCCGGCCGTCAGAGTAATTTTGGTCTCGTTCGCTAATGTAGGTGTGCCTTCGGATGCACTCGACACTACCGCGGTGTTGACTCCGGTGTAGGCATCTGAGCCAGAAATTCCCAGGTTATAAACCGCTATGACATCGCTCCCAACTATTCGCTGGTCCGATCGCAGGGCGCTATTGAGTCCCAACATGTTGAAACTTGAATCTGTCGTGCTGAAATCCAGAATGTCACCCGCACCCGAGCCATCGGGCGCGGAGCGATAGCGTCCACCGGTTTTGGTGGGTATGAATTCAAGACATTGATTGCTTGCATCCCCGGGGTTGCGAATGCTATTGGGCAACGCCCTTTGAATATCCCGTGCCATGCGTCGCGCCACGGTGTCGGCCACATCGGTAAGTGCCGCACGTCGGGCGCTGTCAAAGTACGCATCAATCGGGCCTTTCATGAAGACCGACACCATGCCGCCAATGACGCCCATGATGACGATCACCATGATCAGCTCGATCAGGGTGAAACCGCGTTGCGGGCCATGTATGTGCATGGTGCTCACCCGGAATGCCCCATGGACTGATGACCGGCACGGACAGGTCGGCAAAATGGAAGGGGCAACCAACAGGATATCGCGATATCAATCATATGGTTTAATAATTAGACCGGTAACCCGTCAGACTGATTGCACCCTGCGGACCCGTGACTGAAACGATGACCTTCTTGACAGTCAAACTATTGAGTGTGGTCGTTGTCACCGTAACGGCGGGCGAGATGTTGTACGCAGTCAAACCAGCGATCGTGCTTGCGGTCAGGTCTTTGATGCCGGTGCTGGTATATCCTGCGTAATCATCCACATCGTCATACAAACTGCGGTTGGCCTCGACCGTATGCACGCCGCAGGTTGGCGGACTCGTGGTTAAGTCCACAGTATCTGGGTCGCAGTAGTCCTTCAACAATATCTCCTCCAACAGAGACTCCGCAATCGCAATCGTCTGCTTGCGGATCATGGGGTCGGCACTGGACTTGACCACTGTGTTCATCACCGAAAGAATACCCGCCAGTCCTGCCGCCACTACCACGATGAAGATAATGAGTTCGATCAGGGTGAAACCGCGCTGGCGGAGACTAGTCATGAACGTATCCCGTGGCTGCTTCGACCGTGATACCTGCCGCATTGGCAATCGTGATAGTGACGTTGCTGGATTGATCGGTGCTGCCCAACGGAGTGAACTGAAAAGCGCTGGGTGTTCCAACCAATCCTGTCCCACCGCGCGGAGTATTTGGTGGATTCAAGTTTTGCGCGCCGGAGCAAGTGCCTGTTGACGGATTGGTTGCAAAAATGGTCAGGGTGACGCCGGTCGAATTCAGATTCACACACACAGAACGTCGCTGTGCGACCGCGGTCTTCTGGGCGTACCTAAGCAGCGCCAAGGTCTCGTCATGAAAGCCCCTGGCCTTGAAACCATCGGTTTTCAGCATGGGCGTTGCAAACACAGCCAACACACCCAGAATGACGATCACCATAATCAGCTCGATCAGCGTAAAGCCGCGCAAACCTCTCCTCGCCACCGGGCAAGCGGTTCTGCGCGCACAACGAGAATATCGGGTGGTCATGGAAGTCGTCGCATCTGCTACTAGTTTAATAGCTGTTTACGCAATAGCTGCGGGGCTAGCGGCAACACCGGTCGACTTGCCGCTGTTGCGGGTGGTCCCAGCCAATCGGTCAGGAACTGCTGCCGCGCCAAGTCACTGGATCTGCAGTCCCTTTACGGATTGGACCAATGCCCGCACGCTCAGTTAGATCGCGCCTAGCGATCGCAGAGAAAACCCGGACACCGCAAATTGCTTGATATTTGATAGCAACTGACGTTCGTCGAATAAGGGCTGCGATGAATAATGTTGCAGAAAAAATGTCTTCCTGCTGGCTAAATCGACTGTGGCCCCAATTGCCCTTGAATCAGCTTTTTCATAAAAGCCGTCCCACTTTCATACCTGGCTACGCAACTCAATTCGCCGCGGCAATGGCAGTAAAGACGGCGGAACCGCCTGAAGCACAAGTTGCCCCCTTGCCATAATTCAAGGTGCACGAAATCTCGGCACCGTTCGTGGTGCCCGTTGTGTCAGCCGTCAAATAGGGCGCGGTCGTGATGCATGTTGTACCTAACGTGAGCGCCGGTGAGAGCACAGCACCCAGATCAGAACATTTCGACACCTTTACGCACTTGCCGGTGGTTACAACATTTCCTGTGATCGAACAACCGCCGTAATTGATGGCAGACGCGGAGGCTAACGCCCCAGCATAGCCTTGAATCGAGGCCAGTTGCGCATCCCCCTTCAAATCCACAAACTTAGGCAATGCCACCGCCGCCAGCACGCCCAAAATCACAATCACCATCACCAACTCAATCAGCGTAAAACCACCTTGATTTTGTTTCATAGCTACCACCTTTTAAATGAATGATCCAGCTCAGGCGAAGGACTTACACGGGTACCACGACTGCACATACTGCCAAATATACCCAAATATTACCCTATCACATCAACCTGTAGATAAAGTTCGACCGCTAACTGTATGAATTGGTTCACAAAATGGCCGTAAGTCAGGTCGCCTGCTGCTCTTCATCAATTTAGCGGTTGGCCCAGCCAGATGTAGGGCGCTTGCGCAACCAGCCGAACCTCGCCCGGCGTCTGAGTGAGTCGAAACCAGATGACGTCGGCAAACTGTTCGGGCTCCAGCCATTGCGGATACATCAGGCGGTAGCCCACACAACCGCATTGCGGGTCAAAAACCCAATTACCGGGCGTCACTGTATCCACCTTGTTGGACGAAATTTCTCCGGCAAAGTTGGCGGGCAGACTGGTCAGCAACGCAAAAGGATTGCGACTGACGGTGCCGGTAGCGGCGGTTGTTGGCGGGGCTCTCTTGAGGATTTGCTCCAGCCTCAGTGCTTCGCGCAGAATCTTGAGGGTAAAGCGCACCGCCAACCGCTCGCCCTGCGCCTGCACAGTCTGCATCTGGCGCCCAAACACCAAAAACAACGTCACCAGCACCAAGGCCGCAACGCTCCACTCCACCAGCCGTCTATTCAGCCATGGGGACACCGACGGCGCGCCCCGACTGCGACCCGACTCTGCCACGGTTAGCCGCCGCCGCGGCCTTGCGCCGCCTGGCCCATGTTCCACAGGGGCAAAAACACACCCAACGCCAGCAACAACACCAGCACGCCGATAACTGCCAGCAAGATCGGCTCAATGGAGGCGGACAGACCCTTGATGTTGTAGTCGGTGTCGCGCTCGTACATAGCGGCAATTTCAAACAGCAGGTTGTCCAGTTCGCCGGTTTCTTCGCCCACATTGATCATTTGCAGGACCACCGGGGTAAACACGCCGGTGGCCGCCGCGCATCGCGAAATGCTCTCACCACGCTCAATGCCGTCGCGCATTTGCTCGATGCGCGCACCAATAAAGGCGTTATCCACCGTTTGCGCCACCACCGTGAGTGCCTGCACCAGCGGGACGCCGCTTTGGCTGGACAGCGCGAAGCTGCGCGCAAAGCGGGCCAGCGTGGCCTTGAGAATGATCTCGCCGATGATGGGCAGCTTGAGCTTGCGCGAGTCCCAGCGGTAGCGGCCCTCGGTAGTGCGCAAATAGCTGCGCACCCCAAACCAGGTGGCAACGCCCCCGGCGATCAGCAACCACCACCACTTGATCATCCAGGCAGAAAAGCCCAGCAATCCGCGGGTGATCAAGGGCAACTCCGCATTGAAGCCGGCAAATACCTTGGCAAAAACCGGTATCACAAACACGTTGAGAATGACGACGGCCACGGCCATGGCAATCAGCACGAAAATCGGGTAGCGCATGGCCTGCTTGATGCGCTCGCGCACGTCGCGCTCGAACTCCATGTGTTCGTTCAGGCGCAAGAAAACCTCGGTCAGACGGCCGGTCATTTCGCCGACCCGGATCATGGAGACATAAAAGCCCCCAAACAGATCCTGGTGGCGGGCCATGGCGGCCGACAACTCGCGACCCTGGTCCAGGCTGGAGCGAATGTCCTTGAGCAAATCGACCATGGCCGGCTTGACGGCCGAAGCCTGCAAGCCGGAAAAGGCCCGCAAAATGGGCACGCCGGCCTTGTTAAGCGTGTACATCTGGCGCGAGAAGACCATCAGGTCTTCGTCCACAACCGGCTTGCGGTTGACGCGTGTCCACCAAGTTTCAGAAGTAGTTTCGGCTTCTGCCTTGGCTGGCGCAATGTGCACGGGTGCCACGCCAATGGCCTTGAGCTGGTCGGCCACGCCGTTCTCTGTCATAGCCTCCAACTGGCCGTTGACTGCCTCGCCCCGGCTGTTTCGCCCCCGCCATTCATACAGTGCCATGCGGGTCAGTCCTCGTCGTCCGAGTCACCCGCATCAAAGCCGACACGCAAGGCCTCGGCCAGTGAGGTGCGGCCCTGACGCACCAACTCCAGTGCGTGGAAGGCCATGGTGTGGCCCTTCATGCGTTCGCGCGCAGTGCGCATAAAACCGGCCGGGTCAGAGCGCGAAGCGGCCTGCGTCAGTTCCGCATCCATTTCCAGCAATTCGTAGACACCCTGCCGACCGGAGTAGCCGGTGCCGTTGCAGGTCGAACAGCCCATGCCGCGCTTGGGCGTCACCGTGTCACCGGAGTCCAGCATCGAGTCCAGCCACGACCGCTCTTGTGGCGTAGGGTGGTGCGGTGCGGCGCACTCTTTGCAATTCAAACGCA
>CANNRR010000180.1 GCA_947508055.1 Burkholderiales bacterium
CTCTTGAGCGCCACCATGACAAAATTCCAGGACACCATATGGCTGTGGGCCGAAATGTTGAGCGAACCTTCGGCTACCGTGTAACCCCACTTTTGGATGGTCTCTTTCAGAACGGCCTCACTGGGCTCAAAGCCCGGTGCAAAACCCAGTACCACGCCCATGGCGCGGCGCGACGGTAGGCGCGACTCCAGCTTGGGACCCCACATCATCAACGAGGCTGACAGCAGTGACAGCAAAATGGCTGCCGCAAAGAAACCAATGCCCACCAGCACGCCAATGGCGCATGATGCCCAGATGGAAGCCGCCGTGGTCAGACCGCTGATGTTCAAGCCTTCTTTCATGATCACGCCCGCACCCAGAAAGCCCACGCCCGTCACAATGCCTTGAATCACGCGGGACGGGTCTATTGGCACGGCGGAATGCATGCTGCCACCCCACCAGAAGCCCGGGTAACCTGCGAACACGGTCAATGCGGCCGACGCCATGCACACTATGCCGTAGGTGCGCATGCCGGCCGCACGGCCGTGGTACGAGCGCTCATAGCCCACCAGCAAGCCCAGCGCCAGCGCACCGGCCAGATTCATGAAGATGAGTACGTTTACTTCCATCATGGGCAGCGACCAGAACGATGCCAGGTAGGTCGGGTTCAGCGAATTCATTACACATCTCCGTATGGGGTGGACGGCAGGCGTCGGTTGAATTGCCGTTTGTCTCCATGGTAGAGCAAATTGGCCCAAGTTGCTGCCAATGAAAAACCCCGCCAGCCGGGTAGGCTGCGGGGCTTCTTGATTGAAGAATTGCTATATTCTTAGTAGCTGTCTACGCAATCCATTCGAGGGCTAGAGGCCGTTTTTACTCAAAACCTTAGACCAGCAGCGCATTCACGCGTTTCACATACGCTGCCGGGTCGGCTGGCATGCCGCCTTCGGCCAGCAGTGCCTGGTCGAACAGGATGTGCGCCAGATCGTTAAAGTGCACCGAGCCTTCGAGCTTCTTCACCAGAGCGTGTTCCGCGTTGACTTCCAGCACCGGTTTCACCTCGGGTGCAGCCTGACCGGCTTGCTTGAGCATGCGTGCTAGTTGAGTACTCATGCCGTCGTCTTTCACAACCAGGCATGCGGGGCTGTCCACCAGGCGCGTGGTCACGCGCACGTCTTCGGCCTTGTCTTTGAGCGCCTCTTTCAGTTTGGCCAGCAGCGGCTTGAAGGTTTCGGCGGCCTCTTCGGCGGCCTTCTTCTCGGCTTCGTCCTGCAGGCTGCCCAGGTCAACCGCGCCCTTGGCCACGCTTTGCAGTGGGGTGCCGTCAAAGTCCTGCACAAAGTTCAGCGCCCACTCGTCCACGCGGTCGGTCATCACCAGCACTTCGATGCCCTTTTTCTTGAACACTTCGAGTTGAGGGCTGTTTTTACCAGCGGCCAGGTTGTCGGCGGTGATGTAGTAAATCGCCTCCTGGCCTTCCTTCATGCGGGCCTTGTAGTCGGCAAAGCCCACGCTGGCCGAATCCGTGGTGGTGGAGGCAAAGCGCAGCAGCTTGCACAGGCGTTCTTTATTGGCAAAGTCTTCGCCCAGGCCTTCTTTCAGTACCGCGCCGAAATCGTTGTAGAACTTGGTGTACTTGCCAATGTTCTTTTCCGCTTCCAGCTTGTCTTCGGCGCTCAGAACGTCAGTGACCCCTGCGGTAGTCGCATCCGTCACGCCATCGGCTGATGCTTCTGGCAATTTGTCACCATTGGCCAGGTCTTCCAACATGGACAGCACGCGCTTGGTACAGCCCTCGCGGATGGCCTTCACATCGCGGCTCTCTTGCAGCAGCTCACGGCTCACGTTCAGCGGCAGATCGGCCGAGTCGACCACGCCTTTGACAAATCGCAGGTAGGTGGGCAGCAGTGCTTCGGCGTCGTCCATGATGAAGACGCGCTTGACATAGAGCTTCAGGCCGCCCTTTTTCTCGCGGTTCCACAAGTCCATCGGCGCTTTGCCGGGGATGTAGAGCAACTGGGTGTACTCGGTGCTGCCTTCCACGCGGTTGTGGGTGTGTGCCAGTGGTGCTTCAAAGTCGTGGCTGATCTGCTTGTAGAACTCGTCATATTGTTCCTGGCTGATGTCTTTCTTGGGGCGCGTCCAGATAGCGCTGGCCTTGTTGACGGTTTCCCACTCGCCGGTCTTGACCATGCCACCGGGTTGGCGGCCGCCCTTTTCGTCAGATGGATTGATCAGTTCGCCGTCTTTCCACTCTTCCTTTTCCATCTGGATGGGCAGGCTGATGTGGTCGGAGTACTTGTTGATGATGTTCTTGACCTTCCAGGTCTGGGTGTAGTCCTGGGCGTCGTCACGCAGGTGCAGGGTGACGCTGGTGCCGCGCTGGGTGCGGGAGATGTTTTCGACTTCAAACGCGCCGCCACCGCTGGCGCCGCCGTCGCTGACCCAGCGCACGCCTTCTGCCTCTTGCATGCCGGCACGGCGCGTCTCGACCGTAATCTTGTCGGCCACGATGAAGCCGGAGTAAAAGCCCACGCCGAACTGGCCGATGAGCTGGGAGTCGGTCTTCTGGTCACCGCTGAGCTTGCTGACGAAATCCTTGGTGCCGCTCTTGGCGATAGTGCCCAGGTTGTCAATGGCTTCTTGCGCGCTCATGCCAATGCCGTTGTCGGTGATGGTGAGTGTTTTTGCGTCTTTGTCAAACGTCACCCGGACCTTGAGTTCGGGGTCGCTCTCGTACAGGCCGCCGTCGTTGATGGCCTCAAAGCGCAGTTTGTCGCAGGCGTCAGATGCATTGGAGATCAACTCTCGCAGAAAAATTTCCTTGTTGGAGTACAGCGAATGTGTCACCAGGTGCAGCAGCTGGGCTACTTCGGCCTGGAAGGAAAGGGTTTGCTTGCTCATAGGGAATACAACTTTCGGTAATTTCGGTAAAGCTTGGACAAAAAGATTCCGCCAGACGCCCCATGCGTCGCGCGGTAAACCCTCAATTATGGGCGACCAGTTGGGTTTTCAAGAGCGCGTCAACCAGTGCGGGTGCGATTCAAGGCGATGTGGAGTTGAGAAGTGGCTGCCAGCAGCAAAACCCCAAGTGCAGGCAAAACCCTATGTCCAGGACTCTGACTCCATAAGGGCTTTGCCGAGCAGGAAGCAGTGCTTGATGGAATATTGGCCAGCGTAAAGCCTGCGAGGTGAGAGAGTGCTGGTATACGCAGGATAGTATTGGGCCTCTGAAAAAGTGGGCAGATTTTCCTGAACGGCCCATTCCTTCGCTGAATCAAGAAGTCGATGTCACAATTTGGATGCATCGTTCAAGTGCATTTTGGCAGTGAGCTGATATAGCCTGCTAAAGGCGCTGTCATTACGCGACTCCCAAAAAGCAGCGATACTTACAAAGAGGTCGACGGATTCGCTGTAGGCCCAATTTTGACCGCTCGCTTATCCATGCCCGAACCGGACTTTGGTAGGGCTTGCCTAATTATTTTTCAGGGATTAATAATGCGTAAATTTTGGACATTGGTAGGTATCGCTTCAGTTTCGCTCTCCAGCGTGGGTGCATTTGCCGGAGATGCAGATTTCACGCTTGTGAACGGCACCGGGTACACGATCCGTGAAGTCTACCTCTCACCGGCAAACGCAAAAAATTGGGGTAATGATCGCCTTGGTGAGGGTGATTTGGCAAACGGCAAATCGCGCCTAATTAGATTCAAAGACTCAGCAAACTGTGAACAGGACTTGCAAGTGGTTTTCGACAAGGGCGACACGGAAGTCGTCTGGGAGGGGCTTGACCTGTGCGAAATCAACACGCTGACTCTTAAATACAATCGCGCCGCGAAAACCGTATCTGCGATCAAGGAATAGAGTACTTTCCGAGCACCATTGCTGATGCAACATGCTCCACAACAGCCGACCTGGGTTGCCACCGTAGCTAAAGTTTCAGATCCGCACGGCACGAAATGTTTAGCAACGGCTGATGGTCAAATCCCGAATACGCTTGACCGAAATGATCCCCAGATTGCGCTCTTCGCTGTTTGTATTTGAACGTCCGGTGTGAAGCGATCGGTTCGTAAATGTCTACACCCGCTTTGCGTCTGAAGCAGGAACCCCCGCCGGACACGACGCGAATGTGGGGTCAGAGCACACGTCCGCTACGCTACCGGTGATCCGACCCCACATTCGCTTGCCGCGTTCGGTCTTTTGGAATGCGCTTATCAGGCTACTGGAGTCGATGAAAAGTGAAGTCCATTGTTCAGTTTTGGCGTCGACACATCGATCACACCAGAAACTCCGACGGGTCATCGCTGCCATCACCAGTAGATCGCACCCAGTCTGCTGGCAGGCCCCGGTCTATTGGGTTCGGTGTCACCCGAAAGCCACATCACTTTGAATCGCACCCAACCAGTGCAGGATCTGGCGCGTCACCTCGGGGCTGTGCAACAGACCCATGTGGTTGGTCCGGTAGACGATGGTCTGTGCCGCTTTGCCAAAGGCCAGTTGGTGGCGCGGGTCCACGTGTTGGCCCAGGGCGCTGGATAGCGGCACCAGGCCGTCGCCAATCAGCCGGTCGGCCAGCAGGCTGCGTTTCGCAGCTGTGGTGGCTGCCACGGTGTAGCAGGCTACGCCGAGGGGCAGCGGCAGGGGTTGACGGCTGTCGGAGCGCTTTTTGAAGCGGTCATGGCCCTGCCAGTCGGCATCCAGCACATGGCCATAGCGCAGGTCCGTGATGCCGGCACTGCGCAGCTGGCCCAGTTTGGCAAAGGGCTTGCTGAACGGGTTGGTGCCCAGAATCACGTCCACCCAGTTGCCAGCCCGCTCCAGCGGTGAGCCGTGGTGGGGCGTGCCCAGAAATACGATGTTTCTGAGCTGCTGCGGCCAATGCAGTGCGCCCTGCTGCGCATAGTGCACTGCGCTGCGAATCAGCAGGCCGCCCATGCTGTGCACGACCACGGTGAGTTCTTGCACCGGCATTGGCCATTTGGCCAGCAGTTGTTCCAGCATGGAGGCCAGTTCGCGTCCGTTTTGCGAAGTATGCAGGCCGGTGTTGTAGCGCAAAAAAACCGGGGTGTAACCCAGTTGCGCCGCCAGCGCTGTGGCATGGTCGGATACTTTTGCCAGGTCGCCGCCGGGTGGGGCGCGCCACTGCAGGTCGTTCATGCACAAGCCGTGGATTAACAGCAGTACCTTGCCGGTGGCGCCTGGCATCGGCGCCATGGCATACAGGTTTAGCGCATGGCCCTGGTAGCGCAGTGTCATGGGTGTTGCCAGCGGGTTGTGGGTTTGCACCAGTTGGTCACCCATCACACCGTTCAGCGCGGCCAATACGGCCTCGCGCTCGGGCGTTTCGGGCGGTTCGTCTACCAACGCTTCCAGCTGGGGCTCGAGCTTGGTGAAGGCCGATTGCAGCCCCTTGCCCACCAGCTCGGTCACACCATGCACGGTGCGATAGACAAAGCCGGCAATGCCGCCGGTCTGCGCTTGCTGGTTGGCAGGGGACCCCATGCTGCGAAGCACTGCGTGGTGCACCCCTTCGGTCATGCGGGTCACGCCGCGCGTGGCCTGTGTGGCCAGTTGCGTGATGGCACGCAGGTCTGTGGCGCGCAGGTGGCTGATCGGGGGTTTGGCCATCAGAAATTCTCATGCGGGGCTAGATAGCGCCATTGGCCCACCGGCAGGTGGCCCAGCATGACCTTGCCGACGCGCACGCGCTTGAGTCCGACCACCTTCAGCCCGACCAACTCGCACATGCGGCGGATCTGGCGTTTTTTGCCCTCCACCAGCACAAAGCGCAACTGCTCGGGGTTTTGCCACTCGACCTTGGCGGGCTTGAGGGGCTGGCCGTCCAGACTCAGGCCATGGCGCAGCTCGCGCAGCTTGTCGGCCGGAAAGACCGATTGCACGTCGCTGCTGACGGGGTCGTCATCGTCAATGCGGCTGAGCTGGGTGGGCTTGGACAGCTGCAACGGTTGGGTTGATGGTGCTTTGTGACGACCGCCGTAGGTCGCGGCAGCCGAGTTGGCGGCCGCCTCGTTTGCTACACCGGTGTAAACCACGCGCACCAGGTATTCCTTCTCCATTCCCGAGTCCTCACCGATCAACTGTCGCGCCACGCGGCCGTCCTGGGTCAGCACCAGAAGGCCGGTGGAGTCAATGTCCAGCCTGCCGGCGGGCACCAGGCTTTGCAGTTGTTTGGGGTTGAAGAAGAAGCGGGCGTTGTCGTCTACCCAGCGGTTCTGCGGCTGTATCAGGGTGATGGCTGGCTGGTGCCCGTCTTCCGCTTGTCCGCTGACAATGCCGATGGGTTTGTTGAGCAGGATGGTGACCTGGTTGGCTTGCGCTCCTTTGGCCTGTTGGGTGACCTCAATGCGGGCGTCAGGCGCAACCTGCATACCCATCTCGGCCACTTTACCATTGACCTTGACCCAGCCTTTGCCAATCCAGTCGTCAGCTTCACGGCGGGATGCCATGCCCAGTTCGGCCATGCGCTTATTCAGCCGCATCGTCCCGTTGGCGCCATGGGCCGCCGTGTTGGTCTGCCCGGCAGGTATGGCGGCACGTCCTGCCGGGGCTTTGCCCGCTGGCGGCGTTGCGCGGCGGAATACGGTGGGTGGTGCGGGTGGCTTGGAGTCGGTCATTCGCTATCTCTTTTGTAGCTGCTTGCGCATATTTTACGGGGGCTGGAAGCTTGTTGGATGAAATGGCGCGGTATTTGTCATTCGTTGGGAGTCGGTTTCTTGGCACATGGTCTCTAGCCGTTGTACAGTCATCCCTTTTGGCGGGAGAGTTAGGTTATGGTCAAAACATGGCAAGAATCGACCGTGGTGTACGGTACCGAGGATATTCTGACAAGCCTGTGCAATTCGGTGACCCGGGTACTGACTGCGGCAACGCAGTGCCCGATCCACTACTCCGGGATGGTTCAGCGCATTACCAAAACCTGCCTGAAGCCCGACATTGGTTGCTTTGTGCTGTTTGACGGCGGATTTTCTGGTCTGGTCGTGCTTAACTTTTCGGCCCAGACGGCCATGGAACTCTACGAGAGCTACATGTTGAACATGGGGATGCCCAAGAGTGAATTGGCCCTGTCCCACACGTCGGACGAGGTGAGCAACATCATGGGCGAACTCATGAATCAGATTGTCGGAGATTTCACCGGCAAAGTGCGGCGCGAACTGCAGACCAACATCACCCAGAACCAGCCCAAAATGCTGGTGCTCAACAAGCAGGTGATGTTGAGCGTGGACACCCAATTGGACCAGCCAGAGTCGCGGCGCGTGACGTTCTATACCGGTAAGAACAACATTTTCTAC
>CANNRR010000181.1 GCA_947508055.1 Burkholderiales bacterium
GATTCTCATCCAGCCATCAAAGGTGCCAGGCGTGATTTTGTAGAGGCTGTTGAAATTGCAAAAAACAAAGCCGGTTGGCGGCAAGCCCAACTCTTCGCGGCTAAACATCCGCTTTGATATGGGTCGCTTGCTGTCATTGGCCTGAAAGCTGGGCAGGTAAACGATCTGCTCGGCGTAATGTGCTTGTGCTTCTTTGGGTACCAGTTGGGGGTCGGCAATCAGGTAGTCCATGTAGCTTGTACCCATGGTGCCGGGATAGCCGAGGTAATTGACTTGCAGCGGGGCTGCTCTGCGGGAAAAGATACCAGTGCGGGAGGCGCCCGTAAATCCGGCCAGATCAACAGCGATGTCAACTTCCATTTGCCTGGCCAACGCGGCTATGTCTCTTTCGGACATGCTCCAGACATCGATAAACTTGTCAAACGCGGCCTCAAGCCTGGTCCGCATCTCGTCTTTGGTATTGACTCCAAAAGAGAACGCATAGATCTCAAACTTGTCCCGGTCGTGGGTTTCAAAGAGTTCTGCGGTCAAGTAAGACACCGGATGGTTCATAAAGTCCATCGAGAAGTAGCCGATGCGAATCTTGTCCCGCTTGCCGCGCTTGGGGATGCTGCCCAATTCGAAATTGGGGGGGAACTTGTCCTTGGCCCATATCTCTGCAGCGCGGCGCTGCAAGCGGCATGAGTCGGTGAGTGCCAGAATCGAAAAACTGGTAGACACCTGCCCATTCTTGTCAATTCTGGCCAGCAGGTCGGCGACCTCATGATCAGCATCGTGCCAGTCACAGATCAGCTTCTTGATGTGCAGCCTGGGTCCATGCAGGAACGGCATGTCCGGCTGGAAGGCAATGGCCTGACTGTAACTCTCGATCGCTGCCTGGTGCTGCTTCAGGTCAAGCAGCGCAACGCCGCGATTGCACCAGGCACTTGCATTGTCAGGCTCGAGAGCGATGGCTTTGTCGTAACTGTCAACAGCAAGCTGGTGCTGCTTCAAATTGATCAGGGCGCAACCACGGTTGTTGTAGGCCGATGCAGAGTCTGGCTTGAGGGCAATGGACTGGTCGAAACTGTTGATGGCATCCTGGTGCCGCTTCAACTCATTGAGCGCAATGCCATAGTTCGAATAGGCATCGGCATGGTCTGGTTTGAGGGCAATGGTTTGCTCGTAATTGGCACTTGCTTCCAGGTGCCGCTTCAACTCGATCAGGGCATTGCCACGGTGGAAATAAGCATCCGCATGGTCTGCTTGGATGGCGATAACCTGGTCGTAGCTTTCAATAGCGGCTTGGTACTGCTTGCTGTTATGCAACGCGACGCCGCGTCGACACCAGGCTTCTGTGTTTTCGGGCTGCGTGGCCAGCGCCCGGTCGTAGCTGTCAATGGCGGCCTGGTATTGCTTCAACTCAAGCAGAGCGTTGCCGCGGTTGCACCAGGCTTGCGGAAAAACCGGCTGGATGGCCAGAGCCTGGTCGCAACTGTCAATGGCTTCCTGGTGTCGCCGTAGGTGATTCAAACTGATGCCGCGGTTGCTGTAGGCTTGCGCGTAAGCTGGTTGAAGCGCAATCGCTTGCTCGTAGCTTTCGATGGCTTGCTCTTGCTGCTTGAGTTCCATCAGAGCATTGCCACGGTTGCTATAGGCCTCGGCATGGTCTGGTTTGACGGCGATGGCTCGGTTGTAACCGTCGATGGCGGCTTGATATTGTTTCAGGCCATGCAGGGCAATGCTGCGATTGCAATGCGCATCTGCATAGTCTGGTTTGAGGGCGATCGCGTGGTCGTAGCTGTCAATGGCGTCCTGCTGCCGCTCCAGCGCCTGCAAGGCATCGCCACGGTTGCACCAGGCCTCGGCATGGTTTGACTGGAGTGCAATGGATCGGTCGAAACTCTGGACGGCTTCCTGGTGGCGCTGTAACGCATTCAAGGCGATGCCACGGTTGTAGTACGCCTGCGCAAAGTCGGGCTTAAGCGCAATCGCCTTCTCGTAACTCTCGATTGCAGCCTTGTGCTGTTTTAACGCGTTCAATGCGACGCCGCGGTTCGAGTAAGCCTCGGCATGGTTGGGCTGCAGGGCAATCGCCTTGTCGTAGCTTTTGATGGCTTCCGGGTAACGTTTCAGGTCACTTAGCGCATTGCCACGATTGGAGTAAGCAGCCGGGTTGTCCGGAGAAGTTTTCAGGGACTTGTCGATCCATTGCACCGCCTGAGCCGGGTTCCCGGTCTGGCGTGCCAGCATGCCCATCAAATGCAGCGTGTCGGCGTGCTGTGGCTGGATTTTGAGAATTTGCTGGTAGATCTGCTGCGCCTGTGCCCACTGCCCCTGTTGATGCAGTGCCAGTCCTTCTCTGAACCTGGACTGCACAGTCATCGGCTATCGCACCAGGCGCACGTGAGCCGGGCTGCTGCGATTGCTTGTGCTCACACTGCCTTCGGCGAACAGGACGACCCAGGCGCTGGTCGGGTCGCTGGCATAGGGTGACGATGTCCAAGCGAAGAAGGACGGCGTGGCGGGGAAGGCTGTGCTATTGATGGCTGGCCCAATGAAGCCGGTGTCGACCAAGCTGGAAAGCTCCTTCACGCTCGGCAAGCGCCAGCCCGTTTGGGTCTTGGCATAGGCCAGGGCCTCCTCGTGGGTATAAGTGTTGGCCGTGCCGCTGCAGGTACCGGCCGCAAAGCTTTGGCCTGCGCTACAGCGCTGCCAGGTCAGACCCGTCTTGCTGTCGGTGACCAGGGCGTTGGCGGTGCCGCTTGCATCCGCGCTGTAGCTGTACACGCTCTGCGCCGGGCAGGAGCCGGCGGCCAGCAAGCCTAGCAGTGCGGTGATGGCGACGATTCTTTTTTGTTTCATACAGTGTCCCTTTGCCAACAATGTTGTGACGCCTAGCGCACCAGCCTGAGCAGGAGCTTGCCGCTGCGGGCGTTGTTGCTGACGAAGCCATTGGCGAAGTTCACCGACCAGGCCTTGGCAGAGCTGCCGAGGTAAGGTGAGGAAGTCCAGTAAGCAGACACCCCCGTATTTGGCAGCCAAGTTGCATCCACGGTGGGTTCGGGGCTCGCCACCGAGTAATCAACCAGGGCTTGCAGTTCGTCGCGTGTCGGCAAACGCCAGTTGCTGTAGCCGCACAGCTTGGCCGCGTTGACCGTCGTCACGTAGGCGCTGGCATCAGCGCTGCGACTGTCGCCGTAGTTCGTATAGCTGTTGCTACTGGCCCTATCACCCGTCGCGGTCTTGCCCTCCCAGACAAGGCCTGTCAGGTTGTCTTTGACGCACTCGGTACTGGCGTAGCTGCCCACCGCGCTGAAGCTCAAACCCAATTTGCCGTCGGTATTGCTGGCGCTGCTCACGTCACGCCCGACCATGCCGTCTTGCGCGCTGTTGAGTGCCAGCGCGGCTGTGCCGGTGCAACTGACCAGGGTATTGCTGGCGCTGCCGTAGCACTGGCTGGCTGTGACGCCGCTGTCGTGCATTTGCGTGGCTGTGATGTTGACGCTCGCGGCGCCGCTGGTCAGCGTGCCGTCGCTGACGACGACACTGGCCACATAGCTTCCCACCAGATCGGTCACAAGGCTGGCCTTGACCGCGCTGGCGTTGCTCAGCACGGCCGAACTGCCAGTGGGTTTGGAGGTTAGTGTCCAGGTGTAGCTGAGGGTGCCGCTGGCGGCGACACTGGCACTGGCGTCCAATGTGGCGCTCGCCCCGCTCAACACGCTTTGCGCCGTGCCGGCGTTGGCTGTGGTGACCGGCACCACAGCGACACTCTGGTTGGCCGCGTTGGTCGCGTAGTTGTAGTTAAGCCAGGTCTGGTTGTTGTAATTGACGGCAACCGCTCCGTAAGTGGCATCACTTTCCAGATCCGCCAGCAGTCGGGTCGCGTTCAGGATGATCTGGCCACGCAAAGCCGGCCCGTAGTAGGCAAACATCTGTCCTAAAGCATCAAGCAGCAGTGCGTATTCGCTTTGGCCCTGCGCATTGACGGCCGTTACGCTGCTGGCTGTGATGCCCAGGTTATTGAGCACCATCAGGGCCAGGCTGGTATCGCTGCTGGTCTTGGCATAAGTGCTCGCAAGTGCGGAAGCAAAAGCAGGTGCATCGTTGCCGGCTTGCGTGGTGTAGGCCAGCAAAGTCAGATTACCCGGCGCCTGACCGGTGAAAGCCTGAAACACCTGAATCGCGGTGGCGACGTTGCCGGTGACTTTGGCGGCGGCTTGCATGGTGGGGCGAACAGCACTCGCTTGCGCTGGGGGCGCCTGCAGGGCCGAATACGGGATTTCACCGCCGCCCCCACACGAGCAGAGCACCGTCGCCACTGCGACCAGCGCGCCGCGCTGGGCCATGGACCAGTCAATCGTCATTCTGTTTTCTCCCTACAACTTATCAGGCAGTGCACGCCTCTGCCGGTGCTTGCTGTTTATACCAGACCGCCACCTTGCGGAAGCGGGCCTGGGTTGGTAACCGTTCAGATCAACAAGTTAGGTAAAGAGCCAAGCAATGTCATCCGGGGTATAGGCTCCGGCCCCGACGATCTTGATGAGGGTGTCACTTGAATCAAAGAACCCGGTACTACCGCTACCATTGTTGATGACAAGGTAAAGGTCGGATCCTATCGTTTCGTATCCTACAGCCATAGACATAGAAGGGGCGACCGACGTATTTCCACCCGCTACCGCTGTTAGGAACGTGCCTTCGTCATAGCTACCTCCCGGAAAGGCAGCAATTGTCCCGACGGTCGCCCCGACGCTTATCAAGTCACCTGAAGTCAAACCCGTCGCAATACCGCCGTTGATCGTGTCAAACAGGCCGGCCTGGGCCAGCGATTTTCCGGCAGCAATCACGAACATCTCGCGACCAGCGGTGGGGGTGAAGATGTCAGCGCCGGTGGCTCCCGTCAAAACCGTGTAGACAGCAGCTACGTCAGCCAGATCAGCGGTACTTGCCACCCACCAGCTGTCAACCAGACCAATGCTGGCGGCGGTCTGGGACACGGTGAACGTGATGCCCTCGCCGGTTTCTGCGATGCTGTCAGTCTTGATCTCACGTGCCAACTGGAAGGTGGTGGCAGTTTTTGGAATAGTAATCAGGCCATCGCTAGGAACGGTAGACCAGCCGCCGGGCGCCGTTCCGACGTGCCACAGAAGGTTGCTGTTCTCGTAGTCAGCTGCACCGGCACCACCCGCGCCGTACATGCCGACATGCACTTGGGTGTTGGCGTAATCGTTCGGGTCGACGGCTACATCCGTTGGATCGTACAAGACGTTAAAGGTGGCGCTTGCCGGGATAGCCGAGCCTTCCATACCTGTGGTCGGTGTACCTGCAGTGATGGTGCGCGGGAGCGCAACTGCACCGGTGCCTTGTTCGTCCTGCAGATTGACGATGTTGGGGACCCACCAGCTGTCGGCGATGCCCGAACCGGTGCCGGTATTGGCCACCGTGAACATTAATTGCTCACTCGATTCTGAAATGACATCTGACTTCACATCCACTCGCAAGGCGAAACTCGCGGCAGAAGCGAGAATTGTGACCAATCCATCGGGATTCACCGAAGTCCAGTTCCCGCCATCATTAATGCTGTATTCAAAAGTAGTGAGGTTTCCATTGACGTAGTCAGCTGCGCTGGCACCACCCATGCCGACGACGCCCACTCTCACTACGCCGTCTGCGTGGGAACCTGCTGTGGGGTCGACCAGGTTGTAGTTTGCCCGTGCGGGAGTGACGCCTTCGACTCCGGTGACCGTGTCTCTTACGGTGATGGTTCGGGGGATGGCGTTGGCACCCGTGCCGCTTGCATCCTTTAGATCGACGGTACTGGGTACCCACCAGCTGTTGGTGAGGGACGGACCGGTAGCCGTCTGCGACACCGTAAAGACCAATTGCTCACTGGCTTCTGCAATCAGGTCTGTTTTCACCTGGGCACGCAACTGGAGCTGTGCCGTGCTGACAGCGGCAATCGTTGCCAGGAAGTTGGTGGAAGAAGCCAGCACCCAGCCCGCACCGACGTTGTATTCAAAGTTTTCGTAGTCCGCTGCGCTGGAGCCGCCCAAGCCGGTCAGGATGCCGACTTTCACCACGTCGGTCGCATAGCCGCCTCCTACCGCGCCGTAGGACATAGCGTAAGTCGCCATTGCGGGAGTTGTGGTCCCTGTGCCTTCAACCCCGGCTTGCACGGTGCCTGGGGTGATGGTGCGGGTGAAGACGTTGACGCCAGCGTTCGCTGGGTCCTTCAGGTCGACAATGTTTTGCACCGCCCAGCTATTCACCAAGCCAATACTGTTGGCGGTCTGAGAGACGGTAAACAGAAGCTGCTCGCCAGTTTCTGCCAGGCCGTCCGACAAGAGGCTGGCGGACAAGGAGAAACTTGAGACGCTGGAAGGGATCGTGATGACGTCGTTGTTGGTAAACGCCACAGGACCGCCGCCGTAGTCGTAATAAAGCGCTGTGTAGTCCGCCGTGCTGGAGCCACCCAAGCCGGTGGTGACGCTCAACTTCACTGCGGCGCCGGCGTAGTTTCCTGAATTGTTGCCGTCAATGGTGTAAAAGGCCTGCGCCTCAGTCGTGCCTTCGACGCCAGGGGTCGTGTTTGAGGCCAGCACGGTCCGCGGATATGCCGACGCGCCCTTGCCTACCGGGTCAGATATGTCGACCTGGGCGGGCACCCAATAACTATTGATGATGCCAACCGTGGCGGCGGTCTGCGAGACAACGAAGGTTAGACTCTCGCCCGTTTCAGCGAGCGTGTCTTCCTTGACCTGGACACGCAGATTGAAGGAATCGTACCCGGCATTCAGGGTAATCGGGCCATTGGTGGAAGTCACCGTCCAAAGGCCGGCAGGGTTAAAAGGACCCATCTGGTACGCAAAGGTGGTGCCAACGAAGTCAGCCGCGGTGGCGCCAGTGGAACCACTTACGCTGACATTGATATCGGTGGCGCTTGTTAGCGCATGATCAAGTGAGTAGTTCGCGTACGCGTAGGTGACACCCGCGTTGTCGCTTTCAAAAGCCGTTGTATTCGTTGAGTTTCTAGTGATTGTTGCGTTTGCCATGTTAAATCCCCCTTATTTTTTGCGCGTCTGCCAAACAACTCCAGGATGCTGCGCAAGCACGAAGGAGTGGGTCAAGAAACCGCCCAGAGAGCAAGACTCGAACCTACTGGTAAACCTTGGTGAAGAGTAGAGGTGCATAGTCCCTGCCAACTGCAGTTAAATAGGC
>CANNRR010000182.1 GCA_947508055.1 Burkholderiales bacterium
GCCACGCTGATCGTCGATCGGGACTACCGCAAAGTGCTGAAACAGTCCGACATTGCGCTGGTGCTGCAAAAGGGGCAGGTGGTGGTGCAGGGTCAGGCACAGTTGGTGGCGAAAAACCCGGCCCTGGCGAACTACCTTGGTGTCTGATAGAAGTGTCAGAAGTCATGCGGCGAAAGCATGACCACTTCGCCTACTGCTACCTTGCCCGGGGGGTGATCGCATGCGGCTCCGATAAGGTTATTGGGGTTCCAGGTTGATGGACTTTGCAATGGCGCGGAATTGGGCGGTACCGTCTGCATATGCCTTGGCTACAGCACTGAGTTCAAGGGGTTGCGGCGTCAACAGACTGTTGGCTTCCAGGGCAGCATGTATTACCGGTTCTTTTAGCGTTTCAGAAATCGCCTTGTGTAAAGCAACCACCACTGGCTCGGGCGTGTCCTTTTTCACGAAGTAGCCGGTCCAGATATTGAAGGTGAAATCCTTGAGCGCTTTACTCTCCGCAATGGCGGGCAACTCTTTCACACTGTCAAGGCGCGTGGGGTTGAGCATGGCCAGTACTTTGACCTTGCCTGTCTTGTGGAGCTCCAGGTACTTTTTCCCAAACGGTGCCAGGAAAATGTCAACCTGTTTCGCCATCAGATCTTGCTCGGCAGGTGCAGCACCTTTGTAGGGCACATGGATCATCGGGATGCCGGTGACTTTTGAAAGGTGCTCACCGAGCAAGTGGTAGAAAGAGCCAGGGCCGACGCTTGCAAATGTGACCGGTTTGCCTTGGGCGGCTGCCTTGCGGGCATATTCAACAAACTCATCAACAGTGTTGACCGGCAAGTCCGCCCGAGCCAGAAATCCGATCTGCGCCGTAGCGATCATTTGCACCAGCCGGAAATCTTCGCTCTTGAACTTGATTGCCGAAATGGCCAGCGGAGCGAGTATTAATTCATTGGGCGAGCCTTGGAGTATCAGGTGACCGTCCGCCCCGCCATTGAGCACCTTTTGCGCAGCGATGGAGCCGCTGGCGCCTCCCAAGTTCTCGACGATGACGGGCTGCCCCAAGTTTTTCCCCAGCGATGCGTTGACCGTGCGTGCGATAACGTCTGAGAGACCACCCGCCGGATACGGCACCATCAGCGTAACCGGTTTGGATGGAAAGGACTGTGCTGAAGCAGCTGTGGCGAATGCCAGTACGGCTAACAGTGCGCTGCAGTTGCGCAATATCTTATGAAAATGGGTGGGCATGTCTGTCTCCTGATTTGAGTAGCAATGAGCTTGTTCTGGTTTGCATCGTAGGGGCCGCAACTGAATGTGTCCAATGTATTATTTGTCTGGTAATCATTCGTTTTAGTCATGGATCAAAGGCGTCACCAATCATGAATATCCTGCACCTTGAACCTCGCAGCGTGAACTGCGCGAAGTACACCGCGGCCTTTTCTGTGATGTGACGCTCCACGCGCAAACGTGCCACCTGCGCCCGCTGGCGAGCCCAACTCCATTTGTTCTGCCGTGACCATAATGGATTTCTTCCCAGCACAGTTGCCCACGCCTTTGTCGCTTTGGTGCACCTGTGTGCCGGGTTTCCCGTTTGTGGTGCGGGTTTTCTTACGTCTGGGACGGGGATGGGGTCCCCTATTTATGGGATGGTGCGATTACTTCCAAATGGTTATATTTAAGGCGTGACTTTGGTCACTCTGGTAAGTCTCCAACTTTCCAAACCCCCGGAAAGGGGTTTACCCAGCCTAGTGCTGGGTATTTTTTTGGCAATCCATCACCCAACCTGACATATGAGCTTTCGTTTCCATAAATTCATCAACATCAGTGAGCGAGGCGCCAAGGCCACGGTGGACAGCCATGAATGGCTTGTACATCAGCTACCTGACAAAACGCACACAAAGGCCACCACAAAGCCCTGCATCAGCCCCAGCAAGCCCGGTGCAGCAATGGACATCGTTTGGTTGACAGTGATTGGACTGCTGGTTTACGCTGGCATACGGCTGGCGCTGTTCTGACCAAGTGAAAAGTAGGCTGATTGACGGAACCTAATCCGCTTGGCTTTTTCTTCTACAGAGCTACATCAATTGATAAGTAAGGCATCCGCCAGCCGTGACTGTGAAGGGAGATGGACCCCAAGTACCGCCAGAAGCCGAAGCAGACAGTGTGTGTGAGCCGGCTGTAAGTGTTTTTGTTACGGTCCCAGCCCCACCACAGGTTGGCGTGGATGTGTAGTACTGCGTGAGTGAACCCACAGTGCTTCCATCCACATTGACTGTAATCGTTCCACCATTTGGATCAGCCGACCAAAACGCCACTTGCCCAGTACTACTGGAGGTAGTAGGGGGAGTGGTACTTCCGGTTGTACCTGATGGAACTGAGCCTACAGTAAAAGTACCGGCATAAGAGAACTTCGTACCACTAATCAGTGAACCCGTGGTTGTAAAAGTACCGCCCGTGTTAGACGTGAAAGTCAGAACTTCGTCTGTAACGCCGTACTGCATTTGCATGTGCACGTAAGCCACATTTCCACTAGTTGTATAAGTCCAAGACAGCGTCGGGACTACCAGTAAGCCTTCGCCCAAGATGGTGTTTGCATCGATAAATTGGTAAGTGATCGAATTGGCGAACGTAATACCCGACGAACCGGGCGCCGGTTGAACCTTCTTGGAATTTGGATCCAGCGATTCAACTAGCTTTACGCCAAAGATCGAGGACGGTGCGCGGACCGAACTGCTGCTGGAGGATGGGATTGAGTCGCTCTCGCCACCACCACACGCAGCAAGAAGACTGAAAACTGTTGTGATAAAGACATAACGTAGTGAAACCATGCAGTACTCCCTGAATTGCAATGGTCTTCTATTTTGTTCCCCCATCGTGCCATTAGTTGTCAAGGGTCCAACGACATTGCCATTGATACTGGCAGATCGTTAATCCCATCATAAGCGATGCATTGCGGTAATGACTGAATGAGTAATGGGCTGACGGGCTGGTTACAAAGTTGCTACACGGTGCAGAGCCATGTACCGATGGCTAAATGACCACCAAAGAGAAAGGGCTTGCTACCAAGTTAATAGCAGCAAACCCTTATATCCATTGGTGCCGGAGAGATGAATCGAACACCCGACCTTCTCATTACGAATGAGCTGCTCTACCGACTGAGCTACACCGGCTGGTAAGCCTGAAATTATATCCCGGGTGCTCCGCCCTCAAGGTGGTATCGGGTCACACGCTCAACTTCGTTCTTCGAGCCCAGCACCACGCTCACGCGTTCGTGCAATTTGCCGGGCTGGATATCCAAGATGCGCTGGCGGCCGTTGGTGGCGGCTCCACCGGCCTGTTCGATCAGCCAGGCCATCGGGTTGGCCTCGTACATCAGGCGCAGCTTGCCTGGCTTCTCGGGTTCGCGCTTGTCCCACGGGTACATAAATACGCCACCACGGGTCAGGATGCGGTGCACGTCGGCCACCATGCTGGCGATCCAGCGCATATTGAAATCCTTGCCGCGCGGTCCGTCTTTGCCGGCCAGGCATTCATCCACGTAGCGCTTGATGGGGGCGTCCCAATGGCGCATATTGCTCATGTTGACGGCAAACTCCCGGGTGTCTTCCGGAATGCGCATGTTTTCCTGGGTCAGCACAAACGAGCCTTGCTCCCGGTCGAGCGTAAACAGGGCCACGCCCTTGCCAACGGTCAGGACCAGAGTGGTCTGCGGGCCAAAAACGCAGTAGCCAGCGGCTACCTGTTTGCAGCCCGCTTGCAGGAAGTCTTCTTCCGAAACTCCCGCGCCTTCGGGCTTTTTCAGAACGCTGAAGATGGTGCCAATGCTGACGTTGACGTCGATGTTGCTGGAGCCGTCCAGGGGGTCAAACAGCAACAGGTATTCGCCCTGTGGGTAGCGGTTGGGCACCAGGTAGATGCCTTCCATTTCTTCTGATGCCATCGCCGCCAGGTGGCCGCCCCATTCATTGGCTTCGATCAGCACCTCGTTGGCAATGATGTCGAGCTTCTTTTGAACTTCGCCCTGGATGTTCTCGCTCTCAGTGGCGCCCAGCACGCCGCCCAGGGCCCCCTTGTTGACGGCCAGGCTAATGCTTTTGCACGCGCGTGCAACGACTTCGAGCAAGAGGCGCAAATCTGCCGGGATTACCCCATCAATCCGTTGCTCGGTGACCAGGTATCGGGTAAGGGAAATTTTGGGTGCCATCGAATGTTCCAATTAGAGTTTAGTCTGCCAGTGCGCGGTCAACGACTTCACGTACATCGTTGCTCAGATCGGTCTTGGCTGCCACACGTTTGAGGGCCTCACAAGCTGCACTGCGGTAGGGCTCTGCAAGGCGCTTCCAGCGGTCCAGTGCGCGTGCCAGTCGGGCGGCGACTTGGGGGTTGATGCCGTCAAGCTCCAGCACGCGTTCGCTCCAGTACACATAGCCTGCAGCGTCTGCGCGGTGGAAGCCGCCCGGATTGGCGTTGCAGTAGCTGAAGATCACGCTGCGTGCACGGTTAGGGTTGCGGATGTTGAAATCGGCATGGGTCATGAGCTGGCGCACGGCAGGCAGCACGTTGCCACCACGGTCCGGCGCACCGGCCTGCATGGCGAACCACTTGTCCAGCACCAGCTCTTCGTTCTTGAACAGTGCGTGAAAGCGCGCCAGTGCCGGGGCGGCCAGTGCGTGGCCGCAGCCTACCAGGGCCTGCAGTGCGTTGGCGCGTTCGGTCATGTTGCTGGCGTCATTGAAGCGTTCCAGCGCTTTGCCAGGCCACACAGAATCACCGGTCTGAGTGGCGGCCAGGCACAGATAGTTCAACGCCATGCCGGCCAACGCACGCCGTCCTGCGGAAGTCGCATCCGGGCGGTAAGCGCCGTTGTCTCGGTGTTCGGTAAAGGCCCATTGCCAATCGGCCTCCAACGCCACCGCAAGCCGCATGCGCATGGCTTCACGCACGGCGTGAACACGCTGTGGGTCCACCACATCGAGTTGCTCGGCGACATAGGTCTCGCTTGGGAGGGTCAGTACCAGTTCTTTGAATGCAGCATCCAGGGAGGGGTGGCGCAAGACGTTGCGCATGGCATCAAGGTATGCATCATTTAGCGCCTTAGCACCCGTGGAATCTGCGTGAACAGCTATTGAATTGATAGCACCTCGCAGCGCCAGGCGTTGCCCGGCTTCCCAGCGGTTGAACGGGTCTGGGTCACTGGCCAGCAGAGTGAGCAACTGCGCATCGGTGTAATCAAAGTCGAGCACAACTGGTGCCGAGAAGCCGCGCAGGATGGAGGGCACGGGTTCCTCGGTCACCGAGGTAAAGGTGATACTGGCGGTTTCTCCGGTCATCACAAACAAGTGGTTCGCGGCCGGCGTATCGACGCTGCCTTGCACAGTTAGTGGCAATGCAGCACCACTGATGCCGACCAGGCCCAGCAGGACTGGAATCACAAAGGGGGCTTTGTTGATTTGCCCGGTCGTGGGTGCGCAGCTCTGCGTGAACTGCAGCGTGTAGGTCTGCGCTGCCGCGTCATAGCGACCGGTGGCACCCAGGCGTGGCGTGCCGGCCTGGCTGTACCAGAGTTTGAACTGCGGCAGCAAATGGGCCAGGCTGGAGTCGGGGTTGGCGTCGGCCATGCTTTGCGCAAAGTCGTCGCAGGTTACGGCCTGGCCGTCAAAGCGCTCGAAATACAGCTTCAGCCCCAAGGCAAAACCGTCGTGGCCCACCAGGGTTTGCATCATGCGCACCACCTCGGCACCTTTTTCGTAAATCGTGACGGTGTAGAAGTTGTTGATTTCGATGTAGCTGTCGGGGCGCACTGGGTGGGCCATGGGGCCCGCATCCTCGGGGAACTGGGCGGTGCGCAGCACGCGTACATCTTCAATGCGCTTGACGGCGCGGGCCGATGCATCGGTACACAGGTCCATGCTGAATTCCTGGTCACGGAACACGGTCAGGCCTTCCTTCAGGCTCAGCTGGAACCAGTCGCGGCAGGTGATGCGGTTGCCGGTCCAGTTATGAAAGTACTCATGGCCTACCACACTCTCGATGTTGGCGTAGTCCACATCGGTAGCTGTGGTCTGATTCGCCAGCACGTACTTGGTGTTGAAGATGTTCAGCCCCTTGTTCTCCATGGCACCCATGTTGAAGTCGCTGGTGGCCACAATCATGAAGCGCTCCAGGTCGAGGGACAGTCCAAAGCGGGCTTCGTCCCACGCTACGGACGCCATCAGCGAGTTCATGGCGTGCTCGGTCTTGTCCAGGTCACCCGGGCGCACAAACACCTGCAGCAAATGGTCTTTTCCAGCGCGTGAGGTAATGCGCTGCTCGCGCGCCACCAGTTGCCCTGCGACCAGGGCGAACAGGTAGCTGGGCTTTTTGTGCGGGTCAACCCACTTGGCAAAGTGGCGTCCATCGTCCAGAGCACCTTCATCCACCAGGTTGCCGTTGCTCAATAGCACCGGGTATTTGGCCTTGTCGGCACGCAACGTTACGGTGTAGCTGGCCATCACATCCGGGCGGTCCAGGAAGTAGGTGATGCGCCGGAACCCCTCGGCCTCGCACTGTGTGAAGAACGAGTCCTGGCTGACATACAGCCCGGACAATTTGGTGTTCTTGATGGGAGCGCAGGTGGTGAAAATTTCCAGCGCAAAGGGATCAAAGCCCTCGGGCAGGTTCTCCAACACCAGGCACTCGCCTTCCATCTTGAACGACGTGCCTTGGCCATTGACCAGTACACGCGCCAGGTTCAGCCCTTCGCCATCGAGTTTGAGCGGTTGTGCGGCTACATCCGGGTTGCGGCGCAACGTCATCTTGTTCAGGACGCGCGTTTTGGCCGGGTCCAGGTCAAAAGTCAGCTCAACCGTATCAATGCGAAAGGCGGGTGCCGTGTAGTCGGCCCGGTTGATGACCATGGCGGGGCCATCGGTCTCTCGTAATTGCAGCATGGGGTATCTCCAGAGATAAGTTTTTGTAGGGCAGCGCAGTGCACGCAGTGATAAGCGTGGGGGTCATGTATCTAGACGCCCTGCTTTAGTGACGCTTCAATGAATACATCAAGGTCGCCGTCCAGCACCTTTTGCGTAGCAGACACC
>CANNRR010000183.1 GCA_947508055.1 Burkholderiales bacterium
ATGTGGGCAGTGACGGGCGCGTGTTTGCAGTGGTGTGGCATACCCTGTACAAGCCGGACTTATCAGGCATTCTCGGAAGTTCTTATCCGACATACGCTCAGTCTGCGCGAGCGAGTGCAAGGAGAGTTGGAATTCAACGGCGGTTTCGCCATGAGGGATTGGATGTTGTGGTTCAAGCCACTGCCCACCTGAATGTCTTTTCAGGGTATGCCTTTCGGCAATCGATGCTGCCGAGTGGCTTTAGCCCGTCCGCCATCGGGCTCGAATAGAGGCGTCGTCCGATGCTGAAGCATTTTTTGATCGGGGCGGCTTTGTTGTTGGCGCTATCCGCTTGTGGCGGTGGTGACGCTGACAGTATGGTGACCACTATCACTGGGCCTGGGCTTAACGCTTCGCTTGCCAGTGCAGCAGTAGGCGTACCCTTTGTGCAACGATCAAACAACCTCAGTGTCGCCGTGGAAGCTGGTCCCTCAAATGGATTCTCGCTGTCACAAAATGCGAATATTTTGTATGCAACGGTCAAGGTTTGCGTGCCGGGTGATCCTTCACAGTGCCAGACCATAGACCATGTTCAAGTTGACACCGGTTCGGTCGGTTTGCGCGTTCTGGCAAGCAAAGTGACGCAGTTGCATTTACCTGTCGTGGCATTGCCTTCGGGCCCCGTGTGGGAGTGCTATCCCTTTGTGATTGGTGGCCTTTGGGGATCAACCGCGGTCGCCGACGTGATGCTCGGTGCGGAGTCGGCAATGGCGCTTCCGGTGCAGTTGATTCAGGATGACCAGGGTGCGCCAATTCAGGCACCCCTCGATTGCGCTAATGCGGCAAACGGCCAGATCTTGAGTTCATCAAGCGCATTGGGGTCCAACGGAATTTTGGGAATTGGCAGCGTGACCCTGGATTGCGGGTTGATGTGTCTGCTGGGCAATTACGCCGGGTCGTACGTCCAGTACTACAGCTGTCCCAAGGACGCAAAAAGTGCTGCATCCTGTGTTCCTGCGGCAGTCCCGGCCAACATGCAAGTCTATAACCCTGTGGCTGCATTTTCCAGTGATAACAATGGTGTTATTTTGACCTTGCCTGCCGTTACCGGGCTGGGTGCATCCACTGCCAGTGGCGAGTTGATTTTTGGCATCAACACACAAAGCAATAACCAACTTTCGGCAAGCGCGAGTCGGGTTCGTCTGGGAGTGGACTGGCACACCAATCCGGATTCGTACATGAACATCACAACACGGTACAAGGGCCAGACCATTCTTAATAGCTATCTTGATACCGGAACTAACGGTCTGTTCTTTACCGACAATTCTGGCAGCCCAACACCCCGCTGTTCGAATAGCTCATGGTACTGCCCGATAAGTACGCAGAAGCAGATCGCAACCATCTCTGATGGAGACAACCTCGTGCCTCAAAATGCCACGGAAGTGCAATTCAACGTGGGCAACGCCGAAGCGTTATTTCTCACGACCAACAGCGCATTCGGTGACCTGGCGGGTGCACCGCCCAGCACATCATCAACCGGTGTACCTTCCTTTTCGTGGGGGTTGCCGTTCTTCTACGGACGCAGAGTCTATTTGTCCATATGGCAGCAAGCGGGTGCAGTGAACGGTCCGTGGTATTCGTGGTCGACTTTGTGATGAGGGAAAGCGAAGTGAATTTGATATGACGACGCCAATAGAGATAGACCTTACATCTGGCCAGCAGGATGCAGCCCGATCCGCGCCGACCTTGTCCAAAGACATATTCGTCTATGCGCTGCTTGTTCTGCTGGTTTGGATTGCGCGCCAGATTAGCCTGCTCCAACTATTCAAGGCCGGCGACGATCTGGGCTACTGGCTGGGCGTCGCCGGTGCCGTCATGATGCTGCTGCTTTTCAGTTATTCGTTGCGCAAGCACTTTCGTTTCGCCCAGCGCTGGGGGCCGGTTAAAGCCTGGATGTCTGCCCACATGGTGATGGGTATTGGTGGGCCCTTGCTGATCTTGGTGCATTCCGGTTTTGAATTCGGTTCCCTCAATGCGGGGGTTGCCCTTTACAGCATGATTGCCGTGGCGCTGAGCGGTGTGGTGGGTCGATTTATCTATGCGCGGGTCAACCGGGGACTGTATGGTGAACTTGCAAGCCTCAGTGAGCTGAAAAAGAGAGCGGGCCTGGAGCAGGAAGGTGCCCGATCGCGGTTAAGTTTTGCGCCCGAAGTTGAAAAGACCTTGCTCAAATTTGCGCAGGGTGAACGCGCGGCCCCCCCTGGATGGGGGACCAATATTCGCCGGTCCTTCTTGTTGCCCTGGACGCAGTGGCTGGTCTACTTGCGTTGTGCCCATCTGTTGAATGAACCGTCAGCTCGATTGGCCGCGCGCATGCAATGGGACGCGAACAAGATATCCGAGCACAGGCGGTTGGCGCGCAAGCTGGTTCGGCGCTACCTCAACGCCGAGGTCAAGGTCGCGCAGTTTGGGGCCTTTGAATGGATGCTGTCGGCATGGCATATCGCCCATATTCCCTTCGTTTTTCTTCTTGTGATCAGTACGCTGGTTCACATTTTCGCGGTGCACGCTTACTGAATCGGACAAAAACAATGCCAGTCAATGCAGCCCGTTACGAGGCACTATGCACGTCCGCTAGGCGTGCTTGGAAGTTGTTCTTCTTTTTGCTTTTGGTTGCATTCGCGCCCGGGTCGATGGCTCAGGGAATCGAGTCCATCATGTCCCCAGGCAAGCTCTCGCGTGCGCACGCGAAATACGAAGATGACTGCACCCAGTGCCATGTAAAGTTTGATCGCCAAGGTCAAGATAAGCGTTGCCTGGATTGCCATAAGGAAACTCGCGTGGACGTTGATGCACATACGGGGTTTCATGGAAAAATGAAACCCCAGACTTGCCGCAACTGTCACACTGAGCACAAAGGACTGGATACCCGTCTATATGTATTGGACAAGGACCGGTTTGACCACAAACTCACGGATTATCCGTTGCAAGGCAAGCACCAGAAAGTTCTTTGCGACAAGTGCCACGTGACCGGAAAACTCTATCGCGAAGCCCCCAGCGCGTGCAATACTTGCCATCGGAAGGACGATACGCACAAGGGCTCATTGGGACAACTCTGCGCCGATTGCCATAACGATGCGTCCTGGAAAGAGACAAAGTTTGATCACTCCAAGACCCACTTCGAATTAACCGGCAAGCACGCGGACGTCAAGTGTGCTGAGTGCCACCGCGACAACGCCTATAAGGACACGCCGGAAAAATGTTTTTCTTGTCATAAGAAAGATGATGAGAAAAAGGGGCACAAAGGAATATACGGTGAAAAGTGCGAAAGCTGTCACGACGCTAAGTCCTGGAAAACCACGACTTTTAAACACGATCAGGATACGAAATATGTGTTGAACGACAAGCACCGAACTGTGAAATGCAGCGCATGCCACACCACCAACCCGTATCGGGAAAAAACCAGCCAGGCCTGCGTCTCCTGCCATCGCAAGGACGACAAGCACAAGGACAGTCTGGGTAAAAAATGCGAGACCTGCCACTCCGAGAAGTCCTGGACCGAAACCCTTCGTTTTGACCATGCCAAGTCAGATTTTCCTTTGCTGGGGAAACATGTGAAGACCGAATGCAAGTCGTGCCATGAAGGACTCATGTACAAGCAAGCCAGCAAAGACTGTTTTGCCTGCCACAAGAAAGACGACAAGCACGTCGCAACACTCGGGCAGAAGTGCGCCGATTGCCACACGGCCAATGACTGGAAGGCCACATTGTTTGAGCATGACAAGACGCGGTTCCGGCTGAAAAGTGCGCATGCGGTGCAGACCGTTAAGTGCGAAGCCTGTCACAAAGACGTGAAGAGTTTTCGCGACACGCCGATGCTTTGCATCAGCTGCCATAAGAAGGACGACAAGCATGAGGGTCAAATTGGCAGCAAGTGCGAGGCCTGCCATTCCGAGAAGGACTGGAAGGTGGATCGCTTCGACCACAATCGTGCAAGGTTTGCCTTGACCGGTGGCCATGCTTTGGTAGTCTGCAAGAAGTGCCACGATACTCCGCGGTTCAGGGACGCGCGTCGCGATTGCGTGGGATGCCACATCAAAGAAGACAAGCACAAACGTGCGTATGGTGTTCAATGTGAGAGTTGCCATAACACGCGGGCCTGGCCGCTATGGGATTTTGCGCATGACACGCGCACGCACTACAAGCTTGACGGTGCACACCGCACCGTTCCCTGTGAAAAATGCCACCGCGACCCGGCACCGGCGGGCAAGTTGGCAGCACCTACAGCAACCACCTGCTACAGCTGCCATCGAGAAAGCGACCCACATGATGGAAAATTCGGTTCACGCTGCCAGCAGTGCCATGTGACACAAACCTGGAAGAAGATCGTGAACCGCTTTGGGTCGAGTTGAGGAAGCAGCTGGCGGGCCAGGTGAATCTAGTTGAAAAGGTCCTCTGAGGAATTTATGCAAGTAACCCATGCAAGCACTGCCGTCGATATTGCCCACACCAAGCAGCGACTTCAAGAATTGAGCGCTCTCCATGCGTCCGGCGCAATCACGCAGGAAGTGTTCGATGCAGAAAGAACCCCACTCGAGCGTCGCATTCTGGACTGGGCCCTCAAGGACGCGGAGGCCGAGAAGTCGGCCGAGAAGTCGTCCCTTCGGCTGTTTGCCATGTTGGCCCTTGCCGTGTTGATTGTTGCAGCAGTCGGGTATGCTTTGACAAGTGGCCCAATTCTTCGAAATGGCGCGGGCACGGTTGCCCAGTCACAAACGGGTGCGCCCTTTGCGGGTGGAAATGGTGCGACGCAACCGCATGCCACTGGTGCTGACCAGATCGGGTCCATGATCGACAAACTCGCCGCCCGGCTGAAAGCGAACCCCGATGACGCGGCCGGTTGGGCCATGTTGGCACGTTCGTATGGTGTGTTGGGCCGCAACGCTGATGCCGTCGACGCATATGCTAAAGCTGAAAAGCTCAACGGGAACGATGCCGGACTGCTGGTGGACTACGCGGATGCTCTGGCCGTCAAGAATGACCGAAGCCTGTCCGGTGAACCCATGAAGCTCATTGAGCGAGCCCTGAAAATTGATCCCCGCAATGTGAAGGGACTTGCCATGGCGGGCACCGATGCCTTTGAGCGTAAGGACTACCGCAAGGCGGTCAAGCTCTGGGACTCCATGGTCGAGATCGGGGGTGGCGAGAACATGTTCGTGAAACAGATTCAGCCCAAATTGGCCGAGGCTCGCCAACTGTCGGGGCTACCGCCCAAGGTAGAGGTTCCTGTCGCACTCGTGTCAACGCAGGCTCCGTCAGCAGGTGCGGCAGTTGCATCGACTGCCAATGGCGGCGTCAGCGGCGTTGTAACGCTGTCAGTCAAACTGTCCAAAGATGTCGGTCCAGAGGACGCCCTGTTCATTTTTGCGCGCCCTGCCAGCGGCTCACGTATGCCACTGGCAATCATGCGCAAGAAAGTCAAGGATTTGCCAGTTCAATTCCTGTTGAATGACAGTGTGTCAATGTCACCGACTGTTAAATTGTCGCAGGCAGGCACGGTCGTGGTGGGTGCCCGTATCAGCAAGAGTGGGCAGGCTATACCGGCAAAAGGCGATCTGTCGGGACTGTCCAGCCCTGTCGCGGTCGGTACAGCCGGTTTGAAGGTTGAAATCAACGAGGTCGTGGCGCAGTAATATCGGGGTGGGCCAATGTTCCGGCTGGACCACCGTTTGCTTTTATGAACTACCTGTTTCTGTACGCTGCCATAGTCGTTGCTGTCATGGTGTTTTATGTTGGGCGGCAAAGACGCACCCAAAGCAGAACCGTCGCAGTGCTGCAAGAGTCAATTGCAAGTGGCCTGGTCGAGCCTCCCTCATTACACCCTATCGTCGACCCGACCCGCTGCATGGGTTCTGGCTCCTGCGCCAACGCCTGCCCGGAGAATGCCTTGGGAGTCATCAATGGGAGGGCCGTATTGATCAATGCCGCACACTGCATTGGACATGGGGCATGCATGGTCGCCTGTCCGACTGAGGCCATCAAACTTGTGTTCGGGACCGAGAATAGAGGCATCGAAATTCCCCATATTAGTCCCGGGTTTGAGACCAATGTGCCAGGCATCTTCATTGCTGGCGAGTTGGGTGGGATGGGGCTGATCCGAAAGGCTGCTGAACAGGGCCGGCAGGCTATTGAGTCGGTTCGCAAGAAAACGGATGGGCAGGCGGAGTTTGATGTTGTTATTGTGGGCTGTGGCCCGGCTGGCATCTCTGCCGGTTTGTCGTCGATACAGCACAAGCTTCGGTACAAAATCGTTGAGCAAGAGGACTCATTGGGTGGTGCGGTTTACCACTATCCGCGCCAAAAGATTGCCATGACAGCGCCGGTTGAACTCGCGATTATCGGCAAGGTCAAGTTTGGTGAGATATCCAAAGAAGCACTCCTCGAATTTTGGCAGGGCGTCGTAAAGAAAACGGGGCTGCAAATTGCATTTAGAGAGCGCATGGAAGCAATTGATCGAGTGGACGGCGGGTTTTTGGTTCGTACCGATAAGGGGAGTTACTCGGCGCGCAGCGTCCTGCTGTCGATGGGTCGGCGCGGAACGCCGCGAAAACTAGACGTTCCCGGTGAAGAATCACACAAGGTAGCCTATCGACTGACTGACCCGGAGCAATATGCCGGACAGTCCGTGCTCGTCGTAGGGGGGGGTGACAGTGCCTTGGAGGCGGCCATATCGATTTCTGAACAAAAGAATACGAACGTGATCCTGTCCTACCGTAGTGAAGCCTTTTCACGTGTCAAACAGAAAAACCGCATTCTCCTGGAGCAACAGGAAAAGGCCGGGCGCATCCGCGTCATGCTGAAGTCCAAGATTGAGACGATCCACGAAAAACATGTAGAAATCAGCTACAACGGTGCTTCACAAAAGTACCCGAACGATGCGGTCATTGTTTGTGCTGGTGGATTGTTGCCAACACCGTTGCTTCAAAAAATCGGGATTCAATTTGCCACAAAGTTTGGCACGGTCTAACCCGTTGTGCTGCATAGACGCTTTTTCTTGGGCACTGGTCTGG
>CANNRR010000184.1 GCA_947508055.1 Burkholderiales bacterium
CTTGACGGCCACGGTGGAGGCGCTGGCCGCGAGCTGGTTGGCCTGGCGGGCGCTGTCGGCGTTTTGCTTCACGGTGGCGCTGAGCTGCTCCATGGAGGCGGCTGTTTGCTCCAGCGCGCTGGCTTGCGATTCTGTACGTGCAGACAGGTCATGGTTGCCCGAGGCAATTTCGGCGCTGGCAGTGGACACGCCCTCAGAGCCCTGGCGCACGTTGGCAACGACTCTGGACAGGCTGGTTTGCATGTCTTTCAAGGCCATGAGCAGCAGCGCGGTTTCGCTGTTGCCGCTGGCTTCAAACTGCTGGCTCAGGTCGCCATCGGCCACGGCCCGGGCAATGCCCACCGCCTGGTTGATCGGGCCGGTGATGGCGCGGATGATCCACAGCCCCATCAGCACCGCTGCCACCAGCGCAAAGGCCATTGCAATCGCCAGCATCAGCCTCATGCTGGCCACGGCAGCATGGGCATCGTTGGCCGATGCGTCCATTTGGTCGTCCTGAAATTTGATCATGTCATCGAGCGCCGCGAAATAGCTTTTTTGGCCCGCGTACATGTCGCCCAGTAAAAGGGTTTTGGCTTCGTCGACCTTGCCCGCATTGACCAGATCAATGAATTTTCCCTGCGCGGCAACGTAACTCACACGGCTCTCAATGATCCGGGCTAGTATTGCCTTGCCTGCATCGGACTTCACCCCGGCACCGAGTTTTTGAAGACGATCCCCGATCTGCTTGCGGGCCTCTTCAATGCCTGCAATTTCTTTTTTTATATCGGCCGGTTCGACCCGGATGACCATATTGCGGGTGGCGCGGGCAACGTTGTTGAGCTCACCCTTGATCTCGTACAGGGTAATAACCTTGGGAATTCTGTCATCGACCAGCTTGACAACATCGCCATCGACCACATTGGTCTTGACCAGCGCAATGCCGCCCATTAGCGCAATCAGCAGCGTCAGCATGCCAAAGCCGAGGATCAGTCGGGCGGATATTTTCAAGTCACTGAAGTTCATGCGGTTTATCTCCTTAGTCGCTGGGCGGTGCCAGGGGGGTTATTGGTAGAACGGGGTGCCGGTCAATAGGGTTTGAAGTTGCTGGAACTGGTGGCCCTGGCGGATGGGGATGTCAGCAGCGGAGCGCCGGCACGACGCTCGGTGGCCACCGGCGCGTGGCGATTGCGCACGGCGGGGGATTCCTTCTCAATCTTGAAGAATGCGACCGACTGCTGCAGTTGCTCGGCCTGGCCCGACAACTCTTCGCTGGTGGCGGCCAATTCTTCAGAGGCCGATGCGTTTTGCTGGGTGGCCTTGGAGAGTTGCCCCATGGCACCACCGATTTGCGTTACCGACTCACTTTGCTCGGCACTGGCCGCTGCAATCTCTTGCACCAGTTCACTGGTTTTCTGGATGCTGGGCACGATTTGGCCCAGCAGTCTTCCTGCACGCTCTGAGGTGGCCACGCTGTTGCCTGCGAGTTCGCCAATTTCTTTGGCAGCGGACTGGCTGCGCTCGGCCAGCTTGCGCACCTCGGCGGCCACCACCGCAAAGCCTTTGCCATGCTCGCCGGCGCGCGCTGCTTCAATGGCGGCGTTCAGGGCCAGCAGGTTGGTCTGGTACGCAATGTCGTCAATGATGCCAATCTTGGCCGCTATCTCTTTCATAGCTGCTACCGTAAGATTGACGGCGCTTCCCCCCTCAACGGCCTCTTTGTTGGTGGTGGCGGCCATGCCGTCGGTAACCCTGGCGTTGTCGCTGTTTTGCGAGATGGAGCCCGACATGGCGTCAATCTGCGAGGTGGTTTCTTCCACGCTGGCGGCCTGCTCGCTGGCGGCTTGCGACAGTGACTGCGCCGTGGCGCTGACCTGGTTGGCAGCACCGGTCAAGGCGTCGGCCGCGCCGCGCACTTCGGACAACACGCGGGCCAGGTTTTCTGCGGTGGTATTGGCGCTGTCTTTGACCCGGCCAAACAGACCGGCGCAGTCACGCTCGATGCGCTGGGTCAGGTCGCCCTCGGCAAACGCGGCTAGCAGTTCGGCGACATCGGTGAGCCCCTGCTCGGTGGTGTCCATAAGCTGATTCATGCCGCTGGAGAGGTTGGCGAAGAAGCCGGTCTTGCCGTCCATGCCCAGGCGCTGGCTGAAGTCGCCCTGGGATGCTGCCTGCACCGTGGCTGCAATGGCTTGCTCGACACCGACTTCGGCCGTGCGGTCATTCCATTCGACCACGGTGCCGACGCGCACCCCTTGGGCATCCACAATCGGGTTGGCAATCAAACCAAAGTACAGGCTGCCCACCTGAATCTGGGTTCTGTAGGTGGACTTGAGTGTGCCCAACATATTGCGCTGGTGCGATGGGTTTTTATGGAACACGTCGATGTTTTTGCCCATCAGGCTTCGGGCGTCAAACTGGGGCAGGACTTTGCGCAGTTCGCTCTCGTTGCGTTGCATCATCTCGGCCACGGTAGTGTTCATGTACAAGATGTTGAAATCCGTATCGGCAATCATCACGTTGGTGGAGCAGTTGTCCAGGGCGTTCTTGATGCGCAGGTTGGTACGCGCCGCGGTGGCGGCCTCCTGCAAAGACTTTTGCACCTTGTCCATGGCGGTGCTGATGCGGGCTTTTTGGCCCGGCAGGCGGTCCATGGCGACATCGAGGCGGCCTTCGGAATAGCCGGCAATCACGTCCACCGTTTTCATGGTCATGGCAATGTTGCTTTGAACCAGTGCATTGACCCCCTGGGCCATGGCCCCATAGGCGCCTGGCAGCTCGTTCGTGGGGATGACATAGTCCATGGCGCCTGCGTCATGCTGTTTGGCCATTTCACCCTGCGCGCTCTGAAATCTGGCCAGCACGGTCTGCATGGTGGCCATGGCCGTGAGCAGCATGCCGGTTTCGTCGGTGCTGTCGGCGATCAAGGTGTCATCCAACTGGCCAGCAGCAATGTTGTTTGCCGAGTCCACGGCACGGTTCAATGGCCGGGTAATGCCGCGCACCAAAAACAGCCCGAAGAATACGGAAAAAAGCAGCCCGCCTACCAGCGAGGCCAGCGACAGCGCACGAATCCATTGGTAGCGCGCGACCGAGGCATCGTATTCAAGCTTGGCTGTGTCAAGCTGGTGCTTGAACAGGGCGTCGATACCTTTGCCCACCGGGATGTATAGCGGCCTCACCTTCTCCACCACCAACCGGTTGGCCTCCCTGATGTCGTTGGCACGCAGTGCTGCAATGGTTTTGAGCAGACCCTCTTGCACAAATGCCTTGCGGTTCTCGGCGAAATCTTTGGCCAAAGCGGCCTCTTGCACATCGAGCGGGCTGGCCGTATAGGCTTTCCACACGTTGGTAATGGTGGCGATGTTGCCTTCGACCGTGGCGGCAGAACTGGCGATCGCATCCGCAGTGGGGGTTACAAGGGCGACCGCAATGGCCAGTCGGTTGGCCATCAGCCGATTCTGGATTTCGGCAATGCGCCCGGTGGCGGTCAGACTTTCTTCGTAAATCGAGCGCGCCGAATCGTTGGCCTGACTAATCCCGAACAGCCCCAAGGCACCAATGGCCACCATCACGACGGACAGCAAGCCAATAAGTACGAAGAGCCGAGAGCCGATTTTGAGATTTTTCATGGTATTCACAGTTCAGATAGGCAGGCGAACGCGCCTGGGCGATAGCCGCTGATTGCCAATGTAGCCTCAGGTGCGCATGAAAGCAATTCTCCAAACACGGTATCAAAATACCCTAAATGAGGTAATTTTGTCCGTGCGAGCGTCTGATGTCAGCCAGCGATCAACTTGTGGGTGATCGCATAGCGGGTTAGCTCTGCGGCACTGTGCAGGTCGAGCTTGCGCATCAGATTGCGCCGGTGTGTGGCCGCCGTGGTCGGGCTAATGCCCATGTGCTCGCCGATTTCAGCCGAGGTGCAGCCGGCCGCGATCAGTTGAAGCACCTGCTGCTGGCGCAGGCCAAGGGCGGCGGACTTGGCCACGTCACCGCGACGCTCTGATGGGACTGGCGCTTTGCCAAACCCATGGATCAACGATTCGATACGCAGCAACAAGTCGGCACCCTCGAGTTTGAGCTGCTTCTCCTGACTGATGTCTTGCACGGTGCCAACGAGACGCAAGGGGACTGCATTGTCATCACGCGCAACCACCCTTGCGCGCGAGCGCACCCAGACCCAGTGGCCCGCCTTGTGTCGCATACGGTGCTCGGCCTGGAAGTCCAGCGCATCGCCGCTCAGGTGGGTGTTAAGCGCAGCACGGCGGGCAGGCGCATCGTCGGGGTGCACCAGCTTTTCGAATTGGCTGATATGCGCGCCAACGCCCCCCTCAGCGTAGCCCAGCATGGCACAGACTTTGGCGCTGAGGTGCAGATCGCCGCTGGGCAATTGCAGGTCCCATAGGCCCAGGTCCGCACCGAACAGCGCCAGTTCCAGGCGCTGTTCGATGTGTTTGCGCTCGCTGATGTCCTGTTTGATTGCAACGAAGTGTTTGACCCTGCCATCACCCCCCATGACGGGTGAGATGGCGAGTAATTCGTGGTACTGGGTTCCGTCTTTGTGTCGGTTGATAACCTCCCCTCTCCAAATTTGGCCAGACAGAATGGTTTGCCACATCTGCTGGTAGAAGGATTGGTCTTGAGCGCCAGATTTGACCAATTGACTGGGCTTGTGCCCGATGGCCTCTGCGATAGAGTACCCGGTCATCTGGGCAAATGCTTCATTGGCCCATTCGATGGTACCGTCGGTGCCGGTGACCACAATGCCGTTGGCGGCGGAATTCAGTGCCACTTCAAACAAGTGCAACCTGCGCTCCTGTGCGGCGCACGCCATGGCGTAGCGCACCGCCCGGCCCAGCCCCCAATGATCGAATTCACCCTTGACCAGATAGTCTTGTGCGCCCGCACCAAGCGCCGCCATAGCCAGTTCGTCGTTGCCGGTGAGCACTACCACTGGGGTACCCTTCAGCGCAGCAGTGATGGCAGATACGGTCTGCACTCCCGCTGAGTCTGGCAAGGACAGGTCCAGCAGCACCATGTCGAAGACGGTGCTTTGCGCCGCTGCAAGCGCTTCACGCAGGGACTTGGCCCAGACCAGGTTGGGCGCAACCGCACCGCGCCAAAAGCTTTTGTGGCGTAAATAGGTCAGCACCAACGCATGGTCGCCAGGCTCGTCTTCCACGATCAGGATGGACAGCGCCTTGGGTTCCAGCTCGGGCGGCGTGGCGGCGCGGGCGGGGTTCGCTGCCGGGGGTTGTAAGGGTGGCGAGTTCACATGGGATTGTTGGGTGGGCTGGCAAAGCGACGCGGCATTAGCTTGGCAGTGCCGATGGTACCCGTTCGCAGGCTGGCTCTGCGATATCCCTTGACTTGAGAATTTCGGAGACTAAATAGTCTCAGCCGTGACAAAGCATCAGTGACAACCCTATCGGCGATTTGAAGTGCAGCAGCTATAAACAGGGAGCAAATATTTTTAACAGGAGACGACGTGCTGTTTCTTCAACTGGTGATCAGCGGGATTGCACAGGGGTGCATCTATGGGCTGATTGCTTTGGGCTTCGTGCTGATCTACAAAGCGACCGAGACGGTCAGCTTCGCGCAAGGCGAGTTGATGATGCTGGGCGCCTTTGGCGGCCTGGTGGGCATGACCATGCTGGGCTTTCCGTATTGGCTGGCCATCATCAGCGCGGTCGCTTCGATGGCCGTGTTTGGCGTGGCGCTGGAGCGCGCGGTGATTCGACCCATCCTGGGGCAGCCGGCGTTCTCGATCGTCATGCTGACCATTGGCATTGGCTACGTGGCGCGTGGCCTCATCACCATGTTGCCCGGCATTGGCACTGACACACAGGCGCTACCGGTGCCCTACAAGGATGAAATCTGGAACGTCGCTGGCGTGGTGCTCAACGTGGAACACATGGTCGTGATCGGTGCCACAGCGGTACTGTGCGTGCTGCTGTTTGCGCTGTTTCGCTACAGCAAGCTCGGTATTGCCATGCAGGCCGCATCGCAAAACCAGTTGGCGGCGTATTACATGGGCATTCCGGTTCAGCGCCTCAACGGCATCGCCTGGGGGCTGGCTGCGGCGGTTGCTGCCGTTGCGGGCCTGCTGCTGGCGCCCATTACCTTTGTGCACGCCAACATGGGCTTCATCGGCCTGAAGGCTTTTCCCGCTGCGGTGGTGGGTGGTTTTGGCAGTCTGCCCGGGGCCATTGTGGGGGGTCTGATCATTGGCATCGTCGAGTCGCTATCGGGCTTTTACTTGCCCGACGGCTTCAAGGACACGGCCGCCTATGTGGTGGTGCTGGTCATGCTGATGGTCAAACCCAATGGTTTGTTCGGCGAAAAATTGCGCAAGAAGGTCTGACATGCGCTTTATCTTTAAGACTGACTACGCGCAAGACGTCAACCTGGCCAAGCACGGCGGGCACGTGTTTTGGTACAGCGCGCTGATGCTGTTGCTGGTGGCAGCGCCCTGGGTGTTTGCAGAGTATTGGCTGGCGCAGCTCACACTGGTGCTGATCTATTCCATCGCTGGCCTGGGCCTGATGCTGTTGGCGGGCTTTACCGGCCTGTTCTCGATGGGCCACGCAGCCTTTCTGGGCGTGGGGGCTTACACCCATGCGGTGCTCACCAATATGGGCGTGCCCTTCCCCATTGCGTTGACCTGCGCGGCAGGATTGTCTGCTGCCGTGGGGCTGGTAGTGGGTCTGCCAGCGTTGCGGGTCAAGGGCATTTACCTGGGCATTGCCACGCTGTCGTTTGGCTTCATTGTGGAAGAGGTGCTGGCGCGATGGGAGTCGGTCACCGGTGGCAACGCTGGCATCCACATCAAGAAACCCGACATCTTTGGCTGGGTGCTGAGCAGTGGCGAACAGTTTTATTTTCTGTGCTTGAGTGTCACGGTAGTGGCCACGCTGGGCATTTTGAATTTGCTGCGCTCCCCCACGGGGCGGGCTTTTGTGGCGATACGCGACTCCGA
>CANNRR010000185.1 GCA_947508055.1 Burkholderiales bacterium
GGACATATTGGAGAGCACGTTCATGGTGCGGGTACTGCCACCTTACAGCGCCAACCTGGGCAAGCGTCTCGTTAAGTCGCCCAAAGTGTATTTTCGGGACAGTGGGCTACTCCATGCCTTGCTCAATTTGCCGGACTACCACGCGCTATTGGGCCATCCGGTGCTGGGTGCGTCGTGGGAGGGGTGGGTGATTGAGCAGATTCTGAGTCAAGCGCCGGTGGGCAGTCGGCCTTACTTTTACCGCACCGCCAGTGGCAATGAAATTGATTTGCTGCTGGAGTTGCCCGGTGGACCGCTGCGCGCCATTGAGATCAAGCACTCAAAAGCCCCCAAATTGGGCAAAGGGTTTGCCGAAGCGCTGGATGCACTACAACTGGACAGCGGCTTTGTGATTGCGCCAGTCGATGCGCCTTACCCCTTGTCGTCGCGGGCGCGGGTGCTGCCATTGGGGCAGTTGGTGGATATTTTTAAACCGTAAGCGCGATGCGGATGTCCAGACGTTACGCCAACACATGGCGGCCGATAGTCGGGCATGATTAGCTCGGTGCCCGGCGCCGACCGAGCGATCAATGTGAGGTTGACGGTGGCGTTTTGAGATTGGCCACCACTAGTGCACTACATTGGAGTAAGCTGCTAACTGTTCAGAGTTGACAACCTCCCATGGAGTGCATATGAGTGACACAGACACCACCGGTTTTGGCAAATTCGTACCAGGTTTTGATTTCTTGCAGAACCTGGCCAAAGGCGCTAGCAGCAACATTCCGCAAATGCCCAACCTGGGCAACTGGGTGGCGCCCACGCTGAATGTGGACGAGCTGGAAAAGCGCATCGAGGAACTCAAGGCGGTGCATTTCTGGCTGGAGCAAAACTCGCGCGCGCTCGGCGCCACCATTCAGGCGCTCGAAGTGCAAAAGATGACCCTGTCCACCCTCAAGGGCATGAACTTCAATATTGGTGACGTCGCCAATGCATTGAAGCTCCGGGCCGCCGAGTCGGTGCAGTCGGGGGTGCAGCGGGTCACCGAGCGTGCGGCGTCCACTGCCAAAACCATTTCGGATGTAGCGACCGGCAACTCCGGTGCGGGGGCCAAGGTCAGCAAGGCGGCCGCCGGAATGGGTGCCATGGTGGACCCGTTGCAACTGTGGGGCGCGCTGACGCAGCAATTCCAGCAAATTGCCGCCGGAGCTTTCAAAGACGCCACTACCAAAACTGCCATGGATATGACCAAAACCATGGCTAGCGGCATGGCCAAAGAGGCCATGAAGTCGGCTACCGCGGCTGGCAAGAAGGCTGCCAGTGGCGCCGTCAAACGCGTCACCAAGCCGGCGGCTCGCAAAACGACGCCACGCAGCCGCTAGTACGGTTGGGGAGTAGCCCGTAACTAGGGGCGGTCATGAAACTTTTTCCGTATGCGCACGCCACGCATCCGCAGTGGCAAATGGCTGCAGCCTTGGTGCTAGCGCAGTTGCGCGCGCAAATGGCCTTGCATGGCTATGCCAGTGCGCCCACTCTGGCACTGCTCTACATCACGGACCACTATGCCAGCGCAGCCCAAGAGATGCTGGAACACCTGAGCGCCGAGTTGCCGCTGGTGACCGACTGGTCGGGCACGGTGGGGGTGGGTATTGTGTCGAACAATGTCGAATACTGGGACGAGCCAGCGCTGGCCGTCATGCTGCTGGAAATCCCGGGCGAACAGTACCGTGTGTTCTCTGGCGTAGCTCCTTTGGGACTGGGTTTTGAGGCCCACACGGCACTGGTCCATGTCGACCCCGCGACGGCTGACCTGGGTGAGCTGATTGAAGAAATGGCGCAACGTACCGACGCCGGTTATCTGTTTGGCGGTTTGGCCAGCAGTCGGGGCCCTGCCGTTCAGTTTGCGGTGGGTGGCAATGGAAACATCAGCGGCCAGGGCGCCGCCAGTGGCGTATTCAGTGGGGGCCTGAGTGGCGTGGCGTTTGGGCCCGATGTGCTTATGGTGTCGCGCGTGACGCAGGGCTGCATGCCAGTGGCTGCCGTGCGCCATGTGACTGAAGCAGACCAAAACGTGGTGATTGCGCTGGACGGCGAACCCGCGCTCGATGTGATGCTGCGCGACCTGTCGATCTCGCTGGAGCAACCCCAGCAGGCGCTGGAGGTGGTGCGCGCTACGCTGGTGGGGCTGGTTTCGGCGCAGGACTTGCAGCATGATGTGCACCGCACAGCACTGCGCCAGACCGGCAATTTTGGCGAGGACGTGCTGGTGCGTCACATCGTTGGGCTGGACCCCGGGCGACGGGGCGTGGCCGTTTCCGACCGTGTAGCGGTGGGTGCACAACTGGTGTTTTGTCGGCGCAATGTTCAGGCCGCCCGAGCGGATCTGACCCGCATTTGTGCCGAAATTCGTGAAGAACTTGAGCCCCAGGAGCAGGAACTGGAGACCGCGCACGCATTGCAGGCCTCTGCGCTGGAGTCGGCGCCGCACCCGGCACGGCAAATGGCCGGAGCGGTGTACGTCAGCTGTACCGGGCGCGGCGGCCAGCACTTTGGTGGGCCCAGCGCTGAAATGCAATTGGTGCGCCGTGCCCTGGGTGATGTGCCGATGGTCGGTTTCTTCGCCGGCGGTGAAATTGCCCACAACCACCTGTACGGCTACACCGGTGTGTTGACCGTGTTCATGGCATTGCCGGAAGCGGCGCTATGAGATGCCCCGTGTCCGCGCCGCCTTGAACTGCAGCCGAAAGACAGCAAACGTGCCCGCATCCAGCGCCTCACGAATCTCGCGCATCAGGCTCAGGTAGTAGTGCAGGTTGTGGATGGTGGCCAGCATGGGGCCCAGCATCTCGCCGCAGCGGTCCAGGTGGTGCAGGTAGGCTCTGGAGAAACCTTCTCGCCCGCCTTGCTCCCATGACACGCCTGACGTGCCTGCACAGGCATGGCAGGTGCAACTGGGGTCCAGCGGTTGCGGGTCGGTCTTGTGACGGGCGTTGCGCAATTTCAGGTCGCCGTGGCGGGTGAAGATGGTGCCGTTGCGGGCGTTGCGGGTGGGCATGACGCAGTCGAACATGTCCACGCCATCGATCACGCCCTGCACCAGGTCCTCGGGCGTGCCCACGCCCATCAGGTAGCGTGGTTTGTGCGCGGGCAGGCGGTGCGGCGTGTGCGCCATGATGCGGTTCATTTCAGTCTTGGGCTCACCCACACTGACGCCACCCACGGCGTAGCCCGGGAAATCCATTTCGACCAGTTGGTCCAGCGACTCCTGGCGCAGTCCTTCGAACATGCCGCCCTGCACGATGCCAAACAGGGCGTTCGGATTCTCCAGCTTGGTGAATTCGGCCTGGCAGCGCTTGGCCCAGCGAAGGCTCAGCTCCATCGAGGTGCGTGCTTCGCGCTCGGTGGTGATATGGCCTTTGGTGTCGTAGGGCGTGCACTCGTCAAACTGCATCACGATGTCACTGTTCAGCACAGACTGGATCTGCATGCTGATCTCGGGGGTGAGAAACAACTTGTCGCCGTTGACGGGGCTGGCGAATTTGACGCCTTCCTCGCTGATCTTGCGCATCTCGCCAAGGCTCCAGACCTGAAAGCCACCCGAGTCGGTCAGGATCGGTTTGCTCCATTTCTCGAACGCATGCAGGCCGCCAAAGTTGGCCATCACGTCCAGGCCCGGGCGCATCCACAGATGAAAGGTGTTGCCCAGAATGATCTGCGCGCCCATCTCTTCCAGACTGCGCGGCATCACGCCCTTAACCGTGCCATAGGTACCAACCGGCATGAAGATGGGCGTTTGCACCACGCCGTGGTTCAGGGTGAGTGTGCCGCGTCGGGCGTGGCTGGCGGGGTCGGTTTTCAGTAGTTCGAATTGCAGCATGGTGTTACATCCCGAAGTGAACCCGCACCCGCTCTTCCATCAGCATTCTGGCCTCGTCCTCGCTGGTATTTGACAGACGATCAAATGTCTTGCGTGCAATGCTCTGAAAGGCGACCATCACATCAGGGTCGAAGTGGCTACCCGTTTCTTTTTCCAGAATCGCCATGGCTGCATCAAAGTCCATGGGTTCCTTGTAGGGGCGTTTGGAGCACAAGGCGTCAAATACATCCGCTACCGCAAAAATGCGGGCCGCCAGGGGTATAGCTTGTGCCCCAAGCCCGCGTGGATATCCATCACCATTCCACTTTTCATGGTGGGCAGCCACGACCGCATGGGCACCCTCCAGCCAGTCAATGCCGCCCACAATGTTCTCACCTTGCGCAACATGGGTGCGCATGATCGTCATTTCGGCGTCGTCAAGTCGACCGGGCTTGAGGAGGATGGCGTCGGGTATGCCAATTTTTCCCACATCGTGCAGGAAGCTGCCGACGATGAGGGCTTGCATGGCGTCGCTCTTGAGATTCAACTGTTCGCCAATGCGTGAGGCAATCCAGGCCACACGGTAGTTGTGCGCGCCGGTGTCAGAGTCGCGTTTGGCAATGGCGCGGCCCATGGCTTCCATCATGGCAATGTGCGACTCCAGCACCTCGCGCGCCTTGCGTGCGTTGTCTGCCGATAGGTGCACCACCACCGGGTAAAGCGCTGCGCCGCACAGCAGCGATGCCAGTCCCACCATCAACGCCATGGCCAGCGAGTTGCTGAATATCTGTTCCTGCTGCCAGGCTGGTATGACGCGCACCCCCTCAAAGTAGCCGGTAATTGCCGCCTTGGGGTCTGTGGCGGAGTTGCGCAGCGGAATAAACACGCGCAACAGCCACAAATCAGCTGAGGGCTTGAGGCTTTCATAAGAGGCCGCTGTGTAGCGCGGCGCGCCGTGCTGCGGCAAAAGCGACTCCACGGCATCACCTTCTGCGGTGAGCGACTCAGCCAGTTTGTTGCCATTGGCGTCGTAAATTTCAGCGATATCAAACAGGCCGCCAGCAATCGCAAAAGCGGCTTCTTTTGCGTGCTGCGGGGCATTGGGTCCGCTGAGATCGATAGAGTCAAACCGGTGCAACAAGCGACCAGACTCCTCGCTGGCCAGCGCTACCACGCTTTCTTCAGCGGCTTCCCGCGTGACTATCCAGGCAATCGGACTGGCCAGCGAAGCAAGTAGGAAACTGACCACCCCAATGCGCAGGGCAGTTCGTTTTTGAAAGGGGTCCATGGATCTAGTATATCGATCAGCCCCGCGCGCAAAACTGTGCATGGGGGCAGCAGATCGAATGCCGAGACGGATAAGCTTTGGAAGCAAATGCTGGACCGCTTACTCCATTCAGCTACTGCGCCACTGGCTGTTGACCGAGTGCGGTGTCGGAGTTCCTTCTCCGCATTGCAATCCGGCTGGAAACACCTGCGTGCGGGCCGCCGGGCCGGCTGCTTGCGCGAGCAATTTGCTTGCGTTAGCGCCCAGATGCGCGCTGCTGGTGGCAAGCCAGTTGTCTACTTGCGCGCGCCCAGGCGCGGACAGCGCGGCGTAGCGCCTGCGCAATTGGTTCAGGCACCACACCCGGTAGGGGTTGGTCGGCGTGGTGATGGCAACTCCGCAATCAGACCATGCCACGCGTTGTGCTCCGGCTTCAAAGGCGCCTTCGTTGCAGGCCAGATACGGCAGGTAGCGTTCGCAGACCAGTGCCATCAGACGATCGAGTCCGTCAGGGATTGCCGTTGCATGGGGGCTGCTTGCAAAACTCTGCGGTGTCAGTGTTTGCATCCGCCCTACCCATGCCAGCACGTCTGGCGCGTGTGTGCGCATGATTCCCGCTGGCGTTGGATCACTGGAAAAGTGGCGGTACATGGAGCCAACCAGACCGAAATCGGCTTGCGTGGGGCGTACTCCCATAAGAAATGGCTGCGCCTTCAACACCGCTTGCATGGCGTCCAGCACCTCACGGTACAGGGTCTCGACCAAGGGGGCCGTGCGGCGGGTGACGCCGTCCTTGCGAACAAAAAGATGGCGCTGGCGCAGGTCGATGAACCAGCGCCTGACGGCCAGCGGCAGGCGCACATCACGCAACAAGCCACGCGCCAGTCGATCACTTGCCAGGCGCGCATCTGGTTGGAAGGACCAGCGGTAATGCATGGCCGGGCGCCACAGCCACTCATCTCCAAAATCCTCCAGCAGATGCGCAATGAAGCAAAGCGCAGGGTCCTTCGGATAGATGGGGGGCTCAGTCGATTGCGCCTCGAAGTACTCGATGATCTGCGAACTATCGGTCAACCAGCGGCCGTCGGGAAACTCCAACTGGGGCATCTGCGCCACACCGGTTCGCCGCGCGCAATCCCGAAAGCTGGTCGTGCTCATCTCCACGCTGTCAAAGGGCAGGCCTTTGACACGCAGGTAACATTCCGTCTTGCCGGTGTAATACGACAAGTCCAGGCCATGCAGTCGCAGCGTGGTCAATCGGCACTCTCAGCCGATGAACCCGCCACCTGAAGGATTGGTTGCATGCGTGCCCCTGATGCGTCAGTTGGCCGCACCAGCAGCATGGCGTCACCATAACTGAAAAAGCGGTACTCCCGTTCAATGGCGGTTCGGTACAGGTCCACGACGTGCTGATAGCCTGCAAAGGCGCTGACCAGCATCATCAGACTGGACTTGGGTAAATGGAAGTTGGTCACCAGCAGGTCGATCAGCTTGAAATCAAATCCGGGTGTGATAAAGATACAGGTGTCGCCACGCGCTACGCCACTGTGCGCCCACGACTCCAGCGTGCGCACGGTGGTGGTGCCCACGGCCACGATGCGCCCGCCGCGTGCCTTGCAATCAGCGACGGCCTGGCGAGTGGCTTCGGGCACGTCGTACCACTCGCTGTGCATCTGGTGTTCGGACAGGTTCTCGGTTTTGACTGGCTGGAAGGTGCCAGCACCCACGTGCAGCGTTACATGGGCCCGGTGTACGCCCATGGCATCGATGTGGTCCAGCAGCGCCTGGTCAAAGTGCA